>NZ_JAALXT010000003.1:0-368355 GCF_011634775.1 Thalassoroseus pseudoceratinae
GGTTGGAACGACTCACTATACCAGCTCATAACCTCAGTGAGTGCAAACTCACACGTGGGAACACCACCCACAAAACGCAATAGTCCACTCAGATTCTCACACGCAACTATCAACCTTGTTTATAAACAAACAGCCCTGGTCAGAAATGATCAGGGCTGTTTTCGTATGCGCATGCCGATACTGGCATCTGTCGACTGTCTGCTTGCGTTCAGATCGAATCATCTGTATAACGTCTTGTGACAGCTACGCATGTTACGCAAATTGTCAAGGAGACGGGCATGAGAATTTGGAAATTCGCGGCGACTCTCTGTACGTGTTTGACACCATTGATTGGCCTTCAGGCGGCAGATCACTTGGATTCGCCATCGGTCGCGGTCGATGGTCGGATGGACTTGAACGATCTCTATGCGTTTCAATCCCCTGAGAACCCTGACAACACGGTCATCATCGCAACCGTCAATCCCCGGGCTGGTGTCCTGGCAAATAGCCCAGGTTCTTTCAACTCTCGCGGGATTTACACGATTCACATCGACAACAATGGTGACGCCGTTTCCAACGTGAGTTTCAGCTTCTATTTCAGCCGAGCGCGTGGTAACCGACCGCAGCGTGTCATTGTATTACGCGAGAACAATCGTGTCGCAGCCAGCGGTTCCACTGGACGAACAATCAACGTGCGTGGTGGTGGGAAGTTGATCGCTGACCTCTACGAGGATCCATTCTTCTTCGATTCAGATGTTTTAGGTTCGGGGGCCGATCAGGTCGACAACTTTGCCGGTTTCAACGTGACAGCAATAGTATTGGAGATTCCCAGTAGCACCTTCGGCGGACAAAATGTTGGAATTTGGGCCACGACGCGAGATCGTGGCGGCCAATTCGATCGAGTGGGGCGACCGGCGATTAACACGGTCCTGATTCCCGGTCCGCGGAAAGATGAGTTCAACCAGAGCGATCCTGCCGACGATCTCGCAGACTTCGGAGCTGACGTCGAAGCCAGCATCACCGGGCTCAGCAATGCTACCAATGCAATGAATCTGACCCCG
This sequence comes from Thalassoroseus pseudoceratinae, assembly GCF_011634775.1. Taxonomy (NCBI): domain Bacteria; kingdom Pseudomonadati; phylum Planctomycetota; class Planctomycetia; order Planctomycetales; family Planctomycetaceae; genus Thalassoroseus; species Thalassoroseus pseudoceratinae. Next base: position 1,041 of record NZ_JAALXT010000003.1, read on the forward strand.
ATTCTGCTTCCGGATATTCTTACGTTCGACACCTCATCTGCGGGCGGCTTTCTGAACGGTCGTCGATTGGAGGATGATGTGATCGACGCGGAACTCAACCTTCTCACTGCAGGCGGGCTCACCGGAGACGGTATCGACGAGAACGATGCTCAGTTCTTGGACACCTTCCCCTATTTGGCCGCACCGAACTAGAGCCGATGACTACTGATTGCAATGGCCCCCGTCGTGGACGCAGAAGAATGCACTGCGGTCTAGGCACGCCCTGACTCTCAGATCGAATGAAGGTCTCTCGGGGGATACACCTGAGAGACCGTTTTTTTTGAACAATGCGGATCGAGCATGCCATATTCTTTCTTTGGCACTGCAAGCCTCGCACCGATTGTTGCACGACGATTCACTTCTATCGACTCGCTCTCAGATAGGCTCCCACGATGGATTTTCGAACGTTCAGTCGCTTAACCACGCTGGTTTTCATTCTTTGTGAGACGGGCGGGATGCTCTTGGCGCAGGATCGCCAAGATGAAGCGACACCGGCCAACAACGCTGCCCGTCGATTGAACGAAGATGGACTCATTCCGGTAGACGGAGCGATTGCCTCGGTCCAAAAAAGGCTTTCGACTGCTCCGGAAAGCGCTTCGCTGCAGCGATTGTTAGGCCAGTTGTACATGCGGAGGGCTAAAGAACAAGGCGATCACCTCGCGTATCAAAAGGCCGAACAGACCTTCCGAAAAGTGCTCAAGAACTATCCGAAAGATTCGAAGGCAAGCACCTATCTGGCGACCGCGTTGCAAGCTCAGCATCAATTCAAGGAAGCTCTTAAGATCGCCAGCGACGTCGCCAAAGAATCACCGAAGAATACGCTCGCTCAGGCGACAATTGGAGATTGCCAGCTTGAGCTTGGTCGATACGATGCAGCGGAAGAGAGTTTCGCAACGCTTGCGAAGATGACCAACGGTCCCTCAGTTCAAGCGAGACTCGCGAGACTTGCTGAACTCAAAGGCGATACCGAGCAAGCTACGGAACTTCTTACGGAGGCACTCCGAGATGTTCAAGATGCTGGTGGGCTCGGCAGTCTCGAGTCATGGTTTGAATGGCGACTGGGGTCGATTGCGTTTGACACTGGCCGATTGAAGCGGGCGAGTCGGCATTTCCGGAATGCGATCGCCATCGATTCCTCCAATGCTCAGGCAGTTGTCGGTCTTGCGAAAGTCCAGGCTGCTCAAGGGCAGCACGGTGAAGCGATCGCGGCATACTTTGGGGCCATCGAAGACTTCGGTGAACCGCCGATGATGGCAGCACTTGGCGATGTCTATCGTCGACTCGGTGACGAGGAAGAGGCGATGCACTGGTACGAACAAGCCGAGGAAGCGATGGCGGAAGAGGCGGTTCATGCAGCGGCGGCCCATTATCGCGAAGTTGCTATGTTCTACGCCGACAGAGATTTGAAGCCTCAGAGAGCATTGGAATTGGCGAAGAAAGACTTCGCGCTTCGGCAAGATGTTTACGGACATGACATGCTAGCCTGGACACTCTATCGGAACGGCAAGTTTGAGGAGGCTGCGAAATCCATCGAGCAAGCATTGAGACTCGGCACGCGAGATGCAAAGATGTTTTTCCACGCCGGGATGATTTACAATGCATTGGGGCAATCGAAGCGAGCGCAAAAGGCATTCGAAACGGCAATTGAAATCAACCCTCATTTCTCGCTCCTGCATTCAGAAACTGCGAAAGAAGAACTGGCGAAATTGGCACCGCATTAGTTCGTGCTGAGCCCAATGACATTCTTCTCCCGAATCTTTGCAAGTCGTTTCGAGAGCATCCATATTACTCATCAGAATGGCAACAGCCACATCGGCGGCTGTGCGGTGTTAAATGACTGCGTGTCACTCGATCCACGCGGGATGTTGGTCATCGTACCTTGAAGCAACTCGACGGATTCGCGATAGTTCGTGTTTCGAATACCTAGCATGAGCTCAATGATGAAATTCGTGTTGATCATTCCCGACGGGTGTGCCGACGAACCACAAGACGTTTTGGCAGGTCGCACGCCATTGGAGGCAGCCAATATCCCTGCCATGGATCGTGTTGCGACGCTTGGCCGCGTCGGACAAGCCTTAACGGTGCCCGAGTCACTCCCGCCGGGAAGCGATGTCGGAACAATGAGTTTGTTCGGGTACGATCCTCTGCAATGTCACACCGGTCGGGCACCAATCGAGGCTGCGGCACAAGGGATCGAACTGGGGCCGGACGATTGGGCGATTCGCTGCAACTTCGTCACCCTGGATGACGGCAAGATGGAATCGTTTACGGCTCATCAAATTCCCAATGAGGAAGGGCAGGAACTGATCGAATTGCTGCAACGCGAATGCTGCGGTGATTCCAATTGGAAGTTTCATGCAGGTGTGAGCTACCGAAATTTGCTGGTTTATCGGTCCCGCGATGGCCAAGCACCGTTTTCGAAAGACACAACTTCGACGCCGCCACACGACATCACCGACCAACCAATCGCACCACATCTCCCTAATGGTCCCGGCTCGGATGACCTGCGAGCATTGATGGAGCGAAGTCAGGAGTTATTCGCTGATTGTGAGGTGAATCAACGGCGAATTGCACGAGGCGAGCGACCGGTTTCCAGCATTTGGTTGTGGGGACTGGGAATTCGACCGAATCTGAAACCATTCGACGCTCGCTTCGGGAAGAAGGGGGCCGTGATCACAGCGGTTGATCTCTTACGCGGGATGGGGCGATTGGTCGGATGGGACGTGATCGAAGTTCCTGGGGCAACCGGTTACACCGACACCGACTACGCAGCCAAAGGTCAATATGCGATTGATGCGTTATCGAACGTCGATTTGATCACCGTCCATGTTGAAGCAACGGACGAAGCGTCTCACGAAGGTGATGCCACCGCAAAGGTGAATGCTCTGGAAGAAATCGATCGGCACATCGTGGCTCCGCTGCATGCGTTTCTCGAGAGCCAAGGTGACTACCGGATTCTCATCACTCCCGATCACCCGACGTTTCTACGCACGAAAACACACAGCCACGGTCTGGTGCCATTCACCGGCTGCGGAACCGGCATCTCCGCCGATGATTTGACAGCCTATAACGAAGTGATTGCAAGCCGGAGCGATTGGCAAATTCCAGGACATGAGATGATGCCCTGGTTGCTTTCTAAATAGTCCAGATCAAACGAACAAAAGACGCGGCTTACTCGGACTTTTTCTTGTCTTGCATCCGAGCCATTTCGAGGGGCGAAAGTTTCTTGCCAGCTGGAGGAGCCGATGGAGCCGGTTTCTCCGCGGCTTTTCGGGCGGCGTCCTGCTGACGAGCCTGCTCGATGGGGCTGAGTTTTTTGCCTGCGTCGGCGGCTGCCGCTTTCTTGGCGGCATCTTGCTGACGAGCAAGCTCAATCGGACTGAGCTTCTTTTCACTCGCACCTGCAGCGGCGGCTTTTTTGGCGGCATCCTGTTGGCGGGCCATTTCGATGGGACTGAGTTTCTTCCCACTGGCCGGTTTCGCGGCCGTGGCACTGGTTTTGGTGGCAGCCGGTTCCTTGGCTGGAGCTTCTTCTGCTTTGGGTTTGGGCTGCGGCTTTGCGACAATTTTCAGATGTGTCGGGTCGATGTCGTACCAGGAAATATCCTCGGGAGCATCGAACTGCACCAACGCCCGACCGTTCATATTGACGGTTTTCACAATCCCGGTGCGTTTGGCGAACCGTTTCAAGTGTGGCTGATTCGCGTCGACAACCACGTACTTGTCTGTCAATTCGGTCTTCAGTTCTTCGGCACGATCAATGGAGTACGGCATCGGAGTGAAGTCTCGACAATGGCGATGAAAAATTCGAATTGATGATACCGCACAGATTAATCCAGCGGTTCGTGCACCATGTTATCGCAAACCACGGGAAAAGAAAATCGACCTTCGGCCGACGTTGAGAACTCTTGGATTCTCGATCGATCCATTGACAGTCGCGTTCTCCGTATTTCGTTGTCCACGCTGCGTGTTGATCGCACTAACGTTGGTAAATCGGCAGGTAGCGATAGTCGATCGAGAGAGCCAGAATTGCCATGCTCGTGCAATAGCCGCGACCGAGATTGTTTTCTCTGTCACAGAGCCAACTCCCGTTGAACGACTGGTGTTCGAGCAACATGCTGTTAATATGCCGTTGTGTTTGCTTCCAGGCATCGCCTCCGATTTTGAACATGCCCACGCTGCAATAATAGACCCCGTAGAAACAATGTTGATCGTTCCAACGCAACGGGCGGTTCTGCAAATATTGCACGCCGGTGAGTGCTTCGTCGCTGTGATGATCGCCCGCGACTTCCAAACAAAGAATTCCCGTACCCGTGCGGACGGCCGTTGGGTTTTGGCGCGGTTGATATGCAAACCCACCGCGATGATGGCATCGCTTCACGTATTCGATGGCTTGTTCGATGTTGTCGGCGGGCACGTCGCATCCGACATCCTTAGCTGCTCGAAGAGCCAGCAACTGCCACCCCGTGACACTTAAATCGCTATCCCGACTGTGAGGCGTGTATCGCCAACCACCCTCGTTGCCGGGAGACTTGGCAACTCCTTGGGCGTTGAGAATTAGTCGGATTGCGTCTTCCAAGACCTTCTTGGCTTTCCTGCCCCGATCCACATCGACCATGCCAATGATCTCGGCGACCATCAGTGTGCTGATACCATGACTGTACATCGGGCCGTGGCTCGTGTGACGCGGGTTGATCAGCATGCCGTTCGGTTCTTGATGATCAAGGACCCAATCAATGCCCTTGTTGATCGCGTCTCCATACGGTCCTTCACCGGGCAGATGTCCGGCGGCAAGGAATGCCATTACCGCGAGCGAAGTCCCGGCGGTCGATTCACCATAGGCATCGACTCGCCAAGCGCCAGACGGCTGCTGCACGCTGGCCAAATACTTCAATGCCTTGGCAATCGCGGCATCGACTTTCCGCTCTTCCGCAGTCCGTTCGTTCGCCATCAATGACGGAACCGCGGGGCCCCAAATGCTCAAGGTGACAATGATTCCAAGTACCAACCGCATCATGGAGTCTTGTTCTCCTGGGCCTTTTGAATTTCCTCGGAGTACCATTTGATGAGTTTCGCATAGTCTCCGTTGGGTTTTCGTTGGCTGCCTTGAAGGATTTCGGTTCGCAGATTGCCAGGGAGTTGCCCCCATTCTCGACGGGCACGGCGTTTGAGTTCTTGCTCGATGCTGTGAATATCCGTGTCGGCTTGGGTACCGCTTCCGTCGCCACCTTCCAGCGACTGCGATGACTGTCCCGGTTCGGAGGACGCTTGCTGAGAGGACGGCTGGCTTGGCTGCATACTTCGAGCAGCTTGTTGCAACGCCTCGGCCGCTTGTTTCAGACTTTGCGACGACTGACTCGGCGAATTGCCTGATTGCTGTCCTGGTTGATTGGACGGTTTCGAGCTGGATGAACTGGCTTGAGAACTCATTGGGTTTGGTGAACCGTCTGGGTCGGTCTTCGATCCCTCAGAGTCCGCTGATTCGGAATTCTGACCGGGGGCATTTTGTTGCGGCTGTGATTCGGAATTCGACGGTTCACCGGTCTGCTGGCCGTTCTGTGATTGATTTCGCTGGGCCATCTGTTGTTGGGCTTCGGCAAGCTGACGTTTGGCTTCCGCAAGTTGTCGGGCTAATTCTCCAGGGACCGGCGACGAACCAGAATCGGCTGAATCATCTGCGGAACTCGCGGCTTGACCTGCCGCTTGACGAAGTGATTCCGCTGCTTCTCTGGCCGATTGGGCGGCTTGGCTATCGTTCCCCTGACCCAGTGATTGACTCGTCTGCTGCATGGAACCTTGAGCGTCGTCCGCAGCTTGAGCTTGTTGAACCGCTTGAAGCCCTTGCTCCTCCAGATTCAACGGCTGGGAATTCAAATTGCGTGCGGCTTCGGCCAATTGCCGCGAAAGTTCCCGCGTCGCTTGGTTCAGAGATTCCTGGCCAGCCTGGCGGGCAGAGCGTCTCGATGCTGGCGATGACGCAGCTTGCTGAAGCGACTGTTGCTGCTCTCGTTGGGCATTCGCCAGTTGCTCGGCTTGTTGCTGCAATTCGGTGTTGGCCGGTGAGTTCCCGTTCGGCTGGCCCAGTTGCTCCGCAGTTTGATCGGCAGCACTTGCGCTTTGTTCCGCCGCTTGGCTGGCTTGCTGAGGCTGTCCGCTTTCCATCGCACGAGCTGCCTGTTCCGCCCGACGCGCCATTTCCAAAGAATTCTGAGCCGCTTCGGATTCCGCACCCCGTTCGCGAGCGACATCCAAAGCCAATTGAGCTGCCTGCTGTGCTAACTGTCGTTGCTGTTCCGCGAGTTGTTGCCCAACCGATGGTTCCGAAGCTTGCTGTTGGTTCGATTGCGAAGCTGGTTCCGCGTTCTCAGCGGTCGAGTTTGATTCTGGCTCGCTGTTCTGCGGGCCTTCAGAGTTGGTTTGTTCGTTTGTCGTTTCGTTTGATGTCGCTTCGTCTGCATTGTTTGAATTCGGCTGCGAACCGGTTTCCGAATTCTGCGATTGCTGCGGTGGCATGTCTGCGGTGGCCTCCGTATTGTCGGCCGGGTTCTGATTGGCTTCCTGAGAATTTTGCGATTCGCTGGATTCGGATGAGTCCGCGGCGGCGTCCTGATTCATAGGGGAGTCAGCCGGACGGTTCTCGTTGGTTGCTGAATTCGTGTCAGCTTGCTGGTTTTGCGTGGTTTCCTGGGCTTGACGATCCTCAGCTTCTTCGGTGGCACCCTGCTCACGGCGGAGCTGTTCAATCTCTTCCTGCAAATCCCGCATCTCATCAGCGAGTTGTTGCATTTTGTTCGCGGTCTCGGGGTCAATCGGTCCTTGAGGTGTTTTCGAGTTCGGCTGTTGCTTCGCGAGTTCCTGTAACGCTTTCTCCGCCGTTTTCTGGAGCGACTGGGCATCATCCAACTTGTCATTGTCGAGTGCCTCACTCGCCTGTTGCATCGCGTCTTGTGCCGTTCGTTTGGGAGACGCTTGCGGGTCGCCGGCGGCATTTTCCTGGGGAGAGTTCGGCAACTCGCCCACTTGCTTGGCAAGTTGCTCCTGCGCGGACTTCAATTCTTCACGGTCCTCGGCAGTTGCAGCTTCATTTTTCGATAAGTTCTCGGTCTGTTGCCGAAGTTCCTGCTGCTTTTGGGCCAACCCCGCGGCAGTTTGCGGTTGCGAAGAGTTGCGTTCGTTTTCGGTGGCGTCCTCACCCGGAGCATCGAGTAACCGCTCGATCTGTTCCGCGAGTTGCTGATTCTTCTGTTCGGCCTCAGCAAGATCACCCCGCTCCAATGCCTCCGCCGCTTCACGAGCGGGTTGTGGATTGATCGACTGATTTTCGTTGGCGTCGGATTTGGCTTCCTGCTTCGCTAGTTCTTCGACTGCTTTCGCCAGTTCCGCTTGACGTTTCGCCAATTCCTCGGCGGCTTCCGCAGCTTTTTGGGCGTCTTCTTCCAATGTCTCGGCCAATTGATCTTCGGCCTTGGCCAAGCGTTCGGCTTCCTTGATCAACTGCTGGAGCTGTTCCAGTTCGTCTCGGCGAGCAGCATCGAGCAGTTCCGGTCGGCGGTCCAATAAGTCATCCAAACGGTTCTCCAACTCCGCTTGATCCGCCGCGAGTTCCTCTTGCCGATCGGCTAGTTCGTCCTGCAGTTGTTGCTGCTTCGCGGTGTCCTCTTCTTGGTCCGCAGCAGCTTGGTCGTCGGCGAGCTTCTCCGACTGATCCGCAAGTTTCTCAGCCTCCCGGGCCAATTCCGGAATCTCTTGGAGGTCTCGTTCCAATGCCGATGCCAACTCGAATTCACGGGCCGCAGCATCCAATTGTTGCTCGGCGTTCGCCAACTGTTGTTGGTTTCGATCAAGCGTGGCGACTTTTTCGTCGATTTCCTGACCCGGTGCTTCCGTCAATTCGGCTGCCGCTGGTTCCAAATTCTCACGGGCGGTCTTTTGAAACTCGTCGGCAACTTGCTCGAACAACGGATGGTCAGCGAGTTCTTCGCCGAGTTGTTCGAGCCGATCTGCTAATGCCGCTTCCCGTTCGGCTGTCGGTCCAATTTCACTGTCGGATTCAAATTCGCGGTCTTCCTTCCGATTACTCACGGCCTCATCGTGGAGGGATTCGACTTCCTGACGAGTGTCTGCCAAGTCTTTGCGAATGTCGTCGAAGGTTTTCCGCCAGTTTTGTTGGCGATGGGCAACTTTCGCGGCATCCACGCTGGGGGCGTCCGTGCGAAGCGTCAATCGACGGGACCGAGACCACGTTTCCTGCGGACCGGGAATCTTCCGGCCATCCGCCGCCCGCAAACTGTATGTGAGAACCTCACCGGGCTCTAGATTTAGTGTGGACAAATCGATTCGGAACGCGTGTTCGACCTGATCTTCAGACAGCGTCTCCGCCGGAACCGATTGGACTTCGTGCCGGTCGGCCGGCAGATCGAGATGCAGTTCCAATGCCTCGATCGCAACATCGTCGCTTGCCGCTGCTGTGATCAGGAACACGTCGTCAGGTCGGACCCGATCGGAGACCGGTTCATCAATTATCGTGAGTTGCGGCGGCAAATCCGGGATGACGGCGAGGTTCCGATACGTCTCGTCGAGATTGGTCAATCCGTTGGCATGGGCCAGTTCCAATGTGAACGTTCCGCCGTGTGTGGCAATCCATTCCGCCGTCGCGGTTCGACCATCATTAGTGAGCGTGAGCGGGATGGGTGTTGCATCCGGCAAGGGGGTTTCCGGATCGGCGTTGAATTCATGAACGCGAGTTTGTAGCCACACCCACCGGGCGGACTCGATTGGCAACGACGATTCCACCTTCACGATCATGCGGCTATGCTCGAAAACTGGAATGTCACCGACGAGGCCATCAAACGTCTGGGCGGGCATTCCAGTGTAGCTGGGCGGAAACACTTCCAGCGTTGCCCCCGTGATCTCCGGACGCGGGTGGACTTCCACACGGTACTCCGGCGATGCTTGGCCGTCGTGATCGACGAACATCGTGAACGACCGATGGACACGGGATCGCGTGAGTATCCAAGAGTTGGTGGTCGCTTCGAACTCGAGCAACCGATCATCGGTGCCGCCACCGTCTTCTTGCCAGACCAGACGGATCGCTGGCGGGAGCTTGTTGTCACTCAATTCTAGATCGGAGTTCGCCCGAACACGCAGTGTTACGTCGTCACCTTTGGCGACCGCTCGATTGCCGTCCTCGATTTGAAACGTGAGTCGCGTTGGGTTTCGATATTCCCCCCACGGGAACAGCAGTCGCGACCAAAGCTGTCCATACGCGGTTGGTTGAATGAACCAAGGCAGAAACAGAACCGCAACGGCAGCGAGACCTGCGAGTATCGTACGTCGTGACCGGCGAGTGGAGATGACGTCGCCAAACTGAACCCGATCAATGGATTTCAATGTCTGACGTTCGAGAAGTCGCCGCATGAGGGCGGAACTTTCGTGGTCGAGTGTTGTCTCGGGGTCGTTCCACTCCGCCAGCGTCACCAATCGGCCTTTTAGTTCCGGATGAGCCGATTCCACAACAGCCGCCAACTCGGGTAAAGAACGTCGCTGAAACGCTGGTCGCACAACGCTTCGCCATCCGACAATCACGATGAATCCAGCGGAAAGTCCCAAGGCTCCTAAACGCATCGGCGTGGGAAGTCCCCAAAGCCAATCGGCGAGCAGAGCGATTCCGGCCAATGCACCGACCAACAGCAGAAGTCCTCCGAGACCCCGTAGCACGTCGGCCCGGCGAATTCGGCGGTCCAATGCATGAAATTGGTCTAATAGTTCCGCAGGAAATGTGGATTGGTTGGCCATACGGAACTCCGCGGCGAAGTGAGGAGACGCAAACGAACGGGAAATGCAAGGAATTCACCGTCCTTCATTGTACTGTCAGCCACTCCCAACGCTAGAGCCACGTGTTATTCATCAGGGATCGCGTACCTTCGCTGGTCAGATCGTCAGCATTTGATTAGGATTCCTGCTTGATCGAATTTTCCGATTCGAGATCACTCACGTCGTGGTATCGAGAGCCACGAACGTGAGTTTTCAATTTGGGCCAAACGCATTCAAAGGGACTCGTCCCGACTGGCAAGGAGATACAACGTGAAAATTGTCATGATTGGCACCGGCTATGTCGGTTTGGTCACGGGGACGTGTCTGGCGGAAAGCGGAAACGACGTGACCTGCGTGGATATCGACGAGAAGAAGGTTGCCGGTCTGAAGCGGAACGAAATTCCGATTTACGAACCCGGCCTAACGGAACTCGTCACTCGGAACGCAGCCGCCGGACGATTACATTTCACGACCGACTACGAAGAAGCTGTGCCGACTGCGGATTGCGTTTTTATTGCTGTCGGTACACCTCAGGGTGACGATGGTTCCGCGAACCTGAACGGCATTTGGAAAGTGACGGAGACGTTGGCTCCGCATTTGAACGATCACGTCATCGTCATTGTGAAAAGCACCGTGCCGGTCGGGACGAATCGCGAAGTCTCTCGACGACTACAAGAGCTGACTGGTCGCAAGGTCGATGTGGCATCGAATCCGGAGTTCCTCAAAGAAGGAGCCGCGATCGACGATTTTACGAAACCCGATCGCGTGGTCGTCGGGGTGGAACGGCCCGAAGTCGGTGAAACTCTGCACGAGCTGTACAAGCCATTCCTGCGGACCGATCGTCCGTTCTTGGCCATGGGACTCGAAAGTGCCGAGATGACGAAATACGTTGCCAATTGCATGTTGGCGACGAAAATTAGCTTCATCAACGAAATGGCGAATCTTTGTGAGTTGGTCGGTGCGGATGTCAACGATGTCCGTCGCGGTATCGGCCATGACCAACGGATTGGGTTTTCGTTCCTGTTTCCTGGCGTTGGTTATGGTGGATCGTGCTTCCCGAAAGACGTGCGAGCATTAATTCGCGTCGCGGAAGATAACAAGCTCGATGCCCAAATCCTGAAAACCGTCGATGCGGTCAACAACAATCAAAAAGAAGTCCTGCATCGCAAGCTCAAGAACTACTTCAACGGCGATCTGAAGGGAAAAACGATCGCGGTGTGGGGGTTGTCGTTCAAACCACGCACCGACGATATTCGGGAAGCTCCATCGTTGGTGTTGCTCGAGCGATTGCTCGAAGACGGGGCGATTCCCCAGGTGCACGATCCCGTTGCCCAAGAGAACGTCAAGGCGATTTACGGAGATCGGGTGAAGTACTTTCCGCATCACTACGACACACTCGACGGGGCCGATGCATTGGCCATCGTTACGGAGTGGAATGGCTTCCGCAATCCCGATTTCGATTTCATGAAGCATAAACTCAAGAATCCCGTCATCATCGACGGGCGGAACCTATACGACCCCATCAAGATGGCCGAACGTGGTTTCTTCTACTCGGGAATTGGATTAGAAGCGCCGAAGAACTAGAGACAATTGAATACCGGAAGGTCCACTGAGCGGACTGGCCCGGTTGCATTGGTCCGTGCAGACGGCCCCTCCAGGATTTAGCAGGAAGATTTCGATCGATGTCCGACATTGCTCCAGCGGGTTCATCGCCCGGATTGGTCAATACCCAAGACGAAGAACTCATTCTCGTCATGGATTTTGGTTCGCAGACCGCCCAATTGATTACTCGCCGAGTGCGAGAACAGAACGTGTTCTGCCAGCTTGTCCGGCATGATCTTCCCGCGTCACGAATCCGGGAATTGAACCCGAAGGGGCTGATTCTCTCCGGAGGGCCAGCGAGCGTGTATGGTGACGGTGCTCCACAGCCCGATCCGGAAATCTTCAAACTTGGCATTCCGATCCTCGGGATTTGTTACGGCATGCAGTTGGTTTGTCGTTCGCAAGGCAGTGCGATTACGCCAGGCGAATCGCGGGAGTTCGGCCGGACGACACTGCGAAGTCACGATTTGGATGCCCTGTTTCAAGGGATCCCCGTGGAGTCCACGGTGTGGATGAGTCACGGCGACCAAGTCAATAACCTTAGCGAATACTTCGTCTCGCTCGCGGAAACGGAAACCTGCCCCCACGCGGCAGTCCGACAAAAAGACGCCGCAATCTACGGGTTGCAATTCCATCCGGAAGTGACGCACACCGAATTTGGTGGTCGGTTGCTGGCGAATTTCGTGACGCAAGTTTGCGGTTGTCACGGCACATGGCGAATCAGTTCGTTGATCGAACGGGAATCGCAGATCATCCGCGAACGCGTCGGTTCCGATCGTGTCATTTGCGGTCTTTCGGGCGGAGTCGATTCATCCGTCACCGCCGCCCTGCTTTACCAAGCGATTGGTGATCAACTCTCGTGTATTTTCGTTGATAACGGGTTGCTTCGGAAAGACGAACGGGAAGAAGTCCGCCGTGAATTCGGTGACCACTTCAAAACCGATTTGCACATCGTCGATGCGGAAAAGCAATTCCTCGACGCACTTGCTGGTGTGACTGATCCTCAGAAGAAACGCAAAATTATCGGCAAGGTTTTCATCGATGTCTTTCGAGCAGAAGCCAAGTCGATTCAGGACGCCCATTTCTTAGCGCAAGGGACGTTGTATCCCGACGTGATCGAAAGCGGCGCCAACGTGGATGGCCCGGCGGCAACGATTAAATCGCACCACAATGTCGGCGGGTTGCCGGAAGAACTTGGTTTTGAGCTGATCGAACCACTCCGCGACTTGTTCAAAGACGAAGTCCGTCGCATGGGGGTGGAATTGGGATTGCCGGACAAACTTGTTTGGCGGCATCCGTTCCCCGGACCGGGTTTGGCCGTCCGGTGTCTCGGTGAAATCACGGCAGAGCGGTTGGAAACTCTCCGCGAAGCTGACGCAATCGTGATCGAGGAACTCCGCAAAGCGAATCTCTATCGAACGGTTCAACAGGCCTTCGCGGTGTTGCTGCCGATTCAATCCGTTGGCGTGATGGGCGACGCTCGCACTTACGAAGACACGATCGCCATTCGGGCGGTGCAAACTGATGACTTTATGACCGCGGACTGGTATCCACTGCCGCACGAAGTTCTTGGTCGGATGTCGACCCGCATCATCAATTCAATTCGCGGTGTGAACCGTGTGGTCTACGACGTGAGCTCGAAACCACCGTCAACGATTGAATGGGAGTAGTCTCTCGTTTTTCGGTCAAATTGTTGTCCGACGAAGAACCGATGAATTCCGATCGCCGTTCAATGGACAAACCGTACTCATCAGTTTAGTGTGGCGAACACAAATCTACGCATCCCGATCTCAAGGGATGCACGATCATTGAACATCATCATTCGGATCTCGCTATGGTTGCCGCTACCGCTCCGGCGTCGATGGAACCGACTTGGGTCGCTGCAGACAAGGATTACCAACTCGCATTGATCGACGGCAAACTCGTCTGTCGCAACCCGAAGGGGAAGCAGTTGGCGTCGGTCCCCAAGTGGCTCAAAGACAGCGAACTTGCTCAGCAACTCGCAACATTGAGCGACTGGCTTGAACGGCATGAGTCGGAATGCCGCGAGTCCGTGGAACTCTGGATGATGCGGTCGCTGCCGGTGCCGCGTGAAATCCTCGCCGCCGTTTGGGCCGATCCCACGTGGCGGAATCTCTTGGAAAACCTGGTGGTCTGTCGCGTCGACACGCACGAGTTGAATCAAGATGAGTCCGGATTCCTAAAGGACATCGACAAGAAAAAAGGCGTCGGTGTGATTGATCTCGACGGCGAATCGCAATGGATTACGACCCCGACCGTCGCGATTCCTCATCCGATTCTGCTCGCGGATTTGACAGATTTCCGTGAGTTGGTTGTCGAACTGAATTTCGAACAACCCCTCGATCAACTCTTCCGCGAAACATGGCAGCCCACCGAGGATCAGCAGTCCCAAACGAGAATTGAACAGTTCCAGAACGGCAAGTTCGAGCAGCTCAATCATGCATTGGGGTTGTGCCGTCGGTTGGGGTACCGCGTGCGGGGTGGCAGCGCGACTTGTGCGGTGTGGGAACAAGGGCAACTCACCGAAGCCCGTTACTGGATCGGCGGCGAATACCCCGAAGCGGAGACTTGGACGGGAGATCTCATCTTCACCGACGAACGCGAACGCAGCATGCCCATCAAAGATGTTGGCCCCGTCGTCTTCAGCGAAGGCATGAGAATGGCCGCCGCGATCTACGCCAAACGTGTCATCGACGAAGACGACAACGAATAGCGAACAATCCATTCTAGGATTAGAGAAAATTCAAATGGGTTCGCTCGAACCTAGAACGATTGATGAAATAGCAGAAACCGTTCACGGATCACCAAGCGTTTTTCATTGGAATACCCGCAATGACCGATACGACTGCGCTTCTGGAAGCCGGGGCTTTGTTGCCCAAGAAAACGCGTATTAGCAAAAAAGAACAGGTGGATGCGATCAGTGCACGTGCCTACCAGCATCCGGCGATGGGTGAGCGGGTGGTGGTGCGATTAACGCCAGATTCGCTTTCACAGGGTGATGACCTCGAGATGGAGTTTCTAGGGTTTGACACTCCCAAGGTCGATGGCCCCTTGGCTCATAAGCGTCGGCAAGCACTCGGGTTTCCCGGTTGGGCGTTGATTCACGATCCGGATCACGCGCGGTATGCGTTGGAACTCGTCAAGGAGTTCAAAAAGGCGGCTCGAAAAGCTAAGTCCAAACCTGGTCATGCTTACGATGCCTATGTGGAGATCGCCAAACGATTGGGCAAAAGTGTGGCCCATTTTCTGCCATCCTTCTGGGAGCAAGCCGGGCGTGAATTCATCGAGCTGGGCAACAATACGTATGCCTCACGCTGCTTCGGCAAAGCTCGGGAGGCGGAGCGGGTCCATGCTTTGGATGTCGATGAAGATCTCCGCAAAAACGCATTTCTGGAGTTCGCTCTCGCCGGTTGTCTGTCGAACAAGGCCATCACGGAGTACGGCAAGGAACTTCAGAAATCGCATTCTCCGCGTGAAGCGTGGAACATCTTCCGCGAACTTTGCGTACGCCGCACACTCGGCGGAATGCCGCCTTGGACGTCGATGGCGACCGACATCAAACAACTTGTTACCAGTGCAGATTTGGATGTGGAGGATGAATCGGAACGGTTCCTCATCGAAATCCTTGACTCGCCTGCGATTTCTCGCGCTCCGATGGGCTTTTGGAAAGGGTATTCCGCAATTATCACCGATCTCGTCAAGAAAAACGATGAGGTCGCGGGGCAACTGTTGAATCTGGTGCCGGAAACGAACAGTTGGGGGGAACCCGAGCAACTTTGGACTTGGTTGGAATTGCTGGAAAGTTGGGGAATCCTGCAGAATGCGTGGGAAGCTCAAGCGACCGACAACAACGGCCCCGATGGCGGCACAGCGGCCTGGTTGACTCGCTTCACAACGGCCACGGAACGGCCAACACAGCGAGTCTTCGACCTCTTGGATTCAGCCAGTAAGCGATTGAAGAAAGACAAGACTCCGGTGAAGTTGGAGGTGCAACGATGGGGCGATCCGTCGATTTGCGTCGACTTACTCGACTTCGCATTGGAACGAAAGATTCCAGTCGCCGATCCGTCGGAGGACTGTTATTTCAACCTCACAGACTGGGCATCGGCAGCGGATGAAGCCGAAGATCGTCCCCGTGACCCGGTCTTCGTGCATCGTGATCAACGTTTTGGGAAGCTGCTGGAAAAAGCCGTCCCCAACGCGGCCGGTCAACCGGGCTTTGAAGCCGCCGCCCGCGGCAAAGAGGCTTTGAAAGCAGCTCGAAAAGCATGGCTGATGGGGCTCATCGGGTCGGTGGGTACGAAGGCACTACCCGATGCACAAAATGCGTTGAACCAGCTGGAAAATCAAACCACACGGGAGACGTTTCGCGAATTCCCCGAGTGTTACGCGACGCTCAAAGATGCCAGTGTTCAACCGGCACTCGTGCGAAATTTGCAAGGCGGGTTAATCGACGAATACGGTTGGCCAATCTTGGAGGAAGTCGCCGATCGTCTCAACCCGGATGGAAAACAAACCGTGCAATGTTTCGGAGCGTTTCCGCACCTTGTGGTCACGGACGGCCAAACGGCGATCGTGGTGAACGCGACGGAAATCGTCTTTGAACATGAACTCCGGCTTCCGAAGAAAGCGGAACTATCCGACCTGCGTTACTACGACGGACAGCTCTGTGTGTTCTACGAGACATCGCGATGGGAGTCGGCGTTCTATTGGTCAAACGCGCCGAAGAAAACGTTCAAAGAATGGCATCACGGAGGCGGTGTAAGTGGTGCAGTCGTGGACATGCCGGATGGCGGCACGTTCAATGGGCATCGGGTCGTTCATGCTGGCGACAACGAAAACATGCGGAACACCGATAACTTCTTCTTCGACGGCGAACACTACTGGATACTGGAGTGGCGTGTCGACGATCGGCAACTTCGCGAATATGACCCCGTCACCGAGACGAAAGGACGGTGGTCGATGCCATCGTTCTTGGAAGATTTTGTGACTTCCAACACGACGATCGAGCAAGATGCTTGCGCTTTGATGCGGTTGGAAAACGTGGATGACTCGCCGCTGGGGATTAAGGACAACATGTTCGGTTGGCGGGTTCGCTATCCCAAAGACGGTTCGGAAAAATCCTATGAGTGCGAAGGAATCGATGGGCGTTCGTGGCGGGGAACCCTCGGGTACGGTGCCGCGACGGCCTTGCTGGATCAACCTGGGACCGATGCCCGTTTGCCCGTGTCCGGATACTGGCTGACCGATCAAGAACCGCACCTGTGGGACCCGAACGGGGAATACCTGCTTGCCGATTTCGACACCGACGAACGGTACTACAATTTAGGGCAAGTCACCTCGTTGCCGATCGTGTGTTGGCATGCGATGAAACCACGCTCGGTCGCGTTTTCCAAGAAACTTCGGAAAACGAGCGCGACGCAAGCGAAGAAGCTGATCGCCGCCGCGTTGAAAGATATCGAAGCACACGACCCAGATGCAGAGACGATCGAGTTACCGGAGACGACGGCAGCCATTCAGACCTGGATGAAAAAGCCGGAGCCGAGTCGTTTCATCAATGGTGTGGCCGGGGTGTGCTTGTTGGCTGGTCGATTGACGAATCGCTTGCAAACGCTCCTTGAAACCCGTGATCCCGAGGGAGAATCACCCGTAGAATCCGATCCCGTTGCGGAAGCGAATGTCGTCGAAGGCATACGGCAACTCGGCATGCAAGCGGGATGGGGGGAACAGGAACCGTTACTTCCGCACTTGTACGAAACGGCGGCATTCTTCCAGGGAGAACCTCGAAAATCTCGCACACCGGCCGCGGAAATTCCGTTTGAGTGGTTCGATCTACTCGATGGGTTGGAACGCAAAGCTTGGTCGAAGTATTGGACCGATGACAAAAACGAGGATGCTTGGCAGAAACTCCTGGCCATCTGGAGCGATTTGCCGTTCATCGAGTTGCCCGGAAAAATTCGGAAGATCGAAGGAGAATTCGACGGAGCGGCACCGTTCCCAGTTCGCAAAGACGAATACGATGATGCGTGGTACTTTCATGATCACAAAAAGAACTTTTATCTGATGAATTGCGGGTGGCATGATCAATGGACCATCGTGGAATACGCTCCCGACGGAAAGTTCCAAGTGCTGCCGAAATTTCAGATCGAATCCGAAACCAACTACGAACTGATGTGGTCCTCGGAGCAGTGGAAGGTGTTTCTGGAGTCCATAGAAACGCAGGAGAAACCGCTGCTCGACCGTGACATTTTCGTCGAAAAGGCAGAGTCCCTCGGTGTGTCGGCTGCGGAGGTTGGACTATTGTGGTTCGGATGCCCGAACTTCGGTTGGTACGACAAGAATTTCATGCCGAAGCCGCTCCGAGAGCACCTCAAGTTGAAAGTCGCCGAAGCGGCGGCCGCGAAGACGGCGTTGAAGTCGCTACCAGATCATACGCTGACTCGGCTTCAGGACTTACTTTTGGACGGCGACCCGGCGGAGCTTTGGAACACCGAAGATACTCCGGCACTCAATCGCCTTGTAGCCGAATGGGCGAAAGTCGTTCCCAAACGCTTGGAGATTCCCGCAAAACTTTCGGAAAAACTTTGTCAGTCCTTTGGTTACTACCGGCCGGATGGCGAATTGCTCTCTGCATTGGCGTCGCCTCAAACGCATAATTACTTCGATGCGAACGCGAAGTGGGAAATCCGTCAGGACGAAGACGACTACTACCCCGAGTTGCACGCGGATACCGAGGAGCACACCTTCGATGAGTCCGTACTCGCGGCCGTGACGATAACGATTCCGTTTCTGAATTATCATCTTCCGGTCGGAGATGCGGCAAGAAATAGTTTGGTCGACTTGCACGCCGCGACGCTCAAGTGCTTGGCCAATGCGAATTTGCTTCTGCCGTTGGGACATCTTTATCTCTACAGCGAAAAAGAACTCGAACAAGGCAAACAACGACTTGAGCAGCTCCTTGGGAAACCCAAGACCAGCAAAGGGGTCTCGAAAGTCGATGACGGCCTGATCATCGGCTTGATGAAGGAGCATCATCTCGTGTATGCCATTCGTCCGTCGAAACTCAAGAAGGCGAAAGATTGGAAACGGTTGGAAAGTCTGCGTGAGGTTGTGATGTCTCCCCACAGCTCGTACCAGAACCAACATGTTGCCCACTTGCAGCTAGTGAACTCCGACGGGTACAGCAAGATTTGTCAGCGAATCAAGAAAACGCCCGTGGCCGATGGCGGGTATGAAACCAACCCGATGGAGTCCGCTCCGAAACTCGTCTCCGAAGTCGCCGAGCACTACAAAATTGATGAATCGGCAGCGGCACTCTATCTGCAAGTGCTGTCGTTGCCAGACCCGACCACGGCGAACCTCAAACTTTGGAACGATTGGAAGACGGCTGAACTCAACAAGGCCGTCAAAGAGTTGAAAGCAAAAGAGTTGGTGTTGGAAGCCAAGCGATCGCGAGCGGGGCGGAGTTTCTTCTTGCCCGGCGGTTGGGAAGCTCTCAAGTTGCCTCACTTACCGATTGAGACTTGGAAACTGCCGTTATTCGGCATCGAACGCGATTCCGAGGGCGGCCTCGTCATGCCGTTGTCGCGGATCTTGCCAACGAAGCCCGTGCATCAACTGTTCCATGACGCATGGGAACGAGTGAAGAACGGCGACGAGCCCGAATACGAAGAGGTCCAGTGACCCGTCCTTGCGAGTTTGCCTTGTGATGGCGCACAATAAGTGGCGTCATCATTGAGGAAAAACAATGCGAAACGAACGACTTTGGGCCTTGGTCCTCGTCACATTACAGTGTGGGTTAATCGGATTCGTTTCGGGCGGAGTCCTGTTCGCAATCATCGTGATGGCCATCGCCGGATTCGGGACGTTCACACGTTTTCGGATTTCGCTGCGTCCGGAACGGCAATTCATCTGGACGGCAGTTTGCGTTGCGTTCTTCCTGCTGAAATACCGTCTGTCGCCCGTCGAGTTTTCCGCAGATCAGTATTTCATCCGCACGGATCTCATGCATGAGATGGCCCGTTGCTTGGTGTTTATTCAGGCGGCCCAATTTCTGATCCGCTACCCGAAAGATCAGTTGCCGTTGTCCTTGCCCGCATTGGGGGCGGGAGCGTTGGTCTGTGCGAGCGATGTTGAGATGGGACCAGACCAGGGCATCATCGTCGGTGTTCTCGCCGTCGCTTATGCGTTGGGGTGGGCCATGTTTCAGATGGCTTGGCGTCAACGCGGTGCTGTGGAGTTTCGGGCTCCGTCCGATGCGACAAATCGCCGGGCATTGCGGCTGAGAGTAATCACCCTGATTTTGGTATTTCTAGGTCTCGTGTTTTCGACGGGGGCGATTGCACGCTCTGTTGTTCGATATCACCGACCCATCGACGAATGGCTCGTGAGGCAAGTCGAGAATTGGCTCTCTCATTGGATTCAAAAAGACTTCGGCAGCAGCACCGTTGGTTTCAGCGAGCGAGCCAATCTCAATGCGGTGCAAATTCGGAAAACCATCGAAGACGAAACGGTCGCGTTGCGGGTGTTCGCCGAGCGGGAACCGGGATATCTCCGTGGCCAAGTTTATGTGGACTATATCTTGGGGGAATGGAGATCTCCGTCCTCACTGCGATACCCATTGTATCCCCAATACTCGCCCCCGTCGGGACTGGAGCCGATCGCTGACAAGGGCTCTCTGTTCCGGTACCCAAAGTACGATTTGCCAACCAAGGGCGATTGGCGAAGTTTAGAGTGCTGGCGAGACGAATCGCTAAAAGGATTCTCGTTTTCCACGATTGGTACCACGCATCTCCAAGCACAGACGGACGAACTTCGTTACCGTAGAGCCGGATTATTCGACTTGGGAGAATTGCCACCGGGAACGCCATATGTTGCTTGGGAACTTACCGGAGACGACCACCCGGCGAAGCAGCTCGTGGCCATGACCGAGGAAGAGACGACGCTTTATACCGGTTTGTCTCGGTATTACCAACCGGACCAACCGGCACGTCCGGCGATCGCTGAGGAACCCGAGGGCCATAGACCGCGTTTCGACCGCTGGCAAGACCCCCGAAGTTTGCCTCCGGATCATCCATGGCCACATCATGGTTTCGATAGTCGCTTCAACGACCCTGAGATGATGGTGTCACGGGCACCGTATCAAGGTGATTGGCTTGGGAAAGTTGCAGACGTTGTCTTTGATGGTTGTGAAACAACCGCCGAGAAAATGGCAGCGGTCGAACGGTATTTTCATCGGAACTACGAATATCAATTGGGAATTGATATCCCGGAAGAGCACTGGCATGACCCCGATCCGCTGCAATTCTTCCTTGACCAAAAACCACCCGCCCATTGCGAATATTTTGCCACTGCCGCGGTCGTTTTGTTGCGGCGTGCGGGCGTGCCGGCTCGATACGTGACGGGGTTTGTCGTCAGCGAACGAAATGAGATTGGCAATTACTGGGTCGCGCGGAATCGCGATGCACACGCTTGGTGTGAAGCCTTTGATCCGGAACGCGGTTGGGTGATCGTCGAAGCCACACCTGCCGGCGGTGTTCCCCAGTCCGTGGCGGTATCCGGTTGGCGGCAATGGTGGGAAGAATTGAAAGCAGCCATCGTGCGTCTTCAAGTCCACATTGGAGATCGAAATTGGAGTCTCGTGTGGAGAACCCTGTGGGGATCGGTGACATCCGTTTTCACGGCTTTGATTTTCATCGGTCTAGTCTATTGGCTCTACAAACGCTTGCCCTGGCGGTTGCGATGGAAAAGAGCACACGCTCGTTCGCAAGACCAGTGGGAATTGGCTTTGGAAAATTTGCTTCAGGGGGTCGAACGAGATCTCCAACCGTTAGGCTGGAAACGGTCCGCGTCGGAAACGCTCCATCAGTTTGCGTTGCGTTTGGCTCGTCCCGTCGAACGAGAACCCAGTGCGGATTCCGATGAGTTCAAGAAACACCACGCCCACGCATTCGCCGATTGGCTTCGGGCCTACGCGTTGCAGCGATACACCAAAAAGCCGGACGAATCGATGGTGCTCGAATTGCAGAACTCCCGTCCGCAATTGTGACCTGCCCTGTTGTTCCGCTTTCTGATATCATTCGAGAAATTCCTCGGCGGCGTGGGTGGCATTAGGGAGTCCACGGATGGACATGTTCGTGATTGAGGGCGGACGTCCGTTGGTCGGACGGGTGAGCGTCAGTGGTTCAAAAAACGCGAGTCTACCCATCATGGCGGCGGCCATCATGGCGGAATCGCCCTGTCAATTGCATCACGTGCCGGATTTGCTCGATGTCCGGACGATGTCGCGACTGTTGCGATTACTCGGACTTCAAGTTCATTGGCGACATGAAAATTCCGAGACCAAAAGTCGGACGCTCAAGTTGGCTGTCCACGACGAAGCTGGGTGCCTCGCCGATTACGATTTAGTTCGTCAGATGCGGGCGAGCGTTTGCGTCTTGGGGCCTTTACTGGCGAAACGTGGCCAGGCTTGTGTGGCATTACCGGGTGGGTGTGCCATCGGTGATCGCCCGATCGACTTGCACCTCAAAGGTTTACGCGCATTGGGTGCGGAAATCCAAGTCGAACGCGGCTACGTGAAAGCCCGAGCGAAGCAACTCATTGGCAGCAAAGTCTTCCTCGGCGGTCCGTTTGGCACGACTGTCACGGGAACCTGTAATGTGATGTCCGCTGCGACTTTGGCACGAGGCGTGACAACCATCGAATCCGCCGCGTGTGAACCGGAAGTCGTCGAACTCGGGCGGTTCCTAAACCGCATGGGGGCGTGTATCGAGGGGTTGGGAACATCGCAACTTCGAATTGAAGGGGTACGCCGTCTCAACGGGGCCACACAGGTGATTACACCGGACCGAATCGAAGCTGCGACACTCATGATGGCAGCGGCAATGACACGGGGGGAAATCGAACTCGACAACGTTCCGTTGGCTCAGATGACGACTGTCATCGAAAAACTTCGGGAGATCGGGGTTACAATCGAGCCATTGGCCGACAATCGAACTTCGGACGGAATTGATGTCGCAGAACAAAGCGGATCGGTCCGAGTCATCGCCAATCGTCGACCAACCCCCGCCGAAGTTGTGGCGATGCCCTATCCGGGAATTCCCACGGATGTGCAAGCTCAACTGATGGCATTGCTCGCTTTGGCTGATGGGGCGAGTTTGGTGACGGACCGCGTGTTCCCCGAGCGTTTCCTGCACGGCCCGGAGTTGGTGCGGCTTGGTGCCAATCTGCGTCGCGATGGTTCGTCCGTGATGGTTCAAGGAGTGGAACGCCTTTGCGGAACAGACGTGACCGCCGGAGACTTGCGAGCCAGTGCCGCACTCGTGTTGGCGGCGTTGGCCGCTGAAGGGACGACGACGGTCCATCAAATCTTTCATCTGGATCGTGGTTACGAACGACTGGAAGAAAAACTCTCCGCATTGGGCGCGTTGGTTCGTCGCGTGGAAGACACTCTGGAATCGCCGCGAACAAACCGTCGGTCATCGGTGGATTCCCCACTCTCGCATCGGGAATTTGAAATCGCTATGCTACGCGACCGTGTCCTTCCCCCTCGGTAATTCGTGATTTCGCATGGTGAGCGGTTTCCCGTTGGAATCGTTTTCCGCCCCGCAATCGGTCGGTGTTGATTGCCTCAAGGAATGCGTGTCGCGACGCCGATTTTCCTTGATTCCCGCGTCATGCAACGCATCCACACCACAATTTGGTGGCGAGTCCTTCTGTTGACTGCCTTGGTGCCCAGCATCATCGTGCTGGCACTAAAGATTGAAACGAACATCGACGACGTCTACCAATGGCTTCCGGATAATTCTCCAGGGTTGGTCACGTACGAATGGTTCTTGGAACACTTTGGTTCCGACGATGTCGTTGTGGTCTCTTGGCCCGATTGCGACTTAAACGATCCAAGAATTCAGTTGTTCGCCGGCCAAATTGAATCTCTGCAGCATTCCAGACTCATTGCGGAAGTGCTGACCGGTCCGGAAATTGTCGAGCGTCTCACGAGTGAAAATAGCCAACTCACGCGGGGCGATGTGATTGAACGTCTCGCGGGAACGTTGATCGGAGCCAACGGGAAGACAACCTGTCTGACGATCCGACTCACGCCGTCCGGACAACGGCATCGGACCGAAGCCATCCAAGAGATTTTCCGTGCGGCCGCCGCGACGCCGGGGCTTAGCCGAAAAGAATTGCGGATGGCCGGCTACCCCTATTCGGGATACGTTGCCGAAGCCGCTATCAAACGAGCCATTCTACTATTCACCCCGCCGGCGTGTCTGGTTTCGATTATCGTCGCGTGGTTTTGTTTGCGGAATTTTCTGGCCGTCCTGGTGACGTTGTTCCTATCTGGTGTCGCGACCGGTGCTGCCGTTGCCTTGATTCCGTTGTTTGGAACGAAGCTTGACGGATTGCTCACGGCGGTTCCCTCGTTGATTTACGTTCTGGCGGTCTCAACTTGCATTCACCTGATCAGTTACTTGAGGTCGGCTTCCGAAACACTACCGACAGAGCACGCGACTCCAGAGATAGTGGCGCGACGTGGATTCGCGTTGGCCTGGAAACCATCGGTGGTTTCATCGGTTTCGACAGCGATTGGCATGGGATCGCTCATCTCCAGCCAATTTCCCGCCATTCGACAGTTCGGGATATACTCCGCAGCGGGCACGCTCCTGATGCTCGTGCTGATTCTATTACTCGCTCCCGGACCGTTAGCGTATTGCGTGATCGGCTCGCGTGGCGGGCTGCATCCGCCGCAATTTCTCCAACGCTCGTTGTGGCGTGGCTTTCGTTTGGCAACAACGAAATCGGTCGGCGTCGTTCTTGCCATTTTCACCATCGCCATTCTGCTCGGAATGCAACTTGGTAACATCCGGGCATCGGTGGCGGTCGAAGATCACTTTCGCAGTGACAGCGACTACCTTCGCGACTTGTACTTCATCGAAAGCGAAATCGGACCGTTCGGTGCCGTCGAGGTGGTGCTGGGTTTTCCCGATACGCAATCAAGCGATTTCGATCAGCGATTCCGACAAGTGCAGTCGATCGAACGACAGCTCAAAGGACTCTCCGATGTCTCGACGACGTTCTCCGCAACCACGTTGGTTCCCCTGCCCGATCGACTACAAGGCCGCGTGGGCTTCCTCGCGCGAGTAGTGGCTCGAAAGCAACTCCGCGACTCTCGCGAGGAAATGCTGGACGGTGCCTATCTTGTCGAGTTCGATGATCGGGAATGGTGGCGAATTACGATCCGGGCCAATGAAATCGAACGGATCAATTTGGTCGATTTTGAAAGCGCAGTCCGTGCGGTCGTCGATGAAGAGTTGCAGTCCGCCGAAGCAACGGATGTCAAAGTGGAATACACGGGAGCTGCACCGCTGTACCTACGATCTCAGAAGAGTGTAATTCGCGATTTGTTTCAGAGTTACGCGTTGGCGTTCTTGATTATCGCGGTCGTGATGGCACTTGTGCTGCGAAGCGTTTTTGCCGGGATGGCTTCGATGATTCCGAACGTGCTACCCAGTGTTGTCGTATTCGGGGGAACGGCCGCGTTGGGATTCGATTTCGATTTCGCGACGATTGTGACGGGGAGCGTGGCGTTGGGAATCGCGGTCGACGATACCGCTCACTTTTTATTGCGATATCGTGACCACGAATCGGAATGCCCCAACGATGCCCTCAAGCACACCTTCCAAGAATGTGCCCCCGCTATGCTGACCACCACGCTCGTTTGCGGTTTAGGCCTACTGGTGTTTCTGCCGAGTCCATTGGCAACTCAAAGTCGGTTTGCGATCACGATCTTTTGCCTGCTGATCGTCGCGGTCCTCTCGGATTTGATCCTCGTTCCCGCGTTGCTCTCGACTCGTCTCGGTCGTTGGATCTTCGGACGCTGACCGCACCGATCAACGTCTCGATCTACCGTCGATTCGAGAAGAAATCGTCATCCGCAAATGGATCGGCTTGACCTGATGAACGGCGTCCTCGGCTGGTTGGAAAACTGACGCGACCAGTCGATTCCGGAAGCCGTTCGCTCACGCATTGCCGCAACATGGACGATGCTTTCAAACCGTAAGTAGCCGCCAAACCCGCGACGAATCCGCCCACATGAGCCCAGAAGGCGACTCCTGCCGCTTCCACATTGTTGATGCTGCCCACGCTTTGCACCAACTGGATCAGGAACCAGATTCCCAAGAACACCGGGGCGGGGACGGTCAAGGTGTAGAAGATCACGAACAGCGGCAGCACCGCAAGTACTCGCGAGTGCGGATACAACAGGAAGTAGGCCCCCATCACACCAGCAATCGCACCACTCGCCCCGATGGTGGGAATCGCCGAATTTGCATTGAGCAGTAAGTGCGTACCACTCGCAGCCACACCGCAAGCAAGATAAAACACAAGGTAACCCAAATGCCCGTAACAGTCTTCGACGTTATCGCCGAAGATATAGAGAAACCAGATGTTGCCGAGCAAGTGCATCCAACCGCCATGCAGAAAGATGCAGGTCAGTAGTGTCATCCAAGCGGGAACGGCGGACGGTGCTGCCTCCCGCATAATGATTTCCGGCTTTCCCTGCTGACCACGACCGTCTTTTGGAGTTTGCACGTCGGGGATTTCGACGGCTTGATTGGGATGCAACACACGGGCGGGAATCATCCCGTATTCTTCGACGAGGGTCGGTTCACCGTCCGGACGCGAAATTTGCATCAGAAATGCCACAACGCAGGCGGCGATCAAGGCATAGTTGACATATGGGGTTTCGCGGGAGGGGATATCGTCGCGGATGGGAAACATTCGTGGCTCCGTCAGATGGTCCGAAAAAGTTCACGGAATTGTAGTGATCTCGTCACCTCTGTGTCAGAGCAACGTTATGAATTCTCATCCCCTATCGTTATTCACCAGCGTCCCGTCCCTGCTCCGCAAGTGATTCGAAGTAGCTTTTCCGAAGATCTTCGTACTTCGGCAGATACTTGTCGCCAGTCATATTCAGCAATTTCTTCCGAACAGCGGGCGGCAGGTGTCCCCATACATCCCGCATCAAATGTTGACGATCCGGAGGCGACGCACCACCACCGGCAGCTGTTTGGTTGGCGTCTTCGGAGGACTCCTTCGACCGATCGTTGGCTTGTGGTCGTTGCGACGTCTCCGATTCTCCGGATTGCGGTTGAGGCTGCTGATTCGCTTCGTTTTGTTGCGGTGACTGATCGGATTTCTTGTCGTTGGATTGATCCTGATCCTGCGGTGGTGGTTGCGAAGGCGGCGGCGACTTTGGTTTTTGATTCTGCGATTGCTCCGCCAGATCGATCAGCTTTTGCAAATCGCTAATGACTTTCTCTTGAATCTGACGTGTTTCTTCATCGGTTTGCGACTCTTGAAGTCGCTTGCTAGCCGATCGCATCCCCGCCACAGCGGTTTCAATGGGATTTTCCAACGTCGGAGCCGGTTTCTCCTCGTCGGTGGTTTCTTCAAGCTGTTCTGGATCGAGTAATTTCTCGTCGAGCGGCTTTTGCTTCAGCAGTCTTGGCGGCGTGGCCTTCGCTGGTGGTTTCGCCAGTTCACTATCGTCGGCCATAACCGGAATCGGTGCCAAACAGAACGCCGAAAGCGTCCACTTGAGTAGTTGTCGTCGCATGAAGTTTACTCCGGTTTCTCCGGGGTGAGGTCGTCCAGTTCCAAGTCCAGGTCGATTCCCAAATCCTTGAGTTCATCATCCTTAGACTTCGATTCCGGCTTCTTCGCCTTGGCAGGTTTCGTTTGCGGTTCGTCCGGCTCGCTTGGATCAGGCTCGGAACCAATGGGATCACCGCCGAACGAATCCATAACTTGTTTGGTCAAGTTGCGTGTAATGTCGGCAAGCGTGCTTTGTTGCTCGGTCAGTTCGGCCAATTCCGCTTGCTGGTCCTCGTTGAGTTCCCCATCCGCACGTTTGCGGTCCAGTTTGGCAGTGCGTCGCAAGATGTCTTCTTGCAGCGACTTGAGCATTTTGAGTTGGGCGAGTTGCGGAATGCCGTCGGTTTGCGGTCCGCCCGACTGAGGCTTGTCCTGTTGTTGGTCCGCTTGTTCTCCGTCCGTTTCCTGTTCCGCGTCGGGTTCCTTTTTGTTTTTCTCCAGAGCCGCTACCAAATCGAGGAACCGATCCCGAGCGGCTTCCTCGGCATCGATCGTGGAACGGTCCGTCATCCGCTTTTGCAATCGTTCGGCAGCCTGTCGCATGTTGTGCTCGGCCCCCCGAATGGCGAGTGCGAACACGGCGGCCGCTTCAATCTTCTTCGCCAATTCGGAAGTTTCGTCGGCGAGCGTGATTTGTAGTTCTGCAAGATTCCGTAGTGAGACGAGTTGCCCGCGTGTCAGTCGACCGCGATCGCGACGTTCGGCTTCTAACCGATTGGTTTCATCAATGACCGCTTGTTGACGCTCGACGAAGGCCGTAATTTCGTCGGCAATTTTTTCCAGCAGCTCCCGCGCGAGTTGTTCCTCAGCGGCTTGTTGTTCCTCCGCAAGTTCCTGCTCGGCTCGC
This sequence comes from Thalassoroseus pseudoceratinae, assembly GCF_011634775.1. Taxonomy (NCBI): domain Bacteria; kingdom Pseudomonadati; phylum Planctomycetota; class Planctomycetia; order Planctomycetales; family Planctomycetaceae; genus Thalassoroseus; species Thalassoroseus pseudoceratinae. The sequence goes on from NZ_JAALXT010000003.1 coordinate 29,017, forward strand.
TCCAAGTCTTCGAGGGCTTCCTGCATTTCCTCAACTGCGTTCGGGTCCTCCTTGGTCAAGCGTTGAACGGCTTCTTCCATACGACTGGCTGCCCGACGTGCCGACGAACCAGGACGACCGGCTTGCATCCGGCGAAGTTCACGAGCTAATTCCGCCGCTCGTTGTTGGAGTTCTTCTTGCTCCTTGCGGAGCCGCTCGAGTTCTTGTTTCTGCTCCTTCGGATCGTCGATCGACTCGGCATCCTGCATCTTGCGAAGCATCTCGGTTTGATCGTGTTTCAGTTCCTCCAACCGCTTCCGCAGGGTCTCTAATTCGTTGACAAGTTCCTCGGTGTTCGCGGCACCCCGGTTCTGCAGAATGTCGTCGAGTTCCTTGAGTTGCTCCGTGGCCTGCGACTGTTGCTCGGCGGCGGAACCGATTTCGTTTTCGGCTAGCGATTGGGCAGCTTCCCTCAGCATGCCTGCGGTGGCCGACTCACTCAGATGCCGTTGGGCATCGTCCAATCGTTCGGCGATGTCCGGGCGACTTTCTTTTAGTGTCTCGGCTGATTTCTTGAGATCGGACTGAAGTTTTTCAATACGCTCGGCCTGATCACGTTGACGATCCGCCAGCTTCGCCAAATCCGCCCGATCTTGCGGCGAGAGTTTCGAGCGGTTCTTGCCAAGCGTTCGTTGGCCAATCTCGGCTCGTTCGTTGTTGAGAGAATCTTGCTCGTCACGGAGGTTCTCGATATCCGTCGACAAGTCACGCTGTCGCCGCCACTCCGAGAGTTCATCGAGCAAAGTCCCCAACGACTTCAATATCGCGTCCTGCTCACCGGCGGTTTCCTCCAATTGCTCTTTCTGACGATTCCGTTGCTCGTCCTCGGATGGTTTTGTGGAAGCGTTGGTCTCGGATTCGGCTTGCTTTCGCGTGTCGATCAATGCCCGTTCGATTTCGGGAAGATGATCCTCCTGGATGACACGCAATTCCTCTCGAATCCGTTTGAGCCGTTGCTGCATCGGTTCGGACTGAATGGCATTGGCCTGCATTTCGTCTTGGATGTTTTCGGCCCGAGCGTCGATCCCATCCAGCGGATGTGTCAACCGACTGCCGATCTGCTTTTGTTCCATTTCAACGCGTTTGAGTTGATCAATGTCTTCCGGTCGAAGTTCGCCGGCATTCTCCAATTGGATTTGGAGTTGCTGAATCGTTTCCCGTGCCTGGCGTTGTGATTCCTCGACATCTGCCAACTCATCAACCAAGCCGGACTGTCGATCCTCGAACTCCCGTGTTTTCTGCTCTGGTGTGACAATCGACAAGGTCCGCGTGAGCGACCGCCCGATGTGTCGCTGTTCGTCAATGCGAAATGCGTCTTCAGCTTCCGCCCAGGTCACGACTTGTTGGCCTGGTTGGAGGGCGAATTGACTTAAGTCCAACTCGTAATTCGCGACCTGTTGCATCCGATCTTCGCCCTCGAAGGGCAGACTGATCGAAACCGGTTCGGACTTCGATTCCGCATCCGCGATTTGATAGACCAAACGCAATCCGGCTAAACCGAGATCGTCTTTGGCTCCAAGGCGGAATGGCACCACGGCGGTGGGGGTGACTTGGCGGTCTGTCTCGGGCAGCGCGATCCAAACGTCAGGGGTGTTGTCGGCGATGCCGCGAACTTCGTATCGCGGAGCGTCGGCATCCTCGAAACCTTGGTAATCTTGCAGTTCAAACCAGTAGGAGTAGACGCCAGCCTCTTCGATGACGAATGACGTTTGCAATGTGCGTTTGTCGTCCGCATTGATCGGGATCGCAATGGCGGGGGCTTCCTTCACTCGCAAACGGGCCGTTCGCAACGGTTTGTTGACATGCAGGGTAATGTCAACGCGTGTGCCCAGAAAACCTTCCACGTGCCCCGTGCCGGGCGGAAGTTCGGCGGGCGGTTTCCCAAGATACTCAGGTGGGGTCAGCGTGACCTGAAGCGAGTCGATCTGCGGTGGAGGCACAACTTCGACTTTGTGCCAAGGCATCTCGTCATCATCTCCACCGACCGCCCGAAACCACAATTGTTCTTCGAGCGGACGCAATTGGCTCACACCGACGGGTCTCGCGTCGCCACGATCGTCCTGGCGAGTGACCTTCCGAACGGTCTCGGTACGCACGCCGGCAGTGGTTTCTGGATCGGTGCCATCTGTCGTTTTTGGAGAACTTGTTGTTGGGGCATCCGTCCGAATGAGAAGTTTAACATCGTCCGGAAGATCACCTCGCTCGTTCTCGATATAGAGATCGAGTCGATCACCGCGGGCGATGCGGAGAGGTTCGATCTGTGTGCCAATCGGCTGGAACTGCTGGTCCAGAATGACTAGACGTGTTTTCTTGGGCCATGGACGTTCCGCAAATGGGAAGAGCAACCGTTGTAATGCCGTCGATGCGTTGGCCTGGTTGAATCCGGCGACAACCGCCACAACAAGACACACCCCGATCGCGACCATCACCGCTCGACGAATCGGCCGTGTTTCCACGAGTTCCTCCACACGCAGTTGTCGCACGTGACGGAGCGTTTGCTGAACGACCTGCCGTTGCAGATCGGGTGAACCGATCCGGGCATCGCATTCGCCGTCCAAGAACTGAACGGTGCTGGCGAAACTATCCCGAAAACCGGGGTAGCGTTTCTCGATCCGGAGGGCGATGTCGATATCACTGAGTGTTCGTCGAAGTGGTGTGATCAGCAATCGCCACGCGATCCATGCGGAGCCGATCAAGATCGAACATCCGAAGATCAATCGGATACCCGGATCGTCAATCCGAATGAGCCAGTCCAAAAATCCCGCTAGGAATAACCCGCCGAACACAACCGCGACAAGCCAACTCACACCGTACAACGCCAACAGTTGACGGACGCGTTTGCGGAGTTGCAACAACTGTTGCCTGAGATCCTGGTTGGTCATGGTTTATCTCGGGGACTGATCGAGTCGTCGTACTCGGTGGGCTGCGTTTTCAGGGTCTTCATTTCTGATGGCTTGAAAAGCCAATATGCGGATCCGGTTTTTGGAGGCGAATTGGGTGACTCTTCATCATACCAATCGCCAACGCTTCCGCCAGATCCATTCCCCAGCGAGCAGCAGGGTGAACAACAGGAGAAACTCCCAGCGGTTCCATAACAAAATCGGTTCTTGGCTTTCGAGCGGCACCGGTTGTCCCGGTGGAATGATTCGACTCAAACGACGAGCCTCGGCGAGCGACAAGAACCGTCCGCCGCTCGCTTTGGAAATTTGGACGAGATCATCACGATCCAAGTTCCGTTGAATGAGTTCTCGACTTTGCGATTCCACCACAAAATCGTCGGATGGCGGAGATTCCGTAAACGTCGGTCGGGAGACCCACACATGGTAAGAGCCCTCGCCGACATCGCTGATCTGCCCTTCGAAAACGTTGGCCGCTTGCGGAACGCGATTGAGTTGAATCGTGCGTTGAACGTCGCCACGACGTTCGACCATCACGCTGACCCCGTCGGATGCTGTCGGTGTCAGACGTTCGTCGAGGAACCGCAAACGCAGCGTGACCGTCTCGCCACGTTGGTACTGTTCACGATCTGCGGTGAGCCTCGCGCCGCGATCCTGTCCAACCAATTTCGACCGGGTGAGGTAACGAATCGCCTGTAACCAATATCGGCCGTAGTACAAATCGCCACGACGGAACCGCCATCGCCAGATTTCATCGGTCGCATGAAACATGACTTTGCCCGCACCATATTGCTGCACCGTAATCAACGGCAGCAATCCGTCTTCGCCGTTCTGAAACGGATGATTGACGAACACTACGGCTCCCGGTTTCAGCAATGGCGTGCGGACGTACCAGTACCAGTCGGGCAACTTCGACCAGACGGCAAGACTCTCCGTTTCGGTATCTTCGAATCGGAAAACCGCGTTGGACGTGCGGCCTTCAATGGTCAGTTCCGGATGAAAGCCATTCACGATCGGAATGCCTTCCTGGGGAAGCGAAGCGTTTTCCAATTCGACCGGAAGCAAAGTTTCCAACGGCGTCCCTTGAAACGCGAGCGGATTGTGTCGCGGACCGGCCATTAACACGAGTCCTCCACCGGCATCGCGAACGTAATCTTGAAGGTTCTTGAGCACGATCGGACTAAGCGAAGACGGATCGATATCGCCAAACAGAATGACGTCATATCGAAACAGTTCCTCTCGCTGGACGGGAAAGTGGTCCAAAGCGGTTCGGTCTTCGGCCGTGAAGTCGAGATCAGCCTGCTGCAACACCGTGGAAACTTCGAGCGTCTGTCGCCCTTCCTCACGGTATGCTTCCCGTTCAAGCAAAGCCTTCAAATATCGGAATTCGTATCTTGGAACCGAATCCGCTAGGAGCACCCGAATCGGTTCTTGCCGCACGCTGACAATCTGCGGTTGCGAACGATTGTTGTTCGTATTGGTTTCGTCGTCCAGCACGGCCGTTTCCGCGACAAATTCAAATTCCCCTTCTTGAGTCGGAGTCCACAAAAATTCCACTTTCTCGCTGACGCCATCTTCACCGGCCGTCACCGTTGTTCGATCCACTTCTTCACCGGTGTCGCTGCGTTTCAGGACGACCTGAATAGATTCCCCTTCCAGGCCATACGCCTTCAGTTTGACCGAAAACGTGACGGGGTCGTCCACGAATGCGATGTCATCCGACAACAAACCGTAGACCTGCAAATCCCGCGCAGGCTCTTCCGTTCCCAGGCCAACGGTGAAAACCGGGACCAAACGATTCCGTACGACATCCGTGATATTTGCAAGCGAATCCGCTTGGCTTGTCGTAGTAATTCCATCGCTGAACAGAACAATCGCCGACGGTGGTGTGCCACGAAGGTCATCCAGAACCTTCCGAACAGCCGGACCGGGGCGAGTCGATTCACCATCCGGTTGCAACCCTTGCAGGATTGGGAGGAGTCGATCGACATCGTCGGCATTCAGCAATTCGCCACCTTCACCCAACACGATGGCGTCATCACTGAAGCGATACACACGGACTTTGTGTCGAGCGAGCAGGTCCTTTAACAGTTCGCCGTCGTCGCTGGTCAACAATGCTTTGGCGAGATTCAATCGCGTCGTTTCCGTCAACTCGCTGGATGCTTTTAACTGCCTGGCGGCTTGTTGAATCGCTGGGTCAGTGTATTCGTCTTCAAACCCCATGCTGAGGGAATCGTCGATCAATAAAACAACAGTCGGAAGACCAGTCCGATCGACCGCCAGTCGCAGTTCGCAGAGAAAGAAGACGGCCATTAAAACCACACCGAACCGTAGTGCGATCATGCCCCAGCGAACACGCATCGGAACATTCGCGGCGTCGCGGCGGTAGATGCCCACGATGAAGCCGATCACCAACACGATCAGCAGCATGACTGCCCACGATGGCATCCAAGATGGCCACGGCGAATTCCACAAGAAGTTCCAAGCCGTTCCCTGACCAGGATCGTTCGGAGGGAGTCCGAGGTAAGATTCAACGAACCGTTTCAAAGTGTGCATGCAACAAGTCGATTTTCACTCAAAAGGCAGGTCCGACGGGGCAACCGTGCGTAGGCATGAAATCGAGGTATTATAAACGACAAGGCGGGCTCGGTCGCCTGTCCGCGGAAATTTGTCGTTGCACGTCCTCTTCGGAATCGAAAGAATGGCTAAACATATCCCGTCCTCTTGATGGGAATGCCATTCCATCCAGGCTCGCGCGAGCAATGTTGACGAACCAACGATTCGGCCAAAACACCATGCGACGAAAAACCTGCCTCCGTCATTTTCTTGGTTTCGTCGTCATTGGTTTGCTGAGTTCCACTTCGAACGCGGCGGCCGAAGCCCTTCGTTCGGGACGCACAGTCGGCGAGAAAGTTCCCTCGTTCTACGTAAGAGCTGTCACTGGGCCGCTGCAAAATCGGTCGACTTGCTACGTATGCCGCAACGGCAGTCGTCCGGTGGCGATGATTCTCCTGCGGCAAATCGAACCGGAATTGAAACCGCTGCTGCAGGGTGTCGATCGAATCGTCGATGCTCATCGAGCCGATGGATTGCGGAGTTTCTGTGTGCTCGTGAGCGACACCCCTCGTCAAGCAATCTCCGACGTGCAAACGTTCGCGTTCAACCACCAAGTCGTCGTCCCGATGACAATCGCAAGCCAAGCCATCGCTGGACCCGCCAATCAAAATCTTCATCCGGATGCCGCAATCACAGTCGTGCTATATGAACAGCAAAAGGTTGTGAAGACGTTTGCCTTTCGTTCCGGCGAATTGGCGAAAGACCAAACGCAAGCCGTTTGGGACGCAATCCGTAAGCTGGTTTCGACTGCTCATTGATCTTTGTGAAGATTGTGTGAGGGAAAACACCTACTGGCTGCATCTCATTTCGACGCGCCCTGCAAACAAACAGGGCACACGGCTGCGACCACTTCAGGGATTCCCCTTGCCGCTCTCTTCTCTAATGCTTTCCTCAGACTGCACTTACGCACGTTGATCGGAAGATGGCGAGCACTGCAAATTGCGAATGGCACGTGATCTGCAATAGGAAGTGACCATACGGAGTATCAACGTCGCGGAGGCGACTCCCGCCATGTTTCCTACCAACTGAACTGAGATTTTGATTTGGTGATTGGAATCCAACTACCGCTTTTTTCTTGGTTCGCGCTCAGTTTCTTTTCTCCCGAATTCGTCAGTCGGCTTGCACCTGCTGCAAGTTGTTGGATGACGAAGGAATATGTTGTTTGAAAAAATTTGTCTCGAACAAATCTTAGAGAATTCGGCACAAACACACATTTTCTACACGGGAAAAACGACGATCGGGTGTCTTTCAAAGTAGAGCCAATCTACTTCGGAACTGCCGACTGTCCCACCTTGCTAGTTGCAAACAATTCCTACAGAAAAAGTACGCGAAGGAAGTCACGACAATGAAAACGCGAGATCGTTTTCGGACCGAAAAATCGCAATCTGCTCGGCTCTCACGGCGTGGTCGCATCGCGTTGGGTTGGCTGGGTGAACTGTGCTTGCTGGCAACGACCGGATGTGCCGCAATCGCGACCCTCGTCTTTTCCCAAGAAGATTTCGCGGTGCCAACGGCCTCGACTTCAACAAGTGAGCAAGAAACGCCCGGCACCGACAGTGCTCCGATTTATGGACTGAGTGTTTCGTCTGAACAGGGACGTGTGATGGTTGTTCGCTCCGGGCGATCGGCGCAGTCTCTCAATATTCAACCTGGCGAGATGCGGGCGGACGAGAGTACCGAAGACGGTGTGACCTGCGTGGAGTTCTTCCCGGACGGTGAGCGGTTGGCTCTAGGGCATCTCGACGGAACGGTCACTGTGCGTGGTGACGGCCAGTCGGATGTTGAAGTCAATTTTCCATCACAGGAAGCCGTTGTCGAACTCGCATTTTCACCCGATGGCAAACGATTGATCATCGGTGATGAAATTGGAAATGTGACCATTTGGAATCTGGCAACGCAGCAATGTGACGGACAATTCCGCGTTGGGACGCGACGAATCGAAGCGTTGGCGACATCACCGGATGGCAAATACTTTGTGGCGACGGGATTCCACGGCAACATTGCCATTCGAGATTTCGAAACCGGAAACGTGCAATTCGAGTTCGAGCATCACAAATCTGTGACGTGTTCCGCATGTGTCTTCTCCAAGGACAGCTCGCAATTGATCTGCGGATTCGTGAGCGGCGAATTGAAGTCCTACGATCTGAAAAACCAAGAGGTGTTGTGGGAGATTACAGCAGACCGTCGCCAAAGCGTATTGGCTTTGACGCTCTCTCCCGATGGCAAGTCATTCGCTTGCGGTGCCTTGAATCCGCACGTTTGGATTCATGATGTCGAAACCGGCGAGACCGTCAACACGTTCCCTGCCCATCGGATTGGTGTTCGCTGTGTCCGCTACATCCCGGAGTCAAACTTCCTGGTCTCCGCCGGCTATGACGGTAAAGTGCGGGTGTGGCACGAAGACGATTGGCTTCCACTCTACCGCTTGTAAACCTCGCCGATGATGGCAACTTACGAGTGAGTTGGCGATGTCTTCCGGTTCGATAGCTGATTCTCACGGAGCACCGACGCTGCTAGCAATGCGATTGCCGGCAGTGTCGGTGCTCGCATTCGTGCGTTGGACCAATAGACCAAGTGAACCAGCATCAAACTGATGATCAACCAGAAAACGGGTTGCCAACTTGGTCGGTGAATTTTGGAAAATGTTCCCAAGACGGCGGCAGCGAATAACGCGAGATAGAAAACTCGCACGGACCAGCGGACACCACCTTTGATCATGTCCACGGAATCCGGTGGCCCCCCAAGACGTGTCCAAAGTCGACCGACCGACTCAACAGCCGACTCCGGCGGGGAAATGCCCCAGAACCGACGGAACCGTAACCAACACGCTTGAAAGAACGTCGTCGGCTCAGAACGAATAAAATGGATGGCTCGATCACGAAGGTATCGATCGCGATCCAATTCATCGCTCGTCGCAATACCAACCGCTTGCATGTCGTCTTCTAACGACGCTTGCCAACGCAGCAGACTTTCGCCCTCCCAGACCGTGCCGAACGGCTGGTGGACCACTTCTCTCGCGAACGTGGGGTTGTTTCCCAGCAGCAATGTGTAGCCGCCATGTGTCGTCATCAAAATTGGTCGACTGAAAACGCTCCAGTTGCGGAGCATCCATGGCGTTACAAGGATGCAGACGACGGAAATTGTCGTCCATGGAATTCGATTTCGTAGAGAAATATGAGGTTCGTTGGCTTGGTCTCCCCAGGTACGAATGATCCATGCGATGACGGCAAAACCGCCAAAGACCCAAAACGTTGGCCGACATAGCACCGCCAGCCCAAAAGCTGTTCCACGTAGAAACTGTTGCAGGCGGCTTGTTCCGAAGCTGAGGTAGAGCAGGCTCGCTGCTAGAAATGTCGCCAGTGTTTCTGTCATGGGTAACGCGGCATAGCGTGCGAGTAGCGGATCGCATGCGACCACACCACCTGCGAGGGTTGCTCCGACGAGTGACAAGCCAAGTCGACGAGCCGTCGCGAACGTCAGCCAAACGGTTCCCGCTGAAAGCAAAACGTGCAAGATGGCAACGCCGATGGTCAGCGGGCCAACTGCCAGCCAGCCAGAGAGTAACACCGGATAAAGTGGCGGCCGAAACGCCGTCGGCTGACCCGTGTCTGGATTGGCAAATCCATTTCCATCGGCGATTTGCTGAGCAATTCCGAGATAACCGTCAATATCTCCGGTCAGGTCGCCACGAAGACCTAGAATAATTCCAATTCGGAGAATCATCGTGAATGTGACCAGCGTCAAACCGAGCATAATCTCTGCTCGGTTCGTCGTTGGCCGGTTTGTTTCGGATACGCTCGGTGTGGGCATAGACGGTTCCGCTCACGTCGAATACGCTGCAAAAAATCTTTTATAGAATGGAAAGCGTTCGCAGTGATGTCTACCCCTCCCAACGAGGAAACTTCGAGCAAGCCTCTCCGGATGCGATTGGCGGCGACTCTTGTACGCTGGCGGGGCATCCTGTTGCCAATCGCAATTGTCTTGCTGGGACTTGGGTGGTGGATCGGACGCAACTTGGAATTCGATCGCCGTATCGAATCGCTGTATGCGTCCGACGATCCTGTGCTCCGGGACTACAGCGAAAGCAAGGCGTTGTTCGGCGGCGACGAATTCGTGATCATCGCGTTTGACGAGCCCGAATTGCTCGACGAGTTCGGCAATCTTTCTGATCAGGCCCGTAATCGCTTGGACGAATTCCGAAGCCGTCTCCACGACATTCCCGGAATCAGCACAAGTAGCACGCAAGACTTGGCGTCCGCGTCGGCTCCGCAAACGATCGAAATTGATCTTTCAACGGTTCCCGGCTTGCTCAAGTCGTTCGTGGAAAATGCGCTGAAAGATTTTGAACTGCCCCAGGGAATCTTACACGACTTGATGCGTGGTGTGTTGATCGGGCGGAACGACGAGACGACTGCGTTGGTGCTCCGTTTGCAACCAGAAACGGAAGCGGCAATCCCCCGTGCGGAGACCATTGCCCGGATTCGTGCTGTCACCGAATCGTTCGGCACTGAGTTCGACCGTGAGATGTTCGTGGTCGGTGAACCGGTGCAAGTGTTGGATATGTTCCGATACGTCGAAGATGACGGGCAGATCCTGTTCACCGTTTCGTTGGTGTTGTTGGCGTTGGTTTTGTTGATTTTGCTCCGAAGCGTGCGATGGGTTGCGTTGCCGGTGCTGATTGTGGTCGTCACAATTGCTTGGACTCAGGCGATTCTCGTGCTCTCAGACGCACGGCTCAGCATGGTGAGTTCCATGTTGAATTCCCTTGTGACGATCATCGGAGTCGCGACCGTGATGCACTTGGCCGTGCATTTTCGGGACCAAGGTGAAGTCGATCCCGAATCGGCCCTGCGGAACACGTTAGCCGCAAAGCTCTCTCCGATTATGTGGACCTGTCTGACAACAGCCGCCGGTTTTGCAGCGTTGTTGGCGAGCCAAATCACTCCGGTCAGTAGTTTCGGGATGATGATGACATTGGCCACCGTACTGGTTTTGTTCGCTGTCGCTACGACGCTTCCTGGTGGTGTTCTCCTTGGGAAACCTCGACACGCTGCTCCTCGTGGGGTCAGTGGACAGCGACTATCCGCACGATTGACGGTTGCTACTGATTGGACGATCCGACACCGCATCCGAGTTCTGATCGCGTTCGCCGTCATTACGGTTTTTTGCAGTCTCGGGTTTCTTCGTCTTCAGGTTGAAACGGATTTCAGCAAGAACTTCCGCGATGACAGCCCAATCGTTCGCGGTCTGAATTTTGCGGAAACACCGGATCGGTTGGGAGGTGCCGGAACTTGGGAAGTGAATTTTCCCGCTCCTTCGGAACTTTCAGAAGCATTTGTGGAACGTGTCGAAAAACTTACGAAGCGACTCCGGGACGAATTTACAAAGGACGACGGCACCGGTGAGATTTCCAAGGTTCTGAGTGTGAGCGATGGCGTGAACGCAGTGCCGAAACGTCCGTTCGTGACTCAGAATTTTGAGCGGCAATTGACGGTCCTGAAACAAGTGCAGCCGGAGTTTCTTCCATCGTTGTACAACCCAGAAGCGGGACGGATGCGGATCGTACTCCGGGCACCGGAACGACAACCGGCGGGTGCGAAGCTCGACCTGATTCGACGTGTTCGAGACGTCTCGCAAACTTGGGTGGACGAGGAGCTGGGCGAACAATTCCCGCAAGCGAAAGCAAAAACGACCGGGTTGTTCGTACTGTTGGCCTTCCTCATTCAAAGTCTATTGAGCGATCAGGTGACGAGTTTCGTGTTGGCCGTGATCGGTATTGGACTGATGATGCTACTGGCTTTCCGCGATTGGCGAACCGCGTTGGTGGCGGTGGCTCCGAACATCTTTCCGATCATCTTTGTCATCGGCGTGATGGGTTGGTTGGGGGTGCCGATCAACATTGCGACGGCGATGATCGCCAGCGTTTCGATCGGACTCACGGTCGATTCGAGCATTCACTACATTTTCGGCTACCGCATCGCCCGTGCTGCCGGGTTGTCTTGCGAGGCCGCATTGCGAGAGACACATGCTTCGGTCGGTCGGGCATTGGTGTACGCAAACTTGGCGTTGATTGCCGGATTCAGCGTGCTGACACTTTCTCACTTCATTCCGCTGGTGTACTTCGGAATTCTCGTCAGCTTGGCGATGCTTGGAGGTTTGGCCGGCAATCTGCTCCTGCTGCCCGTGTTATTGGGGTGGACGGATCGTGAGGTTGCTTAAACAATACAACAGGTTTTCCATGTCGAACTCTTGTGTGAAACGTGTTTCTTGATTCGAATTCTCTTCGCGCTCAATATTGCTTTTTTCAGTGTCTCGGTTGCTTCCGCTGACGAGGCTCTCGAACGGTATTTCGCCGGGTTACGTGATCGCCAGTTATACTTTGTGGCGGAAAGTTTCGGTCTTGGTCGTTTAGCTGAAACGAATTTGCTCGATGCCGAACGGATTACACTCGCCGTCGAACTTTCCCGAACGTATTGTCATCACGCCACCACGGTCCTCGACGCGGAACGATCCACGTATTGGCAGCAAGCGACTCAAGTCTTGGAACGTGTTCGTGACACTCTTCCGCAGCATCCGCGTCTGATCGAGTTGGACGTGCAAGATGCGATGGTGCCCGTGAGTCGTGTGGAGTTCCTGACCCACCAACTTGCGTTGTATCCGAACAACCGCAAACTTCGCTCTCAAGTTGCGACAACCGCCGAGTCCGCGATTGAGAAACTCACGAGTGTCGAAGACCGATTGAACCGGATCAAACCGCAGCCGGATTCTGTGGATGCGTTCGATCTTTGGGAACTGAAATCGCTTCGGCAATCGGTTTGGCTCGCCCTTGGAACGACATGGCAACATCACGCTGATGTCACAGACGCTGCCGGTTCGCGTTCGCAATCTGCGAAGTGGCTGGAAGCATGTGCCCGGGAAAAAGCCGACGTCGAATTGCCGGCGCGTGCCCGAGTCGCGTGGGCCGGTCAATTGCGTGAACAGGGCGAATGGAATCGGGCAGAACGGTTGTTGCAAACGGTCGCGGAAAGTCATCCATCCGCAGAGATTGCAGATTCTGTGCTCGTCGAACGGGTGCGATTGCTGCTCGCCGAAGGAAAAGCCCCCGACGCGGCGGAACTGTTGCAAAAGCATCGGCAACGTGTTTCGCAAGTATCGGGGGAGCTGAGTTTTTGGCACGTACACACCCTCGCGGAGTTGCGTCGCATTACCGTCGAGAAAGGGCAACCAGCCGAAACGCAACAGCTGGAACGGCTCATCCGTGACGCGGTCGAGCGGACGGACGTGCTCATCGGTGGATATTGGGCTGCGCGGTCACATCGTGTCTGGAAGAACATTCAATCCGACATTCAATACGGGCCCGAGATATCGAAAATCGTGCGTCACGCGGAAGCCGCCGTCGCCGAGGCAGATTGGTCACTGGCTCAGAAACGCTACGAGTCCGCAATCGAGAAGGCAATCGAGAGGAACCGGCGTGAGGTGATCTTTGAGCTAAGCGACACGCGGGCATCCCTTTTGATTCGTCAGGGAAAATATGCAATCGCTGCGGAGGGGCTTGCGACGCTGGTGATGGAGTTTCCCGACCAACCACGAACCGCGGAATTGGATTTGCTTCGTGCGATTTGCTTGGGCAAGGTTTACCAGCAACAGCCGACATCGGCGAATCGTGAAACCTACTCGATGACGCTGCAGACGCACTTGAAGAAGTTCCCGCAATCACCGACGACGGCCGAAGCCCGTTGGATGTTGGGCTCTCTGCAAGAAGCCCGACTGCAACACACCGAGGCTCTGAATTATTACGAAGCGATTCCGTTGGAACACCCACGCGGACCGTTCTCACGAACGGCCGCGGCACGGTGTCAGTTCAAGATTGTCCGTTGGTTGGAAACGCTGGAACGTCGTGAACAAGATGCATCCCGAAAACAGGCGATCGTCGAGAAACGAGCCGAATGGGAACGCCGTGCGATTCAGCAACTTACGCAGTGGATGACACCGTTCCCCGAAACCGCAACCGACCAGAATGCCTGGCAAGCGGAAATCGCAGTTTGGTTGGCTCGGCTGAATCTCGAACGCAATCCCCCCCGCTTTGCCGCTGCTGAAGATGCACTTGCGAAAGTCGTTCGAGCAGAATCCCAGTCCTCGACAAAGTCGAATCGTTGGCAGCAAGTTGTTGATTTGGCCGTCGTTGAACGGATTCATGCATTCGCCGGGCGACAGCGGTTCTCTGATGCTCTCGCAGTGGCAAATGCCATTCCACAGATCGAACCCAAGCGGCGTCTCGAACTACTTCGACAGTTGCAGAAACTCGAAGTCGAAGCTGAAGATTCAACCCAACGCCAGTGGGGAAAGTTGCTGCTGAGTATCGCGGAACCGCTGGAGGATGCACGAGAGACTCTTGATCAGACCGATTTGCAAACGATTGACCTCGCGTTGGCTCAGGCGTTGACATTGGTTGGTCAATCGGAACGAGCGGCGAAAATCTATTCGCGTCTGACGGCTAAAGGAATGGTCGATCCTGAAGTAATGGCGGCAGCTGCCAGGAATCTGAACCGTGAAACGGACGCCGAATCACTTGCTCGTGCCCAGACGTATTGGCAACGCGTTGAGAAGATGACACAACCGGGCACGGATGCGTGGTTCGCAGCGCGATTTCACAATTTGGAGTTGATGCTTCGGACTGGTAACGTCGCGGAGTTCCGAAAGTTAATGCAAGTCACCACGATTCTCCATCCCCAACTCGGGGGACCGAAATGGCGATCGAAATTCCAGCAACTCGAAAAACAAGCACCGCGGAAGTCTCGGTAATCAAGCTTCTCGCGGCTAAAAAAATTGACGGACAAGGTATGTGGACCTGGACGAAAAAACGATTTCAACGCTTCAAAACGACCGCGAAACAATTCAAACGCGACGACGGCACGCTGATGGCAGCCGCGGTTGCGTACTATGCTGCGTTGGCTCTGTTTCCGTTGCTGCTCGTATTGATCTCGGTCTTGGGGGTCATTACTCGCACAACCAATATGGGGCAAAACGCCCAGAAGCAAATCTTGGACGCCGTCAGTCAACAAGGTTCAGAAGTGCTTCGTGCTCAGGTGGCCGACATCCTCAAACAAGTCGAAACCGGTGCCGCTGTTGGCGGTTGGTGGGGGGCTTTGGGACTCCTTTTCACGGCGATCGCGTTGTTCGCTCACTTCGAGCGTGCCTTCGACAACATTTGGAATGTGGCGGAGCAGAAAAGTAAAGGCGTGATCGCTTCGATCAAGTATGTTCTGCTCGAACGAGCCCGAGCGTTTCTGATGTTGTGTGGCTTGGGCGTCATGGTCGTGGCAGTGTTCCTGTCGGGTATGACGATTCACGCGATCGAGTCGGTCGCGTCCCAATGGATTCCGCTGCCCACGATTGCGGTGACGACCCTCGAATTTACGGTCACAATCTTGTTGAACCTGACGATCTTTGCGTTGCTCTATCGTTGGCTGCCGAAATCCGATGTCCGCTGGCGAGATGCCGCACGCGGTGCCGCGTTCGTCGCCATCGGTTGGGAAATCGGTCGATACGTCCTTGCCAATGTCCTCATCGGAACCAAATACACAAACGCATATGGTGCTGTCGGATCATTCCTGGCGGTGATGCTCTGGCTGTACTACATCAGTTTGCTGATCTTTTTCGGTGCGGAGTACGTGCAAGTGTTGTCGGACTCGTCGGGAAAAGACGAAGATTAGCCGACCCGTTTACGGGACAGCCACTTCCGACGGCACACGATGGAAGGAATTGATCGCATGATCGATGCCATCCTCGACCACGTTGAGTGCTGTCTCGTCAATCAACTTGATCAGTACCAGCTGCGCGAATCGATACGTCTCACGGAATACACACTGGGCGGCGTCAATCGTGCCGTTGACGAGTTTCAGTCCCGGAAGTGATTCTCGACCGAAGACACCGGCAGCCTTACGGTTGAGACGGGATGCACCGACTTGCAGTTCGTCGATTCCTCGATCGATTCGTGACAGGTTCCCCAGGGCCGTGATGGTGTAATCGCCGAGGCCTACGTTGGAAACATCCAACGCGCGGGCCGTTCCGCTGAGAAAACAGTTTGCCTTCCAACGGACCCAGAGATCGTGGCGTTCCAAACGTCGTAGCATTGGCTGGCCACCGCCCGTTAACGGACTCGCCACATCGTCCGCCAAACGCACGATGTTGATGTCGGTGACAGTCACCAGATTCCGACCGATGTTATTGAGGTCAAACGGACTATCAGGTTTGTTGATGGATTTCGGCAGATACCGATACGGGGGATTCGCACGATACGCCAGCGGATGCCAAGCTTGTAGGTCGACATCATGCCAATACACCGGACGAAGTTGGACCGCACGCCGGATGGGAGTGGCCTGCAGGCGCGAAGTTTGATCATCGAGCGGTTCCGGCGGCGGAGCGACCGGCAACGGCGGAAGACTCTCGGCCGAACTCAAACGGACGGTTCCTGGTTCATGCTCCGAAAGAATCTCGGGCGGCAAAGAACCGTCGTAAATCAGCCGCAGAGCCGACCCCTCGAGTTCACTCGCGTTGTACGGTGTTTGAGTCAGTTCAAGAAGTGTCGGTGTCAGGTCCGCCAATCGACACGGTACGTCAATTCGCGTTCCACGCCGGATCGTGGGGCCGGACATAAACAACGTGGCTCGCATGGCATCAGCCAATGGGTGACCATGCATGGTGCCCGGAGATGCGGACGTTCCAAAGTACCAGCCCGGTCGCGCGGTCACGACCAGATCAGGGGCGTATTCACGTTCGCGTTCCCGCAGGTTCGCCTGCCAAAGAAGATGTCGGGTCAAGGTGACAACGCTATCCGGGTAATCTGTCGGCAATGTGAGATGGAGCCAGGTCCGTTCGTCGTGGAACTTGCTCAATGTCTCGGCACGATGAAACTTCAAGAGCCCTAAGGGGTCAACTTGTGGATTTGGAACCGCACGCCAAGCCACCTCGCCGCTACTCAACGGCTGGACATTGTCGACCACCGAATACCGGTAGTGCCAGCGTCCGTCATTGGTTTGCGTCCGCTCGATCACCGCTTTCCCACGGTCTCGAGTGGAAATTAAGATCGAACAATCCGTCAGCTTCATCATGACCAAGTCGATTGGCGATGCTCGATGACCGGTGCTCGGCTGCGTGGTTTCAATGGATGTGAGCGTTTCGACCAAATTGACCGGTGGCAGATGGTCTGCGATACGATAACTCAGCAAATGAGCGGGTTTGGATCGCGGCATCCATTGGCCAGATTGGTAATGTGCGGCTGGCAGAAAGACACGTGCCGCCCCGTCAAAATCGCCATCGATGAAAACGAACTCCTGCCCACGATCCCCAGGATGCCGGTTGGAGAACCGATGTTGTCGAACAGATAGTCCCATTCCGCCACCGCTCCAACGGCCATCCTTGGAGATTTCTCGCGGTGCAAAAAAGAACTCATTTGCCAAATCGAAATGAGTCAAGTGTTGATGCCGTCCACCATGGTGCCCGTGATCGCTGATCAGCATGAAATAGGTGCGGCTCAATCGGTTCTGCTCACGCAATTGGTGCACCACTTGGCCGATTAACCGGTCGGCTTCGGCAATCGTTCGGCGTGTGAGCCCGAATTGTCCTCGGATTTTTTTGTGACTTACGGAGTCTGTCTCGGGCAGCCAAACGACAGTCACCGGATGTTCTCGATCGAGCAGCCGGAATTGCGTGTAGTGCGTGTTGGCTTCGTCGATGTACTTCCATGCCTCATGGGTGTGAAAGTAGCACATATGACGCACCAATGACCGACTCCACAACAACGGCGGCGTGTCCGTCATCATCGGCAGCACACCGGTGGCCCAGTCTTTTCCCACTCGTCGTAGGTGTTCATAGAGGGGCGGGACGTTGGTGACACGGGACTCCCGATAAACCCGTTCCGCCTCATCACCACTTACCAGGCCGACCGTCTTCTCGTGGAGTTTCTGAGTCAGCTTCGGCCAACCGACCGGTGAGAGCGTGGTCGACGAACGGTGCGGCCCGAGCGGGTCCAAATAGGAATCGGAGTGCAACAATCGCCGACTGAATCGCACTTGCCCTTTCACGCCATGTCGGTCGGAGAAACAACCCGTCCACATCGTCGCATTGGACGTAATGGTGTCGGACGGAAACGCGGTAAATGCGTTGCTCATCCACGTGCCGCCAGAGACGAACAACTCATTGATGTTCGGAATATGCCCCATCGCAGCCATTTCGCGGATGACGTCTGGTCGAAGACCGTCCATATAGAACACAACGACCTGAGCATTCGGAATGGCACCGCCAGGCATGGCATTCAGATTGGCTCTCGCGAGACGCAAATCCATGTTTTGGTCGATGACATTCTCTGCGGACATCGGTCGCAAAACGCCTGATTCGATCCTGGCTACGAACTCACCCGTGTTGTCGGCGTGATGAAAATCGTTCACAGCCAACCACAGCGGTCCAGTGTGACTGGCGATCCAACTTTTCCCTCGACCGATGAAGAAAGGCGGTTGGTTGCCGATGCGTCCAATCAGACTGAAGCACGGGGCCGGTCCTGCTCCAGCGGCAGGAAGCGGAAATTGTCGACCGATAATTTCGTCGGTATGGAGAAAGGTTCCGGCCGGATCGAGACACACCTCGGAGCCCGGATCAACGGTGATGGAACCAGTCGCAGTCACCGTAATTGCCTGGCCGGCCTGCACGACGATCTCAGTTGGAACCCAACCTGCGGCCGCGGGCACCGCGTGAACCAGTTTGGCGGCGCGTGACGTCATCTGCTCGTTTGCGTCAACCGAATGACATGCAAACGCCAGAATGAAGGCGAGCTGAAAGATGGTGTAGAGGTATCGCAACAAAATTGACTAACACCAGCAGGTTCCGAAGCGATTGACCGAGCGCGGCGACACTGTCGGAGCCGGCGCGGGACATCTTCGTTCCAATCGGAACAATCGTGCTCAATGTTGATGTTTTTCGTGCGGATGAGCGAATCTTGCTCAACTTCATGGAAACAACGGAGACTTGGCAAGCTGGGGGAATCTGTCCGCTTGTGTAGCAACGATGTGTTATCTCAGTTCTGCCTGACCGCCCTAGATTCTGTAGTCGATGCTCAACACGTATCTTCCATATGAGGTACGTCATCGACCGCGAGCAAAACCGAGGCGTAGTGCGGCTTCAGGTTAGCTTTTCTTCCGTCTCGCAGATGATACCGTAGACCTCGTCGGCGGACTCAGCGGTCCGCAGTCCTTCGATGAATGCCGGCTGCTGCAACATACGGCCAAGCCGCGCGAGGACCTGGAGATGGGAGCGAGTGTCGCGACAGAGGATAAGAAAGAAGAGATCACTCAGTGACCCGTTTGGGGCACCGAAAGGGATTCCACGCGACGTTCGACCAAAAGCGATGACCGAGTCACCCAGGACATGCGGCAAGGGATTTCGCGGGTGTGGCACCGCAACGCCGGACTCATACGCGGTCGAAAGCGTATCCTCACGAGCTTGAACTGCTTCCAAGACCGTCGCAGGCTCCCAGACATGCCAAGTCCGACCAGCGACTTCAACCAACGATTCCAAGATTGACCGTTTGGTTCGGCCTTCCAAGGGGACTGCAATTGTCTCTGGTGTAAGCAGTTTGGAGATCGGTAAATCGGAGTTGATCTCCACGGATTTTTGCGACCGTTCCAACGCAATGAGCTCGTCATCCGAGAATGCCCGCATCGCCTGTTCGAGCCACTGTCGAATTTCGGAAGGGTGGAACTGCCACTCACCGCCCACTTTGCGTCCTGGGATGCGTCCTCGGCTAGCGGCCTTTTCCACCTCTCTCCGGTCGCGTCCCAGTTCCTTCGACAAATCATCCAGTGAATACGGGTCGTTGGAGGTCGTCATGAGTCGCCTGCGTGAAAACTACGAAACCGGAGCTGCGACTAGGTTATCAAACCGTGAGCGACACTGCGACAATAACTCCTCGTAGTCGGATTTCCACAGTTCTTCCGACCAGACCG
The DNA here is from genome assembly GCF_011634775.1 of Thalassoroseus pseudoceratinae. Lineage (NCBI taxonomy): Bacteria > Pseudomonadati > Planctomycetota > Planctomycetia > Planctomycetales > Planctomycetaceae > Thalassoroseus > Thalassoroseus pseudoceratinae. The sequence continues at coordinate 48,566 of NZ_JAALXT010000003.1, forward strand.
ACACTTCACAATGCCGTTGATACCCGGCTTCGACAAAGGCTTGCAGAATCTCATCAAGCGGAATTTGGCCGTCGCCAATCAGCGCTTGATCGTATTGCGATTGTGGCTCTCGGTGCCAATCGCTGAGCTGAAGCAGTGAAACTCGCGGGGCGATCTCAGGAATGCGTTCGAGTAACCGATCTTCTTGCCAAAGATGGTACGCATCGAACACCATCCCAACGTTGGCGAATTGGCACTCATCCAAAACGGCGAGTGTTTCATCAAGCGTCGCGAGGAATGTCCAATCGCGAGCGTAGAGTCGCATCATCGGTTGAACGGCCAACCGCACGCCATATTCGCACGCAAACCCCGCGAGTTCGTCGAGCCCTTGGATCAAGAGTCGACGAGCGTGGTTCGCGGTATGACCGGCTCGCGAGCCGCTCATCACAATCACCGATTCGGCGTTAATTCGTGCAGCGGTGCGGATCGTCTCTTTGGCTTCTCGAATGGCGTCGTCAAATGCATAGCCATTCCGCCCGGTGAAACCTCCAACCCAAGAAACGCTGGAAACCGACAACCCGGATTCCGCCAACAGATCGACCGCTCGATCTTCACCGAACTCGACGAGTTTCGGGTACCACAACCCAATCCCATCAATTCCCGCATGACGATAACCTGCGATGTCGTCCTCGAACAACCAGCGGTACGTCGTAATTTGGTTCACCGAAAGCTTGAGATCAGGTGTCTTCTCAAGACGATTTTCCGCCGAAGATCGACCGGAAAATAATTTCGCAACCAACGAACTCTTCGACGGCTTTGCCGGTGGAGGTTCAGGATCGTCGTCAATCATGGAATCATCCTGCGCGGGTTTCTCCGCTGATCGACGCGACGACTTGCATCGCGATAGAAATTTGCTGAACACGTTTTTCCTCACATCACATCTATTCAAAACCGTGCGTGGCGATCATCGATCTACACGGGAGGGGAAGTCAGAATCCGCCGCCAGTCCGTACAACGGACGGCGCGGTAGTGTGTGTTAGAGCAGAGCATCCGAAACGTCGAAAGCGGCAAGACAATTCTTGGATTTCCAAAGTTGTATGGCATTCGGATATCAAGAGTTTCGTCGACAATTCAGAACGGAATTACCGACGCCAGCTTTCGGGCGCCAAAACATGCAAGCAACAGAAAGACGTCGAGCGACGCTCCGCAACGTCGCTCGATTGCCAGAGATGTGAGTTGAATCAACCAGTCGAGACTTTGGTGGAAGGATCGTCTGCCACATTCACCCAAACGTGAACGTGTGGGTCGCCACGGAAATGCCAGACGAACGATGGACCTTCCAGTCGCCACGTGTCCCAAACTTCGTCCTCTCCAACGTCATCGGACTCGTAGAACGCAATATGACATTCATCAAGTCCGCCTTGGGCCTTCAAACACTTCATGACTTCCGTTTGATCCGAGTTCCGATAGGGCTCGATGAGTGTCTTCAAGACCTTTTGAACATGCTCTTTCTGATCGGATGACAGATCGCGAATCGCAATTCCGTCGAAGTCACCTTTCGCACCTTCGAAATGAACATCATCTTCGGACGGCGAAGTTTTTACTAACGCTTGTTTACGTTGTTTGCCGTCTTCGAGCATTTCGTAGAGCTTGTTTGCCTGCAATGCTTGAGGCCAGAATACGTTGCCTGGATGATCCGGCTTTTCGGTAAAACTTTGTGCGGCGTGTCCGTAGAAGATAGGGCCGCCGAATGCGAAATGATCGGTCGAGTCGCCATCACACCGGATGGTGAGGTGACGACCGGTCATCACGAATTCAAATTTACCGCTGTCGGGTTCACCGAAGAGTGCGATGGATTGGCTTTTACCATATCCCCCCGCATCATCTCGAAGCTGCTTCTTGATTTGCGGATGCCATTCGGGATTGTAGAGCCCCCAGAAAATGGCTTCGATCATGTCTTGCTGATCAGCGGTAAAGAAATCGCTGTTGACCTTTGGCTTGGTGATCTGCCAATTGGCCCGCACATGAAGCCGATGGGGAACACCGTCTTTCTTGTGATCCCAAGGAAACGCGATTTGTTTCCGTTGTCGCTCGTCGAGGCTGTCATAGAGTTTTCGAACCAACTGCTCCGACTTCGGTTCCTTCGCTGGCGTTTTTCCAGCCGGTTTTTCGTTCGCGAAGCTCAGGCGTGACACCCCGGCTGCCCCGATTCCCGCACCAACGGTTTGGACAAATCGCCGTCGGGAGACATCCTCCGTTCGAGGGGTTTCAATGTTCACACGCGGAGTTTCTGAAGTCATCGCCAGTTCCTCTCTTCAGACTAAAATTGATGGTCCGAGAACGAATTTCAGGGGCAATTTGACAACACGTCGAACAGGACATGAAAACTGACTCGCTTTGAGGTTGAGTCAGTCGCACGTGCCTTCCGGATGCAGCAAAGCACGGCTACAGTATGCGCCGAACAAAGCCAAAAAGGCAAATGTAAGTCGGTCGGTTCCGCGGATTTTATGGATTTGGTCGAATAAACCGAAGATGTTGTGTCTGATGGAAGTTACGACACAACTTGTGCGGGTTGGAATTCCTGCCACTTAGCGATACGCACGTCGTTCTACTGAAACAACGTTCAATACGCGAGAAGCGGAAAAGACGGGGGGCCTGTTCGTCATTACGCCTTCACAGTCGCTATGACGATCGGGACGATCAAAGGAGGCTGGCGTCGGTACGATTTAGAAGATGCCGAGTTGGTCTCGGGCGTCATCCGTCATGCGTTCTTGGGTCCACGGCGGTGACATCACCAGTTGGATTTTCGCTTCGTCGACATCCTCCAACCGTTCCAATGCCATCTTCGCCTGCTGCATGATTTGCGGACCGGCTGGACACGCTGGACTGGTCAAAGTCATTTGGACATCAACCTGACGTTCCTCTTGGGAGATATCGTAGACCAGACCCAGATCGACAATATTGATCATCAATTCTGGATCGATCACCTGTTTCAAGGCTTCCACCAATTGAGATTCTTCAGCCATGGTGTTTCCTTCTGCCACTATGAAGGTTAAAAGCAAAGTCTGCGAGAGCGGTTAGGTTCGCAACGATTCACGCATCAAAAGCCAACGTAAATACCGTCGTCGCGAATGTCCACCTCGAATGTACGAATGGGCTCGGTGGCGGGCATGCATAGGGCAGCACCGGTTTCGAGACTGAAACGTGCGCCGTGTCGCGGGCAAACAATCTCTTTGTCTTGCACGGGCCCGTCGGTCATCTCACCGCCGTCGTGAGTGCAGGTATCTTCGATGCAAAAGTAGTCGTCACCCACTCGGATTAGCAATGCCGGAAGGTCATCGACGACGAGCGACTTCCGGTTTCCCGGAGCAATTTCGTCAGGAGTTGCTACTTGGTTCCACTCAATTGTCATCGCAATTTCGCCTGCCCTACGTCGAAATAAAATCTCAATAAACGCCCATCACAGACCGGTTAGTCGCCGATACCGAGCTTCTGCTCGACGGCCTGACTCAATACCGCCCGCACCAACCCGATTGGCTCTTGTTCAAAGGCGCCTTGTTCTTCGATGTCTTCGCGGTTCGTAACCAATTCGACTGGGATGCGATCGTAAACCTCGTGGAAGAAGCCTTCCACAATCATGTGCATCGCTTCGTACTCGGAGAGGCCTCGCGACCGGCAATAGAACAATTCTTCCTCGTCGACGCGGCCGGCCGTAGCGGCGTGTGTACAACGAACGTCGTCGGCTTCGATTTCCAAGCCAGGAATGGCGTCGCTTCGAGCGTCGTCACTCATGAGAAGGGCATCACTACGTTGGTAGCCGTCGGTCTGCTGAGCGTCCGGCTCGACCCGAATCATTCCTCGCCACGCGACTCGCGAACGATCTCGCAAGACTTCCCGATACAGGAGATCACTTCGTGTGTTGGCCGCGTTATGTGCTTGTTTCGTGTAGTAGGACAAGGTCTGGCGATGCGTCGAGAACGTGACCCCATTCACTTCCGCTTCAGCTCCGCGTCCATCGAGGTGCACATCCTGATGGATATGAGCCACTTTCGATCCCAATCCACCGACCGTCCATTGCAAGAAACCGTCGCCAGCGACTCGCCCGCATTGATGTGCAAGGTGGTAGGATTTCTCGTTCCAGTTTTGAAGCTGGGTGTAACGCAATCGGGCTCCCTTTCCGATCAGCAGTTCGACGGCTCCTACGTGCAAGCCGGGAGCGTCGGGATCAGCGGAGGCTGTCTCTTCGAGCAACGTAGCTTGGGCACCGTCTTCGAGAATGATCAGAGTGTGGCTGAGATCGGCACAGTTCGCGTTTGAAAGAGCGATCAAGCTATACAACGGAATGTTGACCTCAACGTTGCGAGGCACATAGAGGAAGGTTCCGCCCGTCCAAAAGGCGGCGTGCCAAGCAGAAAACCGGTCCGTTTCCGGTTGAACGGCCTTGGTCATCAGGTGAGGCTTGATCAACTCCGCGTGGTCTCGAACCATATCGGCTAGGTTACCGAACAAAACGCCTTTTGCTTCGAGTTCACTCTCGAGAGAGACGTCGCCGCAATGTCCGTCAACGTGCACGATCCGACCGGCAAAATCGGTTCGGTCTTGCATCATACCGCCGAGATGGTCTGTCGCCGCGGCGGCGGTGCCCAGCGAGAATTGTTCAGGGCGAAAAGTTCGAAGATTGACCCGCTTGAACTCTTCCGGATCCAAAGGAGCGGCAGATTTCTCTTGGAAGACCGCGAACGCTGCTCGTCGTTGGGCGGTCAACCAAGCGGGTTCGTCACGGGAATCCAAGAACTCTTCGAGTGCTTTCTCGTCGAACGTCGATGGAAGTTGTGCTGTTGCGGTCGCGGAAGTCATAGGATTGCGAGGGTTTGATCTGAGTTTGCGAACAGACCGGCTGGTATGTTATGGCTTGCCGGTTCGTTAGAGCTTTTCGGGGCGGAATTCCGCCGTGGTGTCGCGATCAGCATTCGTCAGCGGAACACCAATTAGCAGTTATTGTCTATCGTCGTTTTCTTGATCGAACTAGCATTTGTCGACTGCCAGCTATACCGACTCGCAAGCTGGCATCAAACTAAGATGCAGTTACGAACCGTGTTCGAACTTAGTCGCGTACGTTTCTGTAGACTCGTTGACCACGAAGTTCGAATGCTAGGGATACGACGCCAATCGTGTGTTCTTTTCGAGTTGGTGTCGATCGAACGCACCAACTCGATTGAACATCCTAGCAACCGACTACCCAATTGAACCTTCCATTTGAAGTTCGATCAATCGGTTCATTTCGACGGCATATTCCATCGGCAATTCTTTCACAAGCGGCTCGATGAAGCCGGTGACGATCATGCTCGATGCTTCTGCTTCCGAGAGTCCGCGACTCATCAGATAGAAGAGTTGTTCTTCGGCAATCTTCGACACAGACGCTTCGTGCTCAATTGCGACATCGTCCTCATCGACTTCGATGTACGGGTATGTGTCGCTTCGACTGACGCTATCCAGAATCAATGCATCACAGACAACGTTGCTCTTACAATGCTTAGCGTCGTTTTGCACTTTCACCAAGCCGCGATAGGAGCTCCGTCCGCCCGCTCGACTAATACTTTTTGAGATGATTCGGCTACTCGTATTTGGAGCACAGTGCACCATCTTGGCACCAGCGTCTTGGTGTTGTCCTTCACCAGCAAAAGCGATGGAGAGCGTTTCACCACGAGCACCGGGTTCCATCAAGTAGATGGCAGGATATTTCATCGTCAATCGCGAGCCGAGGTTGCCGTCGACCCATTCCATCAACGAATCGCCATAGGCCATCGCCCGTTTGGTGACGAGGTTGTAGACGTTATCAGACCAGTTCTGGATGGTCGTGTAACGACACCGAGCGTTCTTCTTCACGACGATTTCCACAACCGCCGAGTGTAGACTTTCGCTGCTGTAAGTCGGAGCCGTACAGCCTTCAACATAGTGCACCGAGGCACCTTCATCGACAATGATGAGGGTTCGTTCGAACTGCCCCATGTTCTCGCTGTTGATGCGGAAATAAGCTTGCAGCGGGAAGTCGATGTGGACGCCCGGCGGCACATAGATGAACGATCCACCACTCCAAACCGCTGAATTCAATGCAGCGAATTTGTTGTCATGTGGAGGAATGACGGTGCCATAGTATTCCCGCAACAAGTCTTCGTGATCACGCAATGCAGAGTCGGTGTCTGTAAAGATCACACCCTGCTTTTCGAGATCTTCTTGAAGCGATCCGTAGACCACTTCGGACTCATACTGAGCTTTCACACCGGCTAGGTATTTCTTTTCCGCCTCGGGAATACCAAGCCGATCATAGGTTTTGCGGATGTCGTCTGGAACATCGTCCCAGCTCTTGCCTTGCCGATCGGATGCTCGAACAAAGTAGTAGATGTCTTGGAAATCGAGTTCCGAAAGCTTGCCACCCCAGTTCGGCATCGGCTTTTGGAAGAATGTTTCAAGAGCGTCGAAACGCATGTCTCGCATCCATGCCGGCTCGTTCTTCATTTCTGAAATCTGAGCGACGATTTCGCGATCCAAGCCTTTGCGACTTGTGAAGACGTACTTATCTGTTGGGTCGTGAAAGCCGTATTGATAGTCGCCGATCGCAGCGGACGCTTCCGGATTCACGGGTTGGTTGACTTCGGTCGACATTATAATCTCCTGCGGCTCACTAGGGTCCGCGAGTTAAATTCAACTAGCAAAGGCTTTGACGCAGCGTTCTAGCCTAGCGGGGATGATTTGAGTTGCAAAATCGTGCTTTGGCATCGAACTACGATTGTCAACACACAACCAATGAGTGGCAGACGTGTCGTCACAAGTTGGATACAAGGATACCAAACCATGAATTGCACTAGGCGCCCGCCGTGACTTGCTCTTCAGCCGCCTCTTGTTCGGCTGCCGCTTCGGGGTGACGTTCTCGGACTTTCACATATCCATTGCTATGCAACTCATGGGCGAGGTCTGGTCCGGACTGACATTCGACAATCCGCCCTGCAAGCATGACATGTGTGAAGTCTGGGACGTTGTATTGTAGAAGCCGATCGTGGTGAGTGATGATCAGCGAACCCATGCCGTTTTCTTTGGACAACCGCTGAACTCCTTCACTCACGACGTTTACCGCGTCGGTATCGAGCCCGGAGTCGGTTTCGTCGAGGAAAGCAAACTTCGGTTTGAGCATTGCCAGTTGCAGGATCTCCATGCGTTTCTTTTCACCGCCGGAGAAACCTTCGTTGACGTACCGCCGAGCGAAATCCAACGGCATGCCGAGTTCTTCCATTCGCGAACGAAGTTCTTTACGGAACTCACGCATGCCGATCAGGTTCTCACCTTCTTTTCGCTCCGGAGAACGGACATTCGTGATCGCGTGTCGAAGGAAGTCGGCGACTTTGACGCCGGGAATTGTGGTCGGATACTGGAACGCGAGGAATAGACCAATTCGCGCCCGTTCGGTGGCATCGAGTTCGACGATGTTCGTTCCATCGACGGTCACTTCACCACTGGTGATCTGATATTTCGGGTGTCCGGCGAGTGCGTAAGCCAATGTGCTTTTTCCGGAACCGTTTGGCCCCATCAAAGCGTGCACCTCGCCTTGCTTGATCTCGATGTTCACGCCCTTCAAAATCGGCGTTTCGCCAACCGAGACGTGGAGGTCTTTCACGGACAGAATACTAGTCACACCAAAATTCCCTGTTCAAATCGCACGTATTCAACTATTTCAAACGTCCAAGGTTGCGACGTGCGGCACGGCAACTTGGCCTCGGTGATGCGGTACGATTGTGGCATCAGCCACCTTGTCACCCTGTTTGCCGAAACCGGCGGTTCCTTGCTGTTTACCAATCCGTCGCGTCTTAATTTTATCCTGAATTCGCATGATGCCTTCGAGCAAAGCCTCCGGCCGTGGAGGGCATCCAGGCACATACACATCGACCGGGACCACCAAGTCGACACCTTTCACCACATGGTAGCCGTGCTTGAAGTACGGGCCACCACCGACGGTGCACGCTCCCATTGCGATCACGTATTTGGGATCGGGCATTTGTTCGTAAAGCCGACGCACTCGGCTGGCCATTTTGAACGTCACAGTGCCAGCGACGATCATCAGGTCAGCTTGACGCGGTGTTGCTCGAAAGGCACCGGCGCCGAAGCGGTCTAAATCGTATCGGCTGGCTCCTGTGGCCATCATCTCGATAGCACAACACGCCAACCCGAAGGTCATTGGCCAAACGCTGGACTCCTGTGCCCAGTTCATGGCTTGTTCCAACGTGGTCAGACCAACGTTTTCTTCAAATCGTCCTTCGATCCAAGTCATCGATCTATCCGCCTAAGCAAACCTGAGGAACGAAATTCTCAACCCAAATTGAAAAAGCACTTTACGAGGACCATCTCTCGGATGCAACACGCCCGACGATGGAAGACCACGGGCCTCATCAATTGGACCGCTTAGGCCGGTTCAAATTCACAACAGGAATGTCCATCGAGGCAACACTGTGTCAGACGAACGTCCGTTCCAAGGACACGGCGAAACACCTCTTTTTCCAATTCACAGATCGAGTCGTCCGCTTGGGCCAGATCGAGATAGGGACAGTGATTTTCCCGCAGGATCGGCAGGTCACCTGTGTGATCCAACTCGACCTGAAACCCTCGATCCGACAACGCATCCTTGAGCCGCTCGAACTTCTCGCCCAACGTCTTCCCGGACGATACCGAACGGAATCGCTCGACCAAAGCGTCAGTAATTCGGGCCAAAACACGGCCGCGAACCTCGATGTCCTCGATCTCCATAAGTTCCCGCCACAGGATTTGTGCCAAGTCCGCGTAGTTGTCTCCCAACTCCCGCTGACCGATTTCCGTGACACAATATCGATGGGCAGGACGCCCTCGCCCTTCACGCACGACAACTCGCTCAACTAACTGCTGACCTTCCAAACGGGTCAGGCGTTGCCGAACGGCTGTTGCAGTCACACCGAACTCAACACACAACTCTTGAATGGTCCCGCCACCGATTTGATTCAATCGCTGAAGGAATTCTTGGTCTTGGGATTCAAGTCGATATTGCATGTTGGTTTTTCATGTGGTGCATGTTGGCCGATGTGGTTTCCATTCACCAATCTCTCTGACGGGATTCTAGACAGCTGAAGCAATTTTAACAACGAAAAATGCGAAAAATAACCGGATTGCCTACGAATCGCTGAGCGACGCGTCCCACGCCGTTGATTTTATCGATGAGTTTCTCCTAGACAGAAAGATTGTTACACTGCCCAGGCTCTCGAAACTCTTCCCTGATCAGCATTTGGAGTAAAGGACGGTATCCGTGAGCGAGCAACCGAAGTCGAAGGAGCAATGGGGTTCCCGAATCGGGGTGATTCTGGCAGTCGCCGGATCCGCTGTCGGGTTGGGGAACTTTCTGCGATTTCCCGGCCAAGCGGCTCAAAATGGTGGCGGTGCATTTATGCTGCCATACTTCATCTCCCTTTTGGTCCTAGGGATTCCCCTTTGTTGGGCGGAATGGACCATGGGACGGTACGGCGGGCTGAACGGGTTCAACTCCGCACCGGGGATCTATTCGACCATCTGGCGAAACCGTTGGTCCAAGTACTTCGGTGCGATCGCGTTGTTGCTGCCTCTAGTCATCTACATGTACTACGTGTTAATCGAGGCGTGGTGTCTTGGGTACGCGATCCGTTATCTGACGGGCGATCTTGTCGCAGGCTCCGGCGGCGCGATCGATACACTTGCTGCTCAGGCCAAACAAGCGGCCGAGACACCGATATCTGACCAAGAAGCCTTGTCAAAGGCTTTTGAGTCGTTCTTCAATTACTTTGTCGGTGCGGAAGCGAATGGCGCACTGCTCTCGCCAGGACGACGAAATTGGCTGCTGATTTTGGTTGGCGTGTTCGCATTCAATTTCATGCTGATTTATCGCGGTGTCACCAAGGGAATCGAATCGTTCTGTAAAGTCGCCATGCCTGTGATGATCGTGCTGGCGCTGATTGTTTTGGTTCGTGTTCTCACGTTGGGAACTCCCGACCCGACCAAGCCAGATCAGTCGGTCCTCGGTGGATTGAATTTCATGTGGAGTCCGAAAGGAGAGGCCCTGAAAGACCCCAAAACGTGGTTGGCGGCGTCCGGGCAGATCTTCTTTAGTCTTTCCGTTGGTTTTGGAATTATCATTAACTACGCCAGCTACTTACGTGAAAGCGACGATGTCGTTCTCAGTGGCTTGACGTCCAGTAGCATGAACGAATTCTTCGAGGTCTGTCTTGGCGGATTGATCACCCTACCAGCCGCATTTATCTTTCTTGGCCCGGCGGTCGGCGAACAGGGAACATTCGGGCTGGGTTTTGTGGCCTTGCCGAACGTTTTTGCTCAAATGGCCGGCGGGAAGGTTTTTGGGTTCTTATGGTTCTTCATGCTGTTCATTGCTGCGGTGACAAGTAGCGTCTCGATGCTTCAGCCAGTGATCGCCTTCCTTGAGGAAGGGTTCAACCTCCGTCGGCGAGACTCAGCGGCTTTCCTAGGGCTACTTGCCGCAATTGGTTGCGGTATCACACTGTATCTCTCGGAGGGGCTTGTCGCGCTGGACACGATGGATTTCTGGGTGGGCAGCGTCATGATTTTCGTGTTGGCGTTGGTCCAAGCGATCCTCTACGGTTGGGCAATGGGAATTATGAAAGGGGAAGACGAAGCCCACAAAGGGGCGAATATTCGCATCCCCGTTTTTGTTCAGTACATGTTGAAGTATGTCGTCCCGTGTTATCTGCTGGTGATCTTCATCGCGTTTTGCTTCAACAACGCACCGGGTTACCTTGAGAAAATCAGCAATACGCCAGCCGCTTTGGCTTCGGTCTTGTTCATTTTGGTCATCATTGGCTTCTTGCTGATGCTAATTCGAATCGCGGGGCGTCGATGGGAACGTGAAGGGCGGTTGAATTACGATCCGGAACCCGATGGAGCCCCGAAAACGGCGACAACTGTCAATAATGAGGAGACGGACACATGAGTTTTGGTGCACTAGCGGTCATGATCTTGTCGGTTGGGTCCGTGTTAACGTTGGTCAGCTTTTGCCTGTACCGAGTCTTGACGTTGCCACCTGTTGAAATGCAAGATATTCGCGGACCGCTCGAAATCGATACAAAAGACACGGACTACGAAGACTAGAGCGGAGTCGATGTTTCGGCCGGAACGCATTGATTCTCGGCCAACACCGGCATGAGCCAGGCACGATGGCGACGTTCGCTTCAAACAGTACATTTGAAAACGGTATGTATCATGGCTGCGGACACGCCTGCACCACCAAAGTCGCTAAAGAACGATGGGGATACCCTCGTGTTGACCTGGGCGGATGGTGCAACTCATCGCCTGCGATGGGAAACCCTGCGGAGGGCCTGTCCCTGCGCGACCTGTCGGGCGGAACGTGTCAAACCGCCGCCGGAAAAACCGGTTCTGACGATTTTGAAGCCCGAAGAGACCCAGCCGATCCGTCCTGTTGCGATGCAGCCGTCGGGAAACTATGCCTATCACATCTCTTTTAGTGATGGTCATAACACCGGCATCTACACACTTGACTACCTCTACGCACTCGGTGAAGAAGCGACCAAGCGAGATTAACCACCGAGTATGCGAGTCTCATGGATGTCGATCTGGCCGAATTCGCGGAATTGCGACTATTCGTCGAGATGTTCCTCAAAGAGTCCAGGTTAAAAACTTGTTTCAGAAACAAAGTGGTTAATCCCACAACAAGTGCGGCAGTTTTGGACGAAGTGAAGCAAAATGATGCGCTCAAAATGCAACACTCATGCTTCGTCTTGCCGCTGAGTGACGCAATTTTCATCAAGTTGTTGTGAATTTTGGAAATTGAATCTCATGGGACGCTGGCCAGATGGTCGCCAATCCACATGGATTACGGCGGCATTACTCTTCCTTCTCTTTCCCCTCTTGTGCTGGTTTTGCTGGTGGTTTGTCAATCTTTAGAGAGATTTGATCAGCCGGTAGATCCCGAATAATCCCGCTCTCTTGCCGGATTTCCGCAATCTTTGCATTAACTCCCCACGTCGGCCTTTAGCTATCTTGACAGATTGGCCGAAATCGAAATTGGTCCATTGACTGATTTGATTCTGGTGAAACGATTGCGGCGATTCGGACCGCCCGATAGTAGCCACCTGTCTGGTGGTTGCCATCAAGCTGTCCGGGTTTTGGCATAAGATTCGCATAGGTTGCCTGAATTGAAGTGTGTCAGGATGACCTCGGGGGATTCTCGGGGTCTGAATTTGGTGAAGAGGGAAAGTCGCTCGAAATATTCTGCTTGGCAGTCCATTTCGGTCCTATCTTTTAGGAACTCATCTCTTTCGCAAACGTCACAACTTCACACTGAAACGATGGCTCGCCCACATGCGAACCATTGCATTTAGTGTCAATCTGGCGATTGGCCGCCAAGAGAATAGTTTTCAACCACGATGGGAATTGACCGTTTGATGTTGGTCGGCAAAGAGTCTGATCGTTGTCGGCAACGCTGGCGATGGACTCTTCCCCGTGAATTGAAATTGTCATTCATTTGAACCGATTGAGTCTTTCAGTTGATTCGCCCCGGGTTCCGTGCGTAAGCGGTATCCTGCGGGGTCGGATTCCTGCAATCCGACGATTTTCCCATATCGATATTGCTCAGAGACCCACCAAGGATTCCGACGATGCTCATCAAGCACTGGCTTGAAACTGTGTATTCCCGACTGGCGTTTCGTGGAAAGGGCACCCCCCGCCCCAGTCGAAAACGACGCCCCATCACTAAACGGCAACGAGGAGTCAGCTCCGTCGAGTCGCTAGAAGAGCGAGTTCTGCTCGCTGGGCCTCAGGTCGTTACGATCTCCCCCAATACCGGCGGGACGATCGAGAACAACACGACGCTGGACGAGCAATTCCGCGAATTAACGATTCAGTTCAGTGAAGGCCAAGAAATCGATCCGGCCACCCTCGGTGGCATTCGGGTTGTGCGGAGCGGTGGCGACGGCGTGTTCGCAAGCGCTGACCCGACGAGTACCGATGATGTCATCGTCTCTCCCGGGTTCATTGGCGTTGGCGACCGTGACAACGAAGTCATCGTGCGATTCGCCGAGAACCTCCCGGATGATCTGTACCAGATCGTCATTATCGGAGATCCTGCGTCGGATTCACCATACGTCGGGCCGGGTGGGCCTTTGGCGAACGTCAACGGTGAACGCTTCCAAGACGGTAGCGACTTCGCCCGGAACTTCGAGTTGGATCTTGGCGCCAAGGTGGAAGGCGTTGTCCCGCAGCCGATCATTCGGGAAACGCTGATCCAAGTCACCGACCCCGCCGCCGTCGAAGATGGCGACACGTTGCGAGTGACAATTGCCCGGCAGGTCTTTGAGTTCGAGTTCGACACCAATAACGATGGTGTCAGCAATGAGAATGCGGTCTCGATTCCAGCGATTAACGATCCGATCACGTTGGCGACTCGAATTCGCAATGCGATTGAAACAACGCTAAACAACAACTTCGTTGGCCCCGAACAAGCGGTTACGGTTTCGCAGGATCCGACCGATCGCACGATCGTTTCAGTGGTCGGTACCGCGTTCTCGGCGGACGTCTCTGTAAGCGGCGAGGGCATTGAACTCGGTGATGGCGCGATCGTTCCGCAACTCGACCGGATCAACGTTTACTTCAACACCAATGATCCGCTCGATCCAGTCACTGCGACGGTCGCTTCCAACTACCGGTTGGTTGACGCGATCACTGGCGACACGACGCTGCCAACGAACGTTTTGTTCTATGAGTCTTCGAATACGGTTTCATTGCAATTCGCCAATCCAATTGATGGCGAACTCTACAATTTGAAAATCGGTCAGGACTTCCAAGGTGGAGCCACGATCACGCCGTTCAATGAGACGAACGACGACAACTCGAGCTTCAACACCGCCACCGATCTTGGCGAACTCTTGTCATCAGCTGGTCGTGTCATCAACGCGTTGATTGAGCCGCAGGATGCGTTTGTGTTGCTCCCACCAGAACCGGGTGGCAACGACGAGCCTGGTCATCGGGATGTCACGCCGCAAAACCATTTGCAGTTCAACGAAGACGGTACTCCGCTGCAGGTACCGAAACAGATTCCCGTCATCAACTACAATTTCCAGACGGTTTACGGATTCAACGAAGGTGGCGTTCAACAAGAGAACACGATTTCCGACTTGCAAAAACAACGCATTCGAGAAATCTTCGACTTGTTCAGCTACTACGCCGGTGTGCAATTCGTCGAGACGGAATCGAAAGGTTTGACGATCGCGGTTGGTCAGATCAATGTCAGCCAGTTCCCTGGCGGACCGCAGGTCACGAAGATCGAGCCGCGTGCGAACGACCAAGTCGAGTACGCGGTCGTTCCGCTGACGCAAACGAACGGTGCAATTAATCCGTTCTCAACGGGCTTGTTGATCATGGACGGTAACGAGCCGTTCAACCAAGACAACAACGAATACGGTGGATTCTTCTTCCGTCAGGCGATGGAAGGGATTGGTCAGGCAATCGGTTTGGGCAGTGCCTTCGAACTGGCCGCCATCATGGGTGAAGAAACCGTCGGTGTCGCCGGGGCGAATCCAATCGGCGAACCGGTCTTCCCTGGTGATCACGACATCACTCACTTACGGCGTTTGTACCCACGTCACGCGACGGACATCGATCTTTATCAGTTCAACGTCACAGAAACTGGGACTCTCAATGCCCAGACGTTCGCTCAACGACTGGTGAACCAAAACGGCGCGGACAATGTGCCGGATGGGACGCCTGAACCGAGTCTGTTGAACTCGCATTTGATCTTGTTCGATGCCGATGGAAACGTTCTCGCCAGCAACGATGATTACTTCAGCAAAGATTCGCTGATTGAGGTCATGCTCCAGTCGGGCACCTATTACATTGGTGTGAGTGCCGCCGGAAATGACGACTACGACCCGAGCGTTCGAAATAGTGGTTTTGGCGGTCAGAGTGACGGCGAATACGAACTGCGTTTGGGCTTCACGCCGCAACCATCTGACACGGCAACCATCCTCGATGCCGACGGCAACCCAACGCCATTGGATGGTGATGCCGACGGCGTAGCTGGCGGAGAGTTCACCTTCTCCTTCCGCGGCAACGACGGCACCAATACGATTTATGTGGATGTCACCAATACGGATTCCGGCAGTGGTTCAGTGGCCAATCCGTACCAAAGTCTTTCGGACGCATTTGCCGCAGCTACACCGGATACGATCGTTCGTGTCAGTGGCAACGTGAGCGATACGCCCTACATCATCGGGGTGGACAACAACGGCAATCCGGTCGCGGGGGCGCAACTTGCGAACTTGGAAGTCCCTGAAGGCGTGACATTGATGATCGACGCAGGTGCGATCTTCAAGTTGAGCAATGCCAATATCGACGTCGGATCGGAATCGGCCCTCGTCTCTCGCGAAGGTGCGGCATTGCAGGTCTTGGGGACCACCGATGACGATGTGATCTTCACGTCGTACCGCGACGATCTGTTCGGTGGCGATAGCGACGGTGTCGGCCCCAACGTTCGACCCGACGACTGGGGTGGCTTGGTCTTCCGCGAAGACTCGGACTTCGACAACTTCCAGACCTTCAACACCATGAACCCAGGGCAGGCCGAAGCGGTCTTCCTGAACTACGTCAATCACGCCACGATTCTGTTCGGTGGTGGTCTGGTAGCGACCGGATCGGGATCGGCAAGTTTCGACCCGATTACTTTGTTCGCGTACTCACAGGACGAAGCGATCGCGTTGGACAGCGTGCCAACCGGTAGTGAGTTCCGTGGCTTCGGTCCGCGTCCGACGTTGTCCTTCAACACGATCTTCGACAACGCCGGAAACGCGATTTCCGCTAACCCGAACAACTTCAGCGACACGCTGGGGCGGATCGGTCCCGATATCCACGACAACACAATCCAACGAAACACCGTCAATGGATTGTTCGTCCGCATCAACCAGTCTGGCAATCAAGCTCTCGACGAGTTGGAAGTTGGTGCGCAATTCGATGATACGGATATTGTCCACGTCGTGACTCAAAACTTGATCGTCTCCGGCAACCCCGGTGGTTCGGTTGAGTTCAACAACGTCACCCGTCCGCGATTCTCCGGGCGATTGACGATTGACCCGGGTGTGGTTGTGAAACTCGGTTCCTCGCGAATCGAAGCCGAACGTGGTGGCGCTCAAGTCATCGCTGAGGGAACCGATGACAACCCGATCATCTTCACGTCGATCTTCGACGATACCTACGGCGGCAGCGGCACGTTCGACACGAACAACGACAATGACGATGTCGATCAAGACGGCGTCGCCGACTTGCCAACGATGCACGCGGACGTACTGGAAGGCACTTCGCGAGAAGAGTTCGAAGCTCTTGAGTCCGTCACTGGTCACAGTCGCTACAGCACGAAAACACCACCAGTGCTGGCCCAGGCCGACGCGCGGCCCGGCGATGATATTCTGACGATCGTGTTGGACTTCAAAGAAGTCGGCGAGGCAACCTCGTCCGATATCTTCAATAACGTTGTTGACGCGATTGACCTGTCTTCGTTCGGCTTCACACCTGCGGACTTCGATACGATCGCCCAATCGGTCCTAGCTGCCGTCGAGTTCGACTACTTCGGCATTCCACAAGGAACCACCCCTGTGCCAGTGGGTGAGGACCTGGTCATCGACTTCCTGATCGGCGATATCGGAACCGCCCCGATTGGTGTGACCGAATATTATTACGTTCAGATTGGCTCGGGTGTTTCTGGTCCTGGTTTCAATGGGCCGCTCGGTGTTGCTGGTGGATCGGTTGTACGCAACGCGACGGGCGTTGGTCCTGCCTTCGGAATCCAGACTGGGGACGTGGTCGCCACGGTCTTCACAGATATCGTCTCCACCATCGCAGGCGTCCAAGGCGATTTGGTAGCGACGACCAATGCAATTGCCGGGACAACTTCGCACGAGATCGGCCATACCGTCTCGCTTGACCACATCAACAGGGCTGGAGTGGTCACACCAAACGGCAAGCCGCCGATCATGGGAACCGGTGCGATCGACCTGCCGGATAGCGACCGGATTATCGATCGCGAGTTCTCCCTGAGTGGTCAGAACCAAGAGGCTGGGAATCAATCACAGTTCCACATTCAGCAACTTGTCGACGCACTCGGTACGCACTTGATTGACGGCACGGGTGGTACACCCCCGGTCATTCCAGGTGTGGAACGAGGAACGGCAGCTCCTGGGGACTGGGCAGGGATTGTCTTCAACGCAACGAGCTCTGGATCGTTCAACAACATCCGGGTGTCGTACGCAGGTGGTGGTGCCCCAGCAGAAGGTGATTTCGCCGAATTCAATCCGCTGGAAATCCATCAAGCCGAAGTGCGTGTCGTTAACAGCGATTTCCGCTTGAACGCTGACGGAACGGGTCCTGCGGGACAAGATGTCGATCGAAATGGTCGTGGTGAGAACTCCTCCGCGACGATCTTCGTCCGTGGTGCTCAGCCAATTATCATGGACAACGACTTCCGGGATAACGACGGAAATACGATCAGCATCAACGCGAATGCTTTGATCGCAGATACGTTGGCTGATACCGGTAACGTGACTGGGTTCGCTTACTCGGGAGCCGAAGAACAAGCGTTGTTCACCAGCTTCGCGAACAACCGTGGCCCATTGGTTCGGATCAACCGGATTACCGGTTCCGACGACACCGACGCCGGCATCGATGTCACAAACGGGATGGAAGTTCGGGGTACGGAAGGCTTGGCCTTCAACGATAGTGACATCGCACCCTCGGTTATTACAACCGACACGGTTTGGGACGACACCGACATCGTCCACGTGGTCCGCGACGAAATTCGCACGACGAATATGCACACCTTCGGCAGCTTGCTGCTCCAAAGTAGTGCGACTTCGAGTCTCGTTGTGAAACTTTTGGGAGCAACGGCAGGATTCACCGCCGACGGTGAACCACTTGATATCGACGATCGCATCGGTGGTACCGTGCAGATCGTTGGGGCCCCTGGCTTCCCAGTTGTAATGACTTCGCTTAACGACGACTCCGTGTCCGCCGGGTTCCGCCCAGACGGCTTCCCGAATAGCGACACGAACGGCGACGGAAGTAGCGGTGCTGCACCGTCCGCTGGCGATTGGCGAAGCATTCAGTTCAATCAATACGCGAACGATCGCAACGTTGATATCATTCTGGAAGCTGAACGAGGTGGCGGTGTCGGTCCGGACACGAACGCACAACGCACCCTCGCCGAGCCACTTGGTTTGTTAGCCAGCAACGGCACAAAAGGTTCCGATGCCAACAACCGTGCCGGGTTCGAAATTCACGGGATTATCAATCCGGATGGCAACGACGATCGCGATACCTATAGCTTCATCGCCCAAACAGGGACGGAAGTTTGGATCGACATTGACCGCACCGATTCCTCGCTCGATACATTCATCGAGCTGATGAACTCGGCTGGGGTGGTGATTGCGAGTTCCGATAGTAATACGGTCTTGAATGTCGACCGACTCGGGAACCCCCGTCCGAACACGATCGGGTTGCCGTTGATTAAGGATTCTCGCGACGGTGGCGACTTCTACACCACCAACCCGAAAGACGCCGGGATGCGGGTTGTGTTGCCGGGGATCGAAGGCGACGACAACATCTACTACCTGCGAGTGAGCAGTCGGGGAACTCCGGATAGTGGCGAATACACTTCGGGTCAGTACGAACTGCAAGTCCGTTTGCAGCAAGAGGACGAGCATGCCGGCTCGACCGTGCGGTTTGCGGATATTCGCTACTCGACCGACGGGATCGAAGTCAGTGGGTTGCCGTCCAATTCACCGCTGACTGGCGAAGCCGGGGAAAGTGGTCTAGACGGAGCCGAAACGAACAACTCCTTCGGCACCGCAGACAGTCTTGGCAACTTGCTCGCTACGAATCGGAATACGCTCTCCGTGGCCGGTGTTCTTCCGAACGATGCGGACGTTGACTTCTACCGCTTCACAGTGGATTACCAAGACATCGACCCGACATTCGACGGCGATGACTTTGAACGCTTCGCGGTCACCTTCGATATCGACTATGCCGAAGGTTTTGCAGGCGGCGATATGACGTTGTTCGTGTTCGACGACACGGGCCGTTTGGTGCTGATGTCGCAGGATTCGCGGAATCAAGCCGACGTTCCAGCACCGCTCAACGGCAACGATAGCGATGACCTCACCCGTGGCACAAACAGTTCGACCGATCCGTTCTTGGGGCCGGTGGAATTGCCACAGGGCGACTACATCGTAGCCGTCGCAACCGACTTCGAAGACCCAACGGATCTCTCGCGGTCCTCACGCGTGCCGCAGGTGCTCACGCAATTCACCGATGCCAACTCAGCCTTCCCGCTCACCCGTGTGGAGCCGAACTTGGCGGTCGATCGGATCGTGGAAGACCATATTGATTACGACGGATTCTTCACGCTCCCTGACGCCGACGAAGACAGCACGTTCATCGGGGAAACATTTGAGCAAGGTGCGTCAACCGATCAGCGGAATGACGAGCAAGAACTGAAGAAGATTGTCGACACTCGGGATGCCGAAATCGAATTGGGCAGTTCCTTCGTACCTTGGTACTTAGGGGACGTAGGGTTGTTCGTGGTCGAACCATTGGGCAACAACACCAGCCGAGTTCGAATCGTGGACCCGTTCACCGGGCATGAGGAAGTGGTTGTCGGTGTTGTCAACGAACGTCTGGAGGACCTGACCGTTCGCATGACCGACGGGCGATTGATCTCGTTCGATAGCCAGAACGGAACCCCGACCGACGGCAATACCGGCGGGTTCAACCAAATCGATACCACGAACATTGCCAACGACGATTTCAATCAGTTCAACGACACCATTACCAACAACCGGACCGGCGGCAACCTCGTCACGTATTCCGGACCGAACGATATCGCACCTCCTGGAAGTAACAACAACGGGGTTGGGTTCACCTGGAATGCTATTTCGCTCAACGAAAACCGCGACTTGTTCTTGCGAGACGGCGGTCCCGGAAGCACCAATGATGGCTACTTCGCGATCGGAACGCGAAACGACTTGATCCGTGCCGGCAATAGTCCAACGGGGTTGATCACCTACAACGTTCTCTACCAGTTCAATTCAAACGGCAGCGCGGTCGGCAATAGCCGAAATCCCAACTCGCAGGTGATTGGAGCGGGAACGAACATCGAAGAACGTGGGATTCTCGACACCAGTGTTGGTGCCACGGGTGACATGGTCAACGGTTCGGACCTCATCACAGGGATGGCTGTCGTCAACGGCATTGTCTGGGCCGTCGATGAAAGTGGCGACCTCTACACGATCTCAGGTGCGACCAGCACGAACGCTCAGTTGAACTTCGTGACAACGGTCTTGGACGAAGCCGGCAATCCAATTCAGTTCACAGGCCTGACCCCAGGACCAGAACGGACCGAAGATGGTCGGTACGAAGACACTCTCTTTGCAACCGACGCCAACGGTCGATTGTACGCCATCGCAACCGGCGATGATTTCGCCACGGTCGACACTACGGAACAAGCCGGTGATTTGCTGCCAGTGTTCTTCAATGCTCAGCGTAGCGTCCAGTTGACGAGTTCGTTCGGAACTCCTCTCAGTGGTCAAGAAGGTTTGGTGTTCTCGAACCTGACGGAGAACCTATGGCATATCGAAGGCGACCGCGGTGCTGATCCGGGACACGGTCTCGATACCACCTTCGATCGTCGTCGTCTCTACGATCCAGTCCCCACGGATCGCTACGACCCGCGTTCACCTGAGACACTCGGTGGTGACACCGGTCGGATTGGCTCGTCGAGTTTGCAATTCGGTGCCGGTGGTCTCGGTGACGACTACGAATTCGCGGGTGGGGCTCACGGGAGCATCGAAACGAATACGTTCGATCTGACCGGCTACTCCGCGTTGGATGAACCGTCGTTGTACTTCAACTACTACCTGGAAACGGAAAACGCCCAGTACGATCCGCTTTCGAGCCAAGACGAATTGTTCCGGGACTCACTGCGAGTCTTCATCGCCAACGACTCTGGTGAGTGGCAGTTGCTCACCACGAACAATGAGTACGACCCTGTCGACATCCTGCGGGGTGACGAACTCAACAACTCGTCAATCTTCGATGTTCAACAGACGTTCGACATCGAACAACGGGATAGCTGGCGACAAGTGAAGGTGGACCTCGGTCCGTATGCAGGACAAGAAAACCTGCGACTGCGAATCGACTTCAGCACCTTCGGTTCGATGGGAACCGGTCTGATCGACACGGTCGGTGAAGAACTTCGTGCGGTGAACGGTTGGCAAATCGCCAACGGTGACACCTTCACCATTGCTGGAACGTCTCCGTCGACCGTCCTCGCTGCTGCTCAAAATGTCGATAATGGTGGTTGGAATACGAACCCGAATCCTGATATTCAAAATGCCACAACACGGCCGCACGTTTCCATCGACGGAGCTGGAGATGGCACGTTCGACTACTACAGCTTTACAGTGGCTAATGCGGGTGACGTCGGCACCTTTGATATCGATGACGAAAACTTCGCTACGCAACTGTTCTTGTTCAATGATAGTGGGACAGTAATCGCAAGTAGCGCGTTTGGCGCCGATATCCAAGATTTCACATTCGCGTCCGCAGGGACTTACTATCTTGGAGTGTCGTCGTTCGGTTCGACGGACGACGCTGGAGCCATCGTTGGTAATCCGCCGCAAATGGGCGATGTCTATACATTGCATCTGTCGCTAGACAATCACCCGCTGAACCCGCTCGGGCAAGACCCCATCGCAGAGGTGGAACCGAACCATCCGGAAGACGTAACTTTCGAGTTCGACAACGACTTCACTGTCGTCTTCCCAACGGGTTCGCGAATCAATGACGGCGACGAAATCGAAGTCAATGACGTTCAAGATGCGATCTTTGAGTTCACGCAAGATGCGTCCAGCTACACCGGCGCGAATATTCCCGTCGAGTACAGCAAGACCGACACCGCTCAAGAAGTGGCTCGTGCGTTCCGAGATGCGGTGCGAGCAACCTTCGGTTCCGATTTGGTCGTGAATGCAGAACTGGATCAACCGCAACGGGTGAACTTGTTCTCGGTGGCCGACGTGATCGACGTCACCGTCCGAAACACGTCGCAGATCGAACTGGAAGGGATCGGCGGTGGCCAAGCCGGGTTCGAGGCTGCGAGTACCAACACTCGAATTCGTGTCCACTCGGGCATGAACCGGTTTGACGACGGAGCCGTGAGTGATGGCATCGGACGGGAAACCCCCGAAAACTCCGATGTGGTCACGCAGATCAAGAATGCTTTGGTCGATGTCTACACCGACGCGAACGCTGACGAATTCTGGCGTGAGCAGGTCTTCAAGAACTATCGCGAAGTCATCCGTATCATCAAGCTCGATGTGACCGACGCCGGTCCGCTCGGGTTGACCGAAGCGAATGGAGCCCGCGGACGCATCGAAGATGGGGAAGCCGTCGGCAACCCACTGCCGACCGTCAACGGTCAGTATTTGGTCGGTATGCCTGGCGACAGCTTCGGTTCGGTGGCTAACAATAAGGGCTTGGAAAACAATAACTTCGAAGGCGTCTACATTGACGACATTATCATCGGCTTTGCGAGCCGAGGTGATTACGTCACCGGAACCGACGTCTACTCGCAAGCTCAGAACACGACGTTCACCTCGACCGCTGCGAGCGAAATCGAAACCGGGTTGTACCAACTCGAGATTCGCCGAGCGACCGAATTCGACATCGATCGCCGCGACGACGCTTTCGAAATCTTCCAACAGAAGAACAGCAACACGAACTACGATTCAACGCTGGACTTCACAATCGACATCAAGGACTTGCAGACCGGTTCGGATGTCACGGTTGTCGCCCCTCGTGGGGCGGAGATCGCTGAAGGCCAGACGTTCCTGGTCAGCGATGGCGTGAACACCTTCACCTTCGAGTTTGCTCAGACCGCTCTCGCAGCCGAATTGTCACGCGGTGACACTCTGAACAACAGCAGCTTGTTCACCCTCACCAATACCGGTGATACGAACATCGCAACCGTGGACCTGACTCTGCCAAGTGGTCTTGTCTTCGACGTCAATCAGTCGAACATTACGGTGTCATCTGGAGGAAGCCTGACCGGCATCAGCACAACGCCGGACTTCCAAGGCAGTAATGGCCGTGTGTTGCGAGTGTCCTTCAGCAACTTTGAACCGGGTGAAACCGTTTCCTTCGGGATGGACGTGGACCAAAACGACGGTGACCCTAACAACGGTGAGGAAACCATCAACGGTTCAAGCATCGTTGGAACACAAGTTCTGTTCCGCGATGTCAATGGTGATACCGTCCTCAACGAGGCCTTCCAGCCTGTACCAGACCTGAATGGTCCAGCAGGACGGATCACCGGGGGTAGTAGTGTCCGAGCGGGCAACGTCGCCGTGCCGTTCCTCGTGGACGACCGGGCCAGCACCATCGCTGCCGCGATGCGGGACGCGATCAATCGGGTTTCGAATTCGAATCCAAATCCGCAACCGCTCGATCCGCTCAACCCGGTTCTGCTCGACGTGGTGGCCGGAATCGATGATGGAACCGATGCGAGTGCATCTTCGAGCACGAGTAACCGGGTCAACCTGTTCGGTGCCGTCGACTTCTTCGCACCGAATGGCGTTAACCTCGATCTGACTCGTGGCGTCACCGGTACGGTCAATCGCGGAATTCGGGACGACTCGTTCGCCTCGAACCTCGACCCTGGTCCATTGGGAGCACCGCTCTTTACGATTCCGTCGAGTATCAACTTGGAGTATGTCCAATTCCTGTCTGACTTGTTCAGCTTCACGAACGACTCACCGACTGGTGAATGGATTACTTCGATCACACTCGACTTGACTGAAGCTCAGCTCCGTAGCAATGAACTCGGTCTGACTGCACCGGTCTTTGATCCGGCCGCGACAAGCCTGTCCATCCGTGGCACGACTTCGCAGATCAACCTGCCGACGCCGCAGGTGCAAGTCAGCCCGGACGGTTCGTCGGCGACGGTTAACATTCTCGATTCCAGCCCGTTCGAATCTGGTGAGGAATTCAACTTCGGAATTCCGTTCGCCTCTGGCTTGCCGCTGGGACCGGAGCTGATCGACACGATTGTCACATTCGAATTTGAGCACCCGATCACTGGTGCAACTCGCACGGTTGAAGGTCGATTCCTCGAAGGGACTGGTTCGAACTACGCTGTGTTCGTTGCGAACACGGATGCCGGAACTGGTGCCAATATCGGTGAGAAACAAAGCCCGATTTCCTACATCGTGAACACCGGAATCGGTGACGCGAACTTGGAACGTGAGCAAGGGCAGTTGGTCATCTCGCAAAATAAAATCACCAACACCGCTAACACCGGCATTTCGGTCGATGCTGCTCAGCGTTCGCAGAGTGCGTTGGCTCCGTTGGGTGTGCCGATCAACTTTGCACCACAAAACGACCAAAACCTCGTGCCTGGTGTGAAGATCGTCAACAACGTGGTGGCGACCTTTGGTCAGAGTGGGATTTCACTTGCCGGCGACCCGAACTCCGGAACCGTCGCGAATGCCGCCGTACCATTCGCTCGTGTGATCAACAACACACTTTACGGTGGGGAGACTCCCACCGGAACTGGGATCAGTGTCACGAACAACGCCAGCCCGACGATTCTCAACAACATCTTCGCGAATCTCACGACCGGGATTATCGTCGATGCTTCATCGGACCAAGCGAACACGGTGACCGGGTTCAACCTCTACAGCAACAACGGTAACAACGCGAGTATCGGTGGGACTGTCTTCGGTCCGACGGCGGTCGTTGCGACGCAAGACATCGTCGCCGATCCGGCACAGCAGTTGTTTGTTGATCCGTCAACGAATAATTTCTATCCGGCGGACGGCTCGCCAGCCATTGATAGTGCTACGAACTCTTTGCCGGACCGAGCGAGTATCACCTCGTTTGCCGACGCTCTCGGTATTCCGGAATCGACAATCCTGGCTCCTGATATCGATCGCTTCGGCCAAACCCGTGTCGATGATCCACAGCAGAACCCGCCATTCAGTGGGGGAACTGAGGAGATCATCAAAGACCGTGGTGCAGTCGAGCGAGCCGACTTCAACGGGCCGACCGTGGAACTGGTTGATCCAGTCGACAACGGCAACGATCCCGAAGACGAGGATCCCGCAAACACCATCGTTCGACTTGATAACCCAGCTCAACGCGAGTTCGTGATCAAGTTCAACGACCTCGGAATTGGTATCGATGACGACAGCGTCACCCCGGACAAGTTCACTATCATGTACGATGATGGGACTGGCCCGCGAACGCTGGAACTCACGAACGATTACCTCTTCTTCTACAACTCCAATACCAACGAAGTGACGTTGGCACCGGTGGCCGGTCTCTATCCATTCGGGACTTACACCATCGTGGTCGACAATGCGGTCAATGGTCAGGGGGTTGCAACTGGTGTTCGCGACGAAGCTGGCAATCCGGTTATCGGCAACCAGGGCGATGGTTCGGTTCAGTTCACCATTCAGCTCATCGCTGGCGGACTGAGCATCAGCGATGCTCCGATGATTACCGAAGGTGACTTCGGCGAATCGTTCGCGAACTTCACCGTAACGTTGACTTCGCCATCCGCCTCCACCGTTTCGGTCGATTACGAAGCGATGGTCGATCCTGATGGAATGAATCCGGCTACGGTTGATGAAGACTTCCGTGCCATCACCGGCACCGTCACCTTCAACCCAGGTGAGACGACCCAAACGATTACGATCCCAATCATCGGTGATTCGATGATTGAGACCGACGAAACGTTCGTGGTCATGCTCAGTAACCCTGTGAACAGCCGATTCGAGACCCCGGATGATCAGGTCGCATTGGGAACAATCATCGACGACGATCCGAAGTTCTCCTTCCCGGTCGGTGTGACCGATCCGATGGCACCGGAGAACAGCGGCGAAATCGTCTTCCAAGTTGCCCTGCTCGACGACCCCAAAGCCAGTGTCGCCGTGGACTTCGCAACTCAGGATGTGACGGGAAGCGACGCCGCAACTGCTGGGGCGGACTACTTCGCGACCAACGGTACATTGGTCTTGAAGTACAACATCGACGACAACACTTACCGAGTCTTCATCCACTCTGGTGGTTCCACGGAAGAGTTGGATCCGATTGATGCGTCGGACGTTGCGAACTTGGTTGTTCCGATCAGTGTGGAACTGCTCGACGACTCCCTGGTGGAAGTTCCAGAACGGTTCAACCTCTTGCTGTCGAATGCACGCCGAGTGACGACCGACGGCAATGGTCAAATCACCGGCACCGTCGCCGGAACCATCGGTGTGGCTGATGGCGAGGCAACGGGGACCATCACCGACAACGAACCGACCGTCTCCCTGTTCTCTGCGACAGTGACGGAAGGTGAGGAAGGTGAAGATCGATTCCTCGACTTCCGCGTCGAAGTGGAAGGCGAAGTCGTGACTCCGTTCCAGTTGAACTTCGACACTGTCGACGGAACCGCGATCGGCTTCCCAGCGATGGATGCTGACTACCAGTTGCAAGATACCTCGATCACGGTGACAGATGCGGGGACCTATACCGTTCGGGTGAAAGTCTTCGGTGACGATATCGCCGAAGGGCCATCGGAAACGTTCTCACTGGTCTTGTCGCTCCAGGATCCGGGTTCGGCCAACTTGGTCGGCGGCCTGAACAATCAACTTGTGGTCTCCGGAACGATCATCGACGACGATACCCCATCGTTCACGATCAGCGATGTCACGGTGATCGAAGGCGACGATCCGGATACTCCGGCAACGGCAGTCTTCACCGTCACCTTGCTCAACCGTCCGGAAACCGGTGACTACTATATCGATTACGAAACCGTGGCTGGCACCGCGACCGAAGCGGATTACACGCCAATCATGGGACGGTTGGAATTCCTCGAAGGTGTGGGACCAGATTCGCAAACCGTCTCAGTGACGATCACGAACGACGATATCCGGGAAGGTGACGAAGAATTCACGGTCTTGTTGACTCTGCCCGATGTGGATGACCCGAACATCCCGACACCACCGCCGGTACCGGCCATCGTGTTGAAAGAGGAAGGCACCGGAACGATTCTGGACGACGACTCGCCGAAATTCATGGTCGATGACGTGACCGTCGTCGAAGGCCAAGTCAACTTCGCTGAATTCCTTGTCACAATGACCGAACTTCCCCTTGCAGGCGAAACGGCGACGGTTCGCTTCCAAACGCGGGACGGCTCTGCCACGGCCGGTTTGGACTACCAAGCCACCAGCGGCACGCTGTCCTTCACCGACGCGGATGCAAATGGTCAAATCGTGCGGGTGCCGATCCGAATCGACGACGTCGATGAGTTGTTCGAAGACTTCGAATTGGTCCTCAGCGACGCCACGAATTCCGGTATCCTTGACGGTATCGGTGTTGGAACGATCCTCGACCGAACCACGACTTTGGAAGAGTTGCTCCAAATTCCGAATCAAAGCATGCTGACCACGGAAGACATCCGTGAAATCACGCTGCCGCGAACGGATGCAACGGGTGAAGTCATCGTCTACACCGCTGTCAGCAACAACGATCAAGTCACGGTGACGGTTGAGGATAACCATATTATTCTCGACCCGGTCGACGGCTTCATCGGCACGGCTGACATCACTGTGACGGCCACGACAGCGAATGAAACCGCGACTGACACGTTCCGATTGACGGTGCTGTCTCGACCGGAAGCAATCATTACGGATCAGCCAGTTGACCGACTCGCGATTAATGGCTTCCCGGAAGTGGTCGAAGGTGACTTCGATGGTGGCGATGGCGGCGAAGACTTGTTCTTCTACAATCCGCTCACCGGTGCCAACCGATTCCTGATGAACGGTGTTGCCGACATCACGTATCTCACGAACGCCATTGACCCAACCGCGTTGAACGGTAACGACTTTACTCAGCTCGTTGCTGGCGACTTCGGTGGAACGGGCGGCTTCACTGACTTGTTCTTCTACAACCCGCTCACCGGTAAGAACCGCATGGCGACCTTCCAAGCCGCGGGCGTGTTGCAAGTGGAAACGAACATCGTGGACCCGACCGCAATCAATGGCAACGACTTCACGGATGTCAGCTCCGGTAGCTTCCGCGTCTCGGCTGCGAATGACGGCGACGACTTGTTCTTCTGGAACCGAACGACCGGTAAGAACCGAATTGTGGCCTTCAACTCGACAAGCCCGATTCCAACGCAGGCATCGGTGCAGACCAACTTCGTCAATCCTGCGGCGATCAACGGTAACGACTTCGATACCGTGGTCACGGGGAACTTCGACGGAGAAGGTTTGGACGACCTGTACTTCTGGAACGGAACAACTGGTAAGAATCGGCACATCACGCTGGTTCAGTCCGGTGGACCGGGAACGGCAGTCATCGAAGATGTGATCCTGACCAACGTGATCGAAGCCTCGGCACTCAACGGAAATGACTTCACCGAGTTGACGGTCGCGGACTACGATGGTGACGGCGACGATGACTTGTTCTTCTGGAACCCACAAACCGGACGCAACCGAACGGCGTTCGTCGACAACACCGATGGCCTCAGTTACGGTCTCGAAACCAATGGCGTGCCCAGCGGTGCGGTCAATGGTGGGGCATTCCAGATCGTGATTGGCCTCAACTTCAACGGTGGAGTCGAAGACGAATTGTTCTTCTTCGATCCGATCGGTGGCTTCAATCGACTGGCTAGCCGCTCTGTCTAACCGAGTCAAACGTCAACCAACTCCAAGCCGCTTCGCTCCGTGCGAGGCGGCTTTTTTGATTGCCACGAAGGATTCGTTCCACCGACGCGAACAAAATACCGATCAAATCCGGGGGTGACACGGTTGTCACATGGGGGTAATATCCTGCCCTTCAATACAATTTCGCGCGGGCATTGTTTCATGGACGAAACGCCATGCCGACACAATGGATTCTTGGTGGCTTAGTCATCTTAGGTAGTTTGCCTTTGACGGGGTGTGCCACATCGACTGGGAACGGTGCGTTGTTCGGTACCGGACTCGGCGCAACGACCGGGGCAGTTCTCGGGAGCGTTTCAGGGAACGCTGGCAAGGGAGCATTGATTGGCGCGACCGCCGGTGCTCTCGGGGGAGCGTTGGTCGGAAACGCCGAAGACGCCGCACGTCAACGTGACGCCGCCTGGGCACATGCCTACCAAGTCGAACAACAGCAATTCGCAGCCCAAGCCGTGACAAACGCCGATGTGGTCACGATGACGCAAAGCGGCGTCAGTCAGGAAGTGATCATCAACGCCATCCGCACACGGGGCGGACAATTCGACACCAGTCCCAATGCATTGATCTGGTTGAAAAACAGTGGCGTCTCCGATGCAGTAATCGCGACCATGCAACAAAGCGGCTCGCCAATCGCTCCGGTGAGCACAACAACCGTGGTTCCGCCGCCTGCGATCGGTCCTGAGGTGATCGTCGTCGAACCGCGACCGGCGCCCATTTTCGTGCATCCTGGACCGATCCGGTTCCGTTCGCCAAGACGCTGCCGACCGTATCGACGGCATGGCCACAGTGCCCATTTGCATATCGATCTGTAGACGATTCGATGGGGCTCACGATGTCGGTTGTTCGAGCGATGTATGGCGGTATGGTGTTTCGAGGATGAGTAGACACATCACGGTGATGTATAGCCGACCGGCTTTCTCGCCGTACTCGTAAGGATCACCCGCTGGAATCGGCGACCAACTTCCACGGGTCGATCGCCCGCCGCCGGTGAATTGATGGTCGAGAATCTCCGTCGCCGTCTGTTGATACCACCGCTGGAATCGCTCGTCATTCAAGTTGTGCAGCACTTGGCCGGTGTAGTACCAAGAGTAGACATTGCGTTTCCCCTTGGCCCAAACTGGCTCATTGGGTGGTGAGAGCAAGTAATCCACGCCGCTGTTGAGTGCCGGTTCTTGCTGCGTCCAGCCGAAGTACTGACGACATAACAACCCGGCACCCGTCATTGCGTGAGTCGCATCCCAACCGGGACGTGGTTCATATTTGTAACGGGCACCGTCTTCAAGTTGGACTAAGTCGAGAAACTTCATCCCGCGACGGAACGGTTCGCCTGGCACACGTAAGTTCGCGACTCGAGCCGTATGCAACGCCATCAACGCCCAACCGGTAACAGATAAATCACCGACCGATTGATCATCTTGTGGTTGATATTTCCAGCCGCCTTCAATTGGTTGTTGGCTGTCCAAAAGAAACCGAATTCCTCGCTCGGCCGGTTCGATGAACTTTCGATCGCCCGTCATCGCGTAGGCTTCGCAAATGGCGATCAGGGCTTGGGAATGAGCGTAGTAAGCGGTTTGCCGACCGAGTTCGTCCCAATCATGGAAATCACCGTTCGGCTTCTGCACATCGAGGAGCCAATTCAGACCGCGTTCGATGCCCTCACGCGTGGCTTCATCGTCGGCATTCACGTGGGTTTGCCCATGCCCTAGAAATGCCAGCAATGCCAATGCCGTTGCGCCAGTGTCGGTTCTCAAGACGACTTCGCTCGCATTCGGATACCCAGCGTGCAGTTGCCAATGCCCTTCGGGTTGTTGATGCCGCAATAGCCACTTCAGTCCGGAAGAAACGGCCTCATCAATTCGCTCTGCCCCTTCAAACTCTGAGAGTGCTACGCGTCGTTTTTCCGGTGTGCGAGTGGAAAGCAGTTCTTTGACATTCGCCAACGAAGCTGGACCGTCCGTCGGTTCGTCGTCTTCCCGCATGGCTCGCAACGGGTTTCGCGTTGGCGTGGTATTCGAATCGGCATTGAAGTCCAACCCCCGCAACTCGACAGCGGCTGTTTCTTTCGGAGCTTCGATAACCTCGGTTTGTTCCCGTTCGGTGATCCAACCGCCATTGATGACAATGTCGTTTTGGTCGAGAAAGCTCACTTTGAACAACCACAGCATCGCCAACAAGAGAACATGAGCCACCGCACTCATACCAAGGGCGGGGAGGCTTCGTTTGGTCTCCTTTTCGAATGACTCAACGAACGTATCCTCCGTGCGGAGCAGGTCATCCGGATCGAGACGCAATCGAACGCGGCTTGAGCTGGCTTCCGGGCGAGAACCGCCGAGAGCCTGTTGCACACGGCGGAATTCTCGCGGGCTGATCGGTTTTGTGGTGAAGTAATCTAAGTCGTGTTGCGTGATGATCGCGTCTTGGTAGTCGTGCCCGAGACCCATCGCAATGAGTCGCCAGGCCAGGACAACGATGCTAGCGACAACAATCCCGGCGGCCAATGACGCGGTATCCGAAGGAAACTTCTCAGCCAGTACGAAGGCACCAAACCCGGCCACCAAAACCGCGTAGAGTCCGGCCGTCATCCAGCCCATATTTGATGCCGCATATCCCAGTCCAACTGTCGCCAAGAAAAGCAGCAGCACGACGAACGTCTGAAAAAAACCTGCGGAGACAACTGCGCCACAGGTTGCGACCGTGAGCCCCACAAGCAACACAGTTCCAGCCGCGATCAAGAGAGGATTCCGTTGACGGAGCGGCGTTGACGGCTGCTGTTTTGCCGTTTGTTGCAACCCGAGTCCTCGAATCTCACCGGCCGGTTTCCAGCGGGATTGATCGCGGCTGACTTCGTCGGTTGGTTGTAACTGTCCGTCGCGAGCCAAGCGTTGCAGGTCGGCGGCGGCAAACGGCCCTCGGACCTTGTTAGCGGAACGAACCCAAAATTCATGCGGCATTCAAACACCCCGGACCGGAACGGCTGCGGGTTGACGGGAGAAAACAGCGTTCAGTGTATCCGCGAGATGAAAGAAGTGACAACGTACGCGAGCAGTTCACGAATGATCAAAGCAGGATCCGTCTCGTGCAGACCGGGGGCCAAAGACTCTTTTCGAGTTCGCCAGGAATGCCGAAGACCGCAGAATGGTTTAAACGTCCAGACCGATCATCCGCATCAATTCCAACGCATTGCTCTTCTGAACAACACCCGGACGAATTTTGTAGTCGAACGTCATTTCGCCGTCTTCGATGTGATCTTCGAAGTGTGCATTCTCGGCTTTGCCATCAAGTTCCTGAACGATATCCGTGAGTGCAAGGTCGTGCGTCGTCACTAAACCGACGGCTCCCTTCTCGATAAGCTTCTTGATCACGCCTTCCGAACCGACTCGACGATCATGGGAATTCGTGCCCTGAAGAATCTCATCCAGCAGGAAGAGCAACGGTCGTTCGTCTTCTGCAAGGTCGACGACGGCTTTCAATCGTCGCAAGACCGAATAGAACAGCGATCGCCCGTCTTGCAATGAATCACTGATTCGCATGGCCGTCCCCAATTGGAGTGAGGTCAACCGCAGCGACTTCGCCCGCACCGGACCGCCCGCCAATGCCAAGACTGCGTTCGTTCCCACTGTGCGAAGCAATGTGCTTTTGCCGGACATATTCGAACCGCTGATCAACACCAGCTGACGGTTGGAATCAAGTGCCAAGTCATTCCGAACACAATCGGCATCGGGAAGCAGTGGGTGCCCCAATTCCACACCATCGAGCACCGGGCCTTCGGCAACAATCTCCGGAAACGGATCGTCCGGACGTTCGTAACTGTGACCGGCCAGCGACGACAACGCCTCAAAACGTCCTACGACATCCAGCCACTGAGGAATGTGAGAACCGACATCTTCCCGCCATTTCTCGATCGCGTGTACCAGATGCAATGGCAGACACAACACGAACGCGAACGGAAAGAAAAACTGATTTTGCAAGCTGTTGTTGAGCCAACCTGTGAGCTGATGCAGTTTTGCGATCTGTGCGGAGGGCGGGAGGCCATCGGTCTCCAAGGCTTGGCGGCTTCGGACCAAGAGTTCCGATTCGAATTGCCTGGCCTCAATGATCACCAACACTTCCGACAGAATTTGCAAGCCGATGTTTCCGATATCCACAGAATCGAACACCCGGCGGATCGTGCCGGCCGAGCTGGCGACGAACACAATTTCTAACAGCAACGGAGCGACGAAAACCGACAGCCGATATCCCAAGAACAACCAAAGTACGAGCCCGGTCAGCGTCGAAGCAGCCAGAACAAAGGCGAGAACACGTCGCCAAGGTTCAACAGGAGCGGGAGGCTCGACCGACCATTCCCGCAATCGGTTCTGATCAAGCTCGTCATGCACGACGGCACTCAGCAACGCCAACTCTTCTCGGAGATCGAGTTCGGGGCGAAGCTCCCGCACGCTTTGCTGACGCTGTTGAATCTCGTCCTGACCAGCGGGTGAAAGCAGCCAGTTCGCCAAGACATCTTCGCCCAACCGCGTCCGTGCACGACAGAGCAGCTGGAATAGCGAGCCATCTCCAAATAAGTCGAGATCACCCGAATACACGTGATTGGGGTCGCCGTAGCGTTCTCCTGTCGCCCCTGTTTGGAACCATTCATCGTCCAGGCGTTTGAGTCCGCGTTCGTAGTACGTCACGGCCAGTTGAGCGGCCGAGAGACGTTTCAGCACACGACCGTGCCAGATCACCAATGCAACAAACGCCAAGAATGGCAGTAGAAGCCAGCCGGCCGAGCAAGTTTCTTGAAAGACAAGAACTGTCAGAATGATTCCGGCGAGGAACACCAATCCTCGGGCGGTCGCGATCCGACCGTCTACGGTCTTTAAGGCTGATACAACCGCGGATCGCGACTGTAGACGGTCGAGGTATTCACTGCGGGGCGACTTTCGCGGGGTGTCCGGCATACGATCTAACAACTGGAACGGCGTTTCCGTGAGTTTGCCTGCAACTTCTAACGAATAACAAGCCGGCGGACCAGTCCACGCCCATAAGAAGTCGCTCGCCGAAACTTAGGATGCGAATGCGGGTTGACGTAAACTGTTTTGAAGGCGACCTTTGCGTCTTCCTGCGGTCATCAAGTTCACGTTGGAGAGTCAGCGGATTTGTTGGGCCGTTCGAATCTAATTGCTGGACGCGGATTGCGGTCGGAATCGGTAACCCACGCCGCGAACAGTTTCGACGCAGTCGGCATAGGGGTCGAGTTTCTGACGCAGAGAGCGAATGTGGACGTCGATCGTGCGTTCCAATGCGTTGGCATCTTCACCACGGCTCTTGTCCATCAATTCATGCCGAGTGAAGGGCCGTCCCGGTTGGCGAGCCAGTTCCCATAGCAGACGAAACTCGGTCGGCGTCAGCATGATTTCGACCCCATCAATTCGGCATTGATGGTTCAACTTGTCAATCTCGATGCCGTCGACAGCCACTTTGTCGACATTGGTCGAATCGCTAGCCGGTCGTCGCAACAAGGCTTTGATACGATGAATCAGCGGCTTCATCTTGAAAGGCTTGGTGACGTAATCGTCGGCTCCCATGTTGAAGCCGACAATCTCGTCGATTTCTTCACTACGGGCGGTCAGCATGAGCACACGGATGTGCTGCGTTTTGGGATCGCTACGGAGTTGCCGACAGACCTGCAAACCATCCGTGACCGGCAACATGAGATCGAGAACGATCAGGTCCGGCAGTTCCCGTTGCGCCTTTCGAAGTCCGTCTTGCCCATCGGTGGCGCTGATGACGTCAAAGCCTTCGTGCGTCAAATTGTAAGTGAGAACCTCCACGATCGAGCGTTCGTCCTCAATCACCAGAATCTTTTGCTTGCTCATGGGGTTGCTAGCACGTGTAGATGAAGTCGGGGCAATCTCAGTATTAGTTATCATCGGATTTTGACTCAGGCGGTCGTTTGTGACGGATGATCTCGCCCTCGACAAGATACACCACATCTTCAGCGATGTTCGTGGCGTGATCGGCGATTCGCTCGATGTGTCGGGAGGCGGAAAAAACGTGCATAGCCGGTTCGGCCAACTGCGGTTGTTCCTTCATGATTTTCTGAAGGCCTTCGATCATTTCACGATTCATTTGATCGACGAAGTCGTCCTCAGCGCAGACACGCCGAGCGACTTTGCTGTCCAATTCCACATAGGCGTCAATACTGCGGTGCAGCATGTCCAATGCAACCTGAGCCATCGTTTTCAACTTCTCAGGTACGTGGAGTTCTGGATAGCCAATGAGTCCGCAAGCACGTTCGGCAATGTGGACACCTAAATCCGCCACCCGCTCCAGTTCGGCGGTGATCTTCATCACGGCCATAATTCGCCGAAGATCAACCGCAACAGGCTGGTGCAATGCCAGAATTTTGAGGCAGTCTTCTTCGATCCGCACGTCCCATGCGTCAATTTTAGTGTCGCGTTCTTGGAGTTCCTCGACAATTTGCGGACTTGGTTCGTTCAAGCTGTCCACTGCCAGGTGAATCATGTCTTCCACCTGAGCGCACATGGACAAAATGTCGCGGTGGATCTCTTCCAAGTCTCGAAATAGGTGGATCGTCATGAATTTTTCACCGGCGAGTTCGTGATGGCATTGCGTGGAAAAAACCGAGTTTTGACGGCAGGAATTATAATCGCATACTGCAGCAAAAACACAAGGGGCCGGGGGTTGTGAGGTTCGGCAGCCGCAAGCCATCCAGATCGCGAACGGAGGCAATTTAGTCGAGGATTATTAAGATTCTGAGAATGAATGATGTGGAATCGGTCGTTGTTCGAATTTCGCTAGCATTGATCGTCACTTCCGTGTGTGATATCTCTACGGCTCGCTGTCACGGCGTAAATGTTTGCTTTGGAATCGTACCGGCGTGTCGACGGGTGTTGGCATCGGACTTAGAGACAATCCACCGCACGAACGGCATGAGCGGTCGCCGTAGATCGGCCGCAGTTTGCCTTCGGAGTGGCAAGGAGTGGAAGAATGAAGTTGTTCGAAGGAAAAAAAGGTCTGGTCTTCGGCATCGCGAATGATCGGTCGATTGCTTGGGCGATCACGCAGGAATTGCATGAAAACGGTGCCGAAATGGGTTTCACGCACCTGCCCGACAAAGACCCCGAACGACCCAAGAGCGAGAATCGTCTTCGCAAACTTGTGGACCCGATCGGTGCCAAGTTCGTCATGCCCTGTGACATTCAAAATCCCGAAATGGTCGATGCCGTCTTCGATCAGGCCAAAGAATCGTTCGGGAAAGTGGATTTCATTCTGCATTCGATGGCATTCGCGGCAATCGATCAACTGAAGTGCCCGGTTTATGATGTCTCGCGGGAAGGTTTCTCGCTTGCCATGGACATCAGTGCGTACAGCCTAATTGAGTTGGCTCGTCGGGGACGTGAGATCCTCAATCCGGGCGGCAGCTTGCTGACGATGACGTACCTCGGCGGTGAAACCGTGATCCCTGGTTACAACCTCATGGGGATCTGCAAAGCCGCTCTGGAAAGCACGATGACCTATCTCGCCAGCGAATTAGGGCCGGAAGGTTTCCGAGTGAATGCGCTCAGTGCGGGACCGCTCAAGACGCTCGCGTCGTCAGCCGTGGGCGATTTCAGCAAAATGATGAAGCTCTACGAAGCGTTTTCGCCAATGCGTCGCGGTGTTTCACCGGGTGAAGTTGGCAAAGCCGGGATGTTCTTGCTGAGCGACTTGGCGTCCGGCATCACCGGCGAAACATTACACGTCGATGGCGGATACCACATCATGGGAGCCCCGCCCGCGGATGCGGACGAGGAATAACAGTCTCAAGACACTTTTCGCAGAAGCCGGTCCACTCAAGCATGACCGACACTTCTGCGGAATTTTTGATTACAACACTCCGAGTCGTTCGCCAAGTTCCTTCAGTACAGCGATGTCGCTTTCCGGTCGCGGAGGGCTGTCGGGGTGAGTGTTGTTGGTTTTGGTCCAACCTCGCAATTTCAAGAATTGTGCCGCGGAGTGTTTGTATCCGGCGCTTGGGCTCCGGAAGGTCAAGTAGCCCAAGTATTGCAGTTGGTCGTTGAGTTCGTAAAACGCCGGATCGCCCGCTTCCCACATGGCGTCGCGTTTCGCGAATAAGTCCGGCGCGAACGTGCTCAATCCGAGCAGATAATCGCTGCCGTACATGATCATGTCGATGGCGAAATCATTCCCCGTGAAGACGGTGAAGTCCGGTCGTTTCTGATCGCGAAGCTGTAGCCGTTGCCATTCCGGTTCGCGATGAAACGATGAATGCTTTGCACCGATGCACTGTGGAATGGCCATCAAACCGGCGTAGGTTTCGAGGTCGTAAACCTTCCCGAATGGTGCTAGATCCTGGGTGAGTTCAAAACCCAAGAATTCATTCACCGCACGGCCGAGGGCTTGGTAAGACTCCACAATTTCGGGACCGGCTTGCTCGATGAGCCCGAAGGATTGGAACACGACCGGCAACCCGCCGTACTCGCTGATGAGTGTCATTTCCCGGCTGTAAGCATCCAGGTCGAATTCCGCGCCGGGCTCATCTTTCACGAACGCTCCTGCGACGAACTTGCCCCCGGAAAGCACTTCGCGAGTTCGCTTCAGCACTTCGAGCTTCGTCTGCTCGTCGATGAGGTGCGTATATCCGGTGTCCATATTGACTGCCGGTGTGAGACCTGCGTTCGCGGTGCGTTCGATGTGGGCTTCCAGGCTTTCCCAATCCACTTCTCCGGAATCGAGAAACGGAAGCAAAATTGCGGAAATCCCGGTCACCTTTCGGCGGGGTTTGATCATCGCGGTCGGATCGAGCGAAGCAGAGTTCATCAGTCAACATTTCCTTTGAAAACAAAATCACTGACGCCAGAAAGCCAAATAACGCATCATGGCATCTTCCAGCAATGGAGACGCCTCAAAAACCCAGGACAGCGGTTGGTAGAGGACGCCAATCATTCGAGCCGTTTCGTCACTGAGATATCCATGGTCGTACAACCACGCCACGGGGCCAAGACTCAAGGGCCAAAGCAGCACGAACATCAATGCGAGAAACCCAATGAAACCGAACGAGAGTCGTTTACGCGGCGTGTGTTCGTTGGGAGTTTCCGGCATGACTTCACTCCGTGGCCTCAGGGAGTTGCAGAGGTTCGCCGCCGCGTCGGATGCGGATCCAATTGATGGTCCGGTAAATGGCTGGCCGGCGGATGATCCACAACTCCAATTCGCGTTTACCGGGGAAGTTCAACAACGAGATGCCAATCAGAATCGTCAGCAACCCCTGCCCCGGAAGTGCCAGCATCAAGATGCCACCAAGAAGCAGGATGATTCCCAATAGGTTCTTGGCAACTAAGAACAGGCCCCGCCAGACCGGATGCTTTGTGGCGAACGCCATCGCGGACGGTTCATCGGTCACGAAGTAATCTGCCCGGACGCGGGTGATCAGAAATGGCACCAACATCAAACTGGCGATGAACGTGAGGGCCGACACGATTGAGAGCGTCCAAACGAACGTATTGTGTTCGTCCATCCAGTCGGTGATGTTGGCAACAAGGTCAGTCCACATCTCGGTCGACAATCTTTGCGAATCGTAGTGCGGTTTCGATCGAGTCCCATTGGGTCAAACGCCTAGTGTAACTTTGCGTCCCCCGGTTGCCCAGGAGAGCAGGTTCAAAAGAAACTTCTTGAATTCTCTAAGTTTTCTAAAGAACGCAGTTTGACTGTTGCAAAGTGTGACCTAGGTTTGACGTGTCAGGCGTTAATACGAGCCTGTCACTCTAAACGGTTTCCTGAAAACGATTTAGGGAATCGGCTTTGAACTGCCAGTGACGAGCGTCTGTTCGTCGTCTGGGAGATTCACTTGTGGATAAACCTCGCGGTGAGGTTTTTCGGGTCGCGGAATCCAACTTGGCGGAGGGTCAGCCGTCTTGAAATGGTCCGCAAACAGGTTGAACCCCGTTTCGGGGTGACACGAGTCCAGAAAGGGCAACTCATGAAGAACATCCTCAGCAGTGTCAAACAGTTCCTGGTTTCCGAAGATGGCCCGACGGCCGTCGAATACGCCGTCATGCTGGCGTTGATCGTCATCGTCTGCTTGACAGCGATTGGTGAAATCGGCACGAACGCCAACACCAAATTCGAAGGTGTTCGCGACGCGTTGACATAATCGACCGAATCCATCGGATTCTGTTGATACCAGTCGGCCCTCTGGTTGTGTCATTGATGTCGCGGGGTCAACGGGCTGGGCCGCCCGATGGAGTTCTACGGGACTCCGTCGGTCGGCCTCCCTTTACGTCTAGAGCATACGTCAGTCTCGCTTGGAAACCACTTACAAAGGTCTTGTGATGTCTGCATTTTGGATCGATTTCTCGACACTGTGGCAACTTTCTCCCGTGTTCGTCGCGGTCACGATGTGGCTGGCGTCCATGATGTTCGGTCGCGGAGCTGCGTAACGGCTTTCCGTCCAGAGAACGTGACAACAACGATGAACAAAGACAGCGAGGACCGCTGCCGTGATTGCGGCGGTGGCAGTCTCCGGTGTCTTGTGACAATTCCGAAAAATTCCCCTCTAGCCATTCGGCAGAAGACAAATAAGAAAGGCGGCAGACAATGGATTGGCAAGCTCTCTTGATTGAGAACTGGCACGTGAAGTTCGTCGCAGTCGTATTGATTGTGGCAGCTTGGATCGACGGTAAAGAACTTCGAGTTCCGAATTGGCTGACCTATTCCATGGTCCTCAGCGGTTTGGTTTACAACACCGTGGTCGGCGGTTGGGGCGGTTTGGGTTTTGCGTTGCTTGGGATGGTTGTCGGTTTGCTCACGCTGCTGCCGTTGTACTCGGTTGGCGGGATGGGAGCCGGCGACGTGAAATTGATGGCCGGAATCGGAGCATGGCTTGGTTCCTACATCACTTTTTACGCATTCGTGGCGACGGTTGTTGTCGGAGCCGTGATGGCGGTTCTGATGGTCATCTACAAACGCGGCGTGCAAAAGCACTACGCCCAGTTCTTGATGATCCTCAACGAATGGATGACCGTCCGAAACCCGGCGGAACTTTCCAAAATCGCCAAGGAACGGAAGCCAACAATGTTCTTGCTGCCCTATGGAATTCCGATCTGCATCGGATCGATCGGTTACTTCTGCTACGCCGGTTTGTTGTATTGAAAAATTTTGGCTCCTCACACGGTCGCGGCCCGTTCGTGTAAGGCAGTCTTCTCGGCCAATACTTTGAACACAAAGAGAGTCGTCCTATGAGAATGAAATCGTTTGTCCTGTTGGCCTTCTCGGTCAGTATGGGACTCGTCGGCGTTGTGCTGGCTAACAAATATGTGTCCAAGGATGGCCCTGCGGAAAGCGAATACGGACAAGTTTTGGTCGCGATGGCGAATATCCAACCAGGGATTCCGCTCAACGGAGACAACGTCGCCTTTCAGAAATGGCCGATCGACGCCATCCCGGCTGGTGCCGTCACCACCGACGAGCAATTCGCCGATCGCTCCTTGAAAGCCGCCTGTGTGGCTGGTGACCTGATCTTGGAGGCGAAGCTCAATCAACCCGGGATGCACGGGGCGTCTTTGGAGATTCCCGAAGGAATGCGAGTTGTTTCAGTGCCGGTGGATGCGACCAAAACGCACTCTGGTCTGATCCAAGCAGGCGACCGTGTGGACGTGTTAGTGACTTACAAAGTTCGCACCGACCGGGGGATGTCCAACAAAACCAAGACCATCTTGGAGTACATCGAAGTCTTCGCGTCCGACAGTGTTCGTTCGTCCGCTGTGACTGAGGAAACTGAACACGTCGCCAAGAACATTTCGCTGCTCGTCGAACCGAACCAAGCCAACTTGGTGATGCTTGCCCAGAACAAAGGGCCCATTCACTTGGCCCTGCGAAACAAAACCGACCAAGGCACCGTGCAAACGGAATCGGTCGATGATGCGTTCTTTGAAGACAGTGGCAGTAGCGTCGGCCGCTTCTCCGAAGACCTGTTTGCCGACGCCGAGGACGACGGAACCGGCGATACGGGAGCATTGAGCATTCAAGATGCCTTGAAGATGGAACTGGAACAACAACAGGACCAGTCACCAGCCGAACCCGAGCCGACCGTCTCGGTCGAACCGACTCCGGAAATCCAGCAAAAATGGAAGATCGAAATATTTTTCGGAGATGATCACCGGGTTGAAGAGGTTGACCTGGAAAACGAACAAGAAGATTTGACGGAAAATGGGGTTGCAGCGGACATGCCGAAAGTTCCGACCCTCTAAAAGACGATAGAGTGAGATAACGGGCCGAAAAACCGTTCTTGACCTTGACACTTGTTCTCACGGGAATTGACTCCCCATGAGGACAAGTGTTCGGTCAGTTCCCATCTCCGGCTCTGGCGGAGCCGAAATCCAGCCAGCGTAATTACCTGTCTGAGGTGCATGGATGCATAAGAAAACTGCGGCCCCACGTTGGGCACAGGCGACAATCGACCTCGGAGGTCACCGCATGAACCGGAAACGGCTCCGCGCCGGCAACAATCGCGTTAGCAGATTCATCGCGGTTTGCACGCTCGTCGCGACCGTGACTCTGGTTTCGCCGTCGGTGTCCTTCGCTCAAACGGCGGAGGTCGACCAATCGGTGTCGTCAAACGATCCCGTTTTCGTGGTGAACAAACCGGAATCGCAGACGCAGATTACGGAAAAGTTCTCCAAAGTCTTGAAGTTGCCGCAGCGAATTTCCCGTGTTGACGGGTTCGATCCGGTGGTGCTCAACGTCACCGCGTTGTCCGCAACGAGCTTCCGGTTGCAAGCACTCACGCCCGGCGTGACGACCGTTGTCTTCACCGATGAATTCGGTGCCGTCTATACGGTCGAAACATTCGTGGCTGGCGACGTGCGACACCTGCAAGCCTACATCGATCGCCTGTTCCCCGGCTCCGCAGTGAAAGCGGTGGCTGTGCAAGACAGTGTTGTCCTTCGCGGGTGGGTCACGCGACCGGAGGAAATCACCAAGATCGTCGAGATCGCGGAACGATTCTACCCAACGGTTCTGAATCAAATGTACGTCGGCGGGATGCAACAAGTCATTCTGAAATGCCGCGTGATGGAAGTTCAACGCTCGAAAATTCGTCAGCTAGGTTTGAACTTCCTATATGTCAACGACAACGGTTTCGTGGGCTCGACGCCGGGAACGTTGGTTCCGCTTTCGAACTCGACTGCCAACTTCACTGGGAATGGTGCCGGCGGACAGGGGCTTGAAATCCTCAACACCGCACTCAGTTCGCTGTCGCTGGCAGGTGGGATTGTTGACGACAACAACATCTTCCAAAGTTTCTTGGATGCTTTGAAGCAAGAGCGGTTGTTGAAAATCCTCGCCGAACCAACCCTGAACACAACCAACGGCCGCCCGGCTCAAATGCTGGCGGGTGGGGAATTCCCGATTGTGGTGCCGCAATCGTTGGGGACGACCACAATCGAATGGCGTGAGTTCGGGGTCCGAATGGAAGCTGTTCCGACAATCCTCGGAGCTGGTCGCGTGCGGTTGGAACTTCAACCGGAAGTCAGCGAACGGGACTTCTCGAATTCCGTCAACATCAACGGGTTCACCGTGCCGGGTTTGACGACTCGCCGCGTGAACACACAAGTCGAGATGAAGTTCGGACAAACCTATATGCTGGCCGGTTTGCTTTCACTGCGTCGAACAGCAACCACCAGTAAAATTCCGTTCCTTGGCGAATTGCCTTGGATCGGTGCCGCCTTCCGACGCGTTCAATATGACGAAGGCGAAACGGAACTCGTGATCCTCGTCACGCCGGAACTTGCTGGTCCTCTTGAACCTCACGAAGTTCCAGCCGGTGGTCCTGGCTTGAGTACCGATGTGCCAACCGACCGTGAACTCTACCGTGATGGCTTCATCGAAGTGCCAAATTACGGTGGCGTTTGCCCAGACTGCGAACCAAGTGGTGTCCCGTTCAGCCGAGTCCACTATGCCGGTCCTGACACGGGTGCCGGAATGATGCCGGCGGCTCCGGCAATGGCTCCAGGTCCGGAACAGATTGCACCTCCGACTTCGGATTACGAACCGGTCATGGAAGCAGGTCCAACGGCGATGCCTCAGGCAGAACCAGTTGCACCGTTGCAACCGGTCCAACCACAGCCTGAGTCTGCCTTTGAACTGCCGCGGTTAGGTGTTCCGACGCCGAACAACTCGATGCCACAACCACCGCCACTGCCGACGACGCAGCGTCGATCAGGCGGTCAGAACTGGCAGCCTGCCAACGATTCGCGAGTTGTTCCCGCGGGAAATCGTTACTCAGCTCCCTCGCGAAGTGGACTGATTGCACCGCAATAATCGTCTGAACCAATTTGTTCGGTCAAAGAGCCGGTCACATTTCGGTGTGGCCGGCTTTCTTTGTTGGGGACTGAATCTTTGCTCAATGTCCGATTACGAAAAACTCGCACTTCCGGCGATTCCGAACACTCAACCCCAGAATCTCGTCATCTATTCGACTCACGACCGAATTCTTGAGCTATGTTTACACAAGTGTTGCCTCCCGTTTCGATTGTCTTTTCGGTCAACAGTGTTGAACACGGCGAAATGCGACGCCCCGAAACGGCGGCATCATTCACCAAATCATGAGACCGAACTCGTGTTGTCGGATCAACACGCGAATGGGCCTCTGGATGATGGCGGTTCTCGTCATTACATGATCCACAAAACGACAATTGATTGCCGATGATGGTAACCGATTTGGTGGGAAATCACGGTTCACTTGGGAATGGACGGACTTCAAAATGAACAACGTTGTGCGAGTGGCCATCGTCGACCCCAATGATGCGACCCGCTCCTCGTTGAAGAGCTTGTTGTTGGGTATCGATCAAATTTGGCTGGATGCCGATTGTTCTCGCTATGAGTTCTTCTCCGATGTTGTCGGGCAATCGCAACCAGATATCGCTTTGGTGTGTCTGGACAGCGATCCCACGAAAGCGTTGGCGTTGGTCGGTCAACTTAACCGAGACATGCCGGGCACGAACGTGCTTGTGGTAAGTAGTTCCAACGAAGGCAGCATCATTCTGCAGGCGATGCGAAATGGTGCGAAAGAGTTTCTCAGCTCACCCTTAAACTTGGACGACTTCCTGGCGGCGTTGGATCGAATCAAGCAAACGCTCACAACACGCAGCGGTGAAAGCAACACTCGTGGGAGTCAGGTCATCACGGTGGCTGGTGTTAGTGGTGGTGTCGGCTGCACGAGTCTGGCGATCAATCTGTCATGCATTCTCGCGAAGAATCCTGCGAATAGCGTAGCGTGCATCGACATGGATTTTGCCCTCGGCGATGCCGACGTTTGGTTGGACATCATTCCAGACTACACCATTCAGGATGTCTCCGAGAACATTTCACGACTCGATTACTCGTTACTCAAGCGGTCGCTGACGAAACACGAATGCGGTGCGTTTTTGCTGCCGCGTCCGGTGCATTTGGAAGAAAACCCGATCATGTCGCCGGATCAAATGCGGCGAGTGATCTCCTTGCTCAAAGCCACCTTTACGCACCTCGTGATCGACGTGACCAAGACATTCGGTCCGTTGGACTTGGCCGCGATGGAAGCATCCGATGCGACATTGCTGGTCACGCAGCTTGATCTCCCGAGCTTGCGAAATGCGGTGCGTTTGCTGCAATTCTTTGATGGCTTGGAAACGTTCAGCGACCGCGTTCAGGTTGTGATCAATCGGTTGGGGCTGGAGGATTCCCAAATCAGTTTGGGGAAAGCCTTAGAAACGTTGGGGCGAGAAATTTCCTTCGAGGTTCCCAACGATTACGCCACGATGGTGGACTCCCGGAACAACGGAATCCCGCTGATCCAGAAAGCTCCAAAAGCCAAACTCACAAAAGCGATCGAGAAAATCGCCCGCGCCTTTGACGATGCGAAAGAAGAAGTCGTCCCCGAGGAAGACAAGAAAGCTCGCAAGGGGTTGTTCGGCCTGTTCGCCGGTGCGAAGTAATTTCACTCAATCGGCGAACTCGCGGAGCGTTCGTAGCGTTTGAAAATGGATATCCACGATATCCTCGATGTTTGGGGAATATCCCCCCGCCATGCAGACCGCAACAGGAATTCCGCGTTCTCGGCAACTCTCAATCACAAGCCGATCTCTCTGGGCCAAACCAGATTTTGATAATCTGAGGCGGCCCAAAGTG
The DNA here is from genome assembly GCF_011634775.1 of Thalassoroseus pseudoceratinae. Classification (NCBI taxonomy): domain Bacteria; kingdom Pseudomonadati; phylum Planctomycetota; class Planctomycetia; order Planctomycetales; family Planctomycetaceae; genus Thalassoroseus; species Thalassoroseus pseudoceratinae. Next base: position 93,556 of record NZ_JAALXT010000003.1, read on the forward strand.
TCGGCATGATACGGGTCCGCACCAGCCACATAGATGACCAGTTCCGGTTCCGCCTGCGTTAGCGTTTGATCGATTCCCGCTCGGAGTGCGACGAGATAAGCTTCGTCTTCAGTTCCGTCCGGCAGACCGACATCGAGATCACTCTGCTCCTTGCGGTGTGGCCAGTTCTTTTCGCCGTGGATAGAGAACGTGAAGATCGTCGGGTCTCCCACCGTCATAGCAGCGGACCCGTTGCCCTGATGAACATCGCAGTCGATGATCGCAATTCGCCGGGCGTGTCCCGTCGATTGCAACACGCGAGCGGCAACGACAGCGTCGTTGAACACACAGTAACCTTCTCCCCGATCGGCGAACGCATGATGCGTCCCTCCGGCAAGGTTGCCACCCACACCACATTCTAGGGCCGATTGGCAGGCGGAAATCGTGCCCCCCACCGACCGCCGTGATCGCTCCACCAACCCTCGCGACCATGGAAATCCGATCCGCTTGACCTCCTGCCGAGTCAGTTCACCGTCAGCGACTCGTCGTATGTAGTCGGGTTGATGTGCCAACATGAGTTGCTCATTCGTGGCAGCGTCCGGTACACGCAAATTGTCTGTGCCGACTAAATCCGCTGTGGAAACCCGTTCACGAAGCCGGGAGTATTTCAACATCGGGAAACGGTGCGTCGTCGGCAGGGGAAGCACGAAATGGTCGGTATAAAACAGCTGCACGGTATTCTGGTGGGTTTGAAGAATGAGGACATTTCGATTCCAACCGCCAATATCGTAGTCATCCGACGAAGTTTGACCAATTCGAGAGCAGAATCTCCGACACAACGCTTGCACGAACGGCTCAGTCTGCTCAGACTGGAAAGTCCTCCTATTTTGAAGTAATCCGATGACGACGATTTGATACTGAAGGACTCTCTCGATGCGTATTCCGATAGTCGTGTTGCTCGCCGGCTTGATTTCCTGTGGGCTGAATATTTCTGATCGCATCGCCTCTGCCGCCGGTCCCGGAATTGCCGCGACATCCGTTGAACAAGTCGACGAGGATTTCGCATTCCAAGGAGAATTCAGCGGCCAGGGTGCGATTCACCAGAATGGTGGTTTCGAGACGCACAAGTTAGGGCTCCAAGTCGCCGCCCAAGGCAAAGGGGAGTTCATCGGTGTTGTGTATCTCGGTGGGCTGCCAGGGTCCGGTTGGGATCGCGAAACCAAGTTCAAAGTCCGTGGCGTTCGTCAGGGCGATCAAATCGAATTGCTCGGCGATGGTCTTCAAGTTGAGGTCACGAAGTCAGCCGCGAAGTTGGCTTCGACGGAAAAGCTCATGGTCGGTGATCTGACCAAAGTCGAGCGGCACAGTCCCACGATCGGCAAGGCTGCTCCTTCGAATGCCGTCACAATCTTCGATGGAAGCCTTTCCAGCGAACACCTCAAGAACGGTGCTATCGACGAAGAAGGATTTCTGAAAGAGGGATGTGAAATCGTCATGCCCGCGAACGATTTCACCCTGCATTTGGAATTCAAACTGCCATACATGCCCGAGTGTCGGGGGCAAAGTCGGGCCAACAGTGGTGTGTACATTCACAGTCGCTATGAAGTTCAGGTCCTCGATTCGTTTGCTCTCGACGGTGTGTTTAACGAATGTGGTGCCCTGTACCGCTACCAGCCGCCGAAGCTAAACATGTGCTTGCCACCACTGACCTGGCAAACCTACGACATTCTCTACATCGCTCCTCGTTTCGACGCCGAAGGCAAGAAGATCAAGAACGCCGTGATTTCGGTGCATCACAACGGTGTGCCCGTCCAAGATCAGTTCGAAATCGAACGCGGAACCGGTGCCGGGCAGAAGGTTGGCGAAGGCCCGAATCCCCTGCCCATCAAACTGCAAAATCACAGGGATCCCGTTCGTTATCGCAATATCTGGATGATTCCTCATCGCAATGCCGAACCACCTTCGTTGGCCAAACGATAACATCGGACACACTCGGAAACTGAGGTGTCAACGGATGGCATTTCGAACGGTGCAGGTCGAACAAGCGTTGGCACATTTGCGAAGTGCCGACCCGGTTCTTGAAGACGTGATCGATCGCGTGGGGCCTTTCACATTGCGGGCCAAACGCGATCGATTTGCCATGCTGGTTCGTTCGATTCTTTCGCAGCAGATCTCGACAAAGGCTGCGGAATCGATTCGAAACCGCTTGCTGACACGATTGAAGCCCGAGCCACTCAAACCGGGATCACTTGCCAATCTCACGGACGAAGATTTGCGAGCCGTCGGGCTTTCCGGCCAAAAAGTTCGATATCTCCGCGACTTGATCGATCACGTCCAGTCCGGGCAAATCGAATTGGCTACGATCGGCCGACGGGATGATACGGAAATTATCGCTGCACTCACACAGGTCAAAGGCATCGGTGAGTGGACCGCTCAGATGTTCCTGATCTTCTCGCTAGGCCGCATGGATGTGTTGCCGCACGCCGACTTGGGGATTCGCACCGCCCTCAAGAATCTGTACGCTCTCGATGACCTCCCCAACCGAGCCGACGCCGAACGTCTCGCAATGCCCTGGCGACCGTACGCGACGATTGCCAGCTGGTACTGTTGGCGAAGTTTGGAACTGACATCGCCGGCTGATTCCACGGAGTGAGGTCGCATGACACGTAGAACCGTGTTGTTCGCGGGTGGCGGAACCGGGGGACATCTCATACCGGGCATTGCGGTCGCTGAGGAACTTACTCGCTGCGATCCGCAAATTCGCTGCGTCTTCGTCGGTTCTGATCGGCCGCTCGAACGCGACATCCTGGCGTCCGCCGGTTACGAGCATTTTTCCATTCCGGTACCGACACCAAGAGAGACCGTGCGACGACCCGTCCGATCCACATTCCAAATTTCTCGCAGCCTGCAATTACTGAGACGCATTTTTCGAGATTGCACACCGTCGGCAGTGATCGGTTTGGGAGGATTGGCCTCGGGGTTGCCGATCTGGTTCGGACGACGACATCGTCTGCCCACGATTTTGTTAGAACAAAACATTGTCGCCGGTCGGATGACGCGGTTATTCGCTGGGAATGCCTCTGCCGTCTGCACCAGCTTTCCCGAGACAGATTTTGGCAGCAATTGCCCTCGGAACGTGGTCTCGACCGGGAATCCACTTCGCGAATCGATCACAGCGTTGTCTGGGAACCGCATCAATCCATCGAACCAAACGCTTTTAATTCTTGGGGGAAGCCAGGGAGCAAGTGCTGTCAATGACCGTGTGCTGTCGCTCCTTCCGTCATTGAAACCCCAAACTGCCGGGTGGAAAATCGTTCATCAAACCGGAGCACTGGATGAACAGCGTGTTCGTGATCGATATGATGAACTTGGGATTTCCGCGACGGTCTCGCGTTTTATGTCTGATCTCTCCAAACACTACGCCAATGCGGAGTTGGCGATCTCTCGGGCGGGGGCGACGACGCTCAGTGAGCTGGCGTGTGTCGGCGTGCCGGCAATTCTAGTGCCCTACCCCACTGCCAAAGACGACCACCAACGTAAGAACGCTCAGTTCTTCGCGGACGCCGGTGCAGCAGTTGTGATGGAGCAAAACGCCAATCAGACGGAGTGGATCGAACTTGGGCAACGGCTGTTGTGTGATTCCGCCATGCGTGCCAAAATGCGGCAAGCGATGACTTCGCTAGCGAAACCCAACGCGACGAGCGAAGTCGCCAGTATCATCATGAGTGTTCTCACCCCCCAGTAATATTGCGGTCGAACGGATTCTCAACAAATGGAAATCACGGAACAGGACGTTTTGCTGGTCACCGGAGCGACTGGGCTTGTCGGGAGTCATCTCGTTGAAGCTGCTCACAAACGCGGTTTGAAAACTCGCGCGATTGTCCGACCGACGAGTGACACGCAATTCCTAGATGACCTGGGCGTGGAATTGGTGACTGGCGATCTCAGCGACGCCGAATCGTTGAAAGCCGCAATGGATGGCGTCACCTTAGTGGTGCATTGTGCCGCGAAAGTCGGTGATTGGGGGCCAGTTTCGGACTATCGCGCTGTCAACGTCGGTGGAGTGAAGAACCTGCTAGCTGCAATGGAAACCGCTGGCACCGTGCGTCGAATGGTCCACGTCAGTTCGTTGGGGGTCTATCCGGCCAAAGATCATTTCGGAACCGATGAAACGACTCCTATCAGCACCACAGGAATTGACGGGTACACGGTTTCCAAAGCGGAAACAGAACAGGCGGTTCGGCAACACATCGACGAACACAACCTGCCAGCGATCATTTTACGTCCTGGTTTTATTTACGGGCCACGCGATCGCACGGTGTTCCCTCGGATCATGGAACGTCTGAAATCGAAGCAGTTCCGCTATCTTGGTTCGCGGGACAAGTTGATCAACAACACCTATGTCTCCAATCTGGTGGATGCCATTTTTCTCGCGTTGGAAAGCGAAGAAGCGTTGGGCGAGACTTTGAACATCACCGATGCGCGTTTGGTTTCCAAGGAAGAACTCGTGGCGGGGATTGCGGAGGGGGTGGGCTATCATGTGCCGACGCGAACCGTACCACTTCCGATCGCCAAAGGTTTGGCCCGACTGTTAGAAGGCACGTATCGCCTTGTAGGGGCGAAGCATGCACCGATCCTCTCCAGTGCCCGAATTAAGTTCCTCGGGCTGAACTTGGATTATTCCATCGAGAAGGCCCGTCGGGTGCTCGGATATGCTCCTGCAGTTGATTTCCAAGAGGGTTTACAGAACACTCTAGAGTGGTACCGCCAACACGACATGGTTCCCTAACGCCCGATTCAGCCGTTATCACGTCTTTGCAGCGAGTTCAGTCTCACGGCGGTCGGAGACACATTTTCCCCCAGCCACTGTAATTACCAGAGAATTTGAGAAGGGCCGTTCTATTCGATGACACCGACGCCAACGGGGACGTCCCCTTCCAACACCTCCAACCGATATCGCTCCGGCCTGGATGACGGTCGAGGTTGGAGGATCTACAATCGCATTGCCATCGTCTTCTTGCTTTACGTCCTTTCGACCGGTCCGATGTATTGGCCAATCTATGAGGCGTACAACATCGGCGGCCGATCAATCGACCGGCTCATTTACTTTCTCTATTACCCGATTGTCCTACTGTGCGAATTCGACTGGATTGCCGGTTGGTTTGAGTGGTATGTCGGACTTTGGAATCCGTGAGATTGGCGGATCTCACCAACGGTCACGGTCCGATCGAGACTGCAACCGAACATCGAATCCCTAGGACCGTTGCGGAACTTTTAACTATCAGGTCGTTGGGGTTTAGGGACGCGTTTGCCAGTTCCGCGGGAGCGTTTGCCTTTTCCTTTGCGACCGCCTCGACGCTTCGGTTCGTTTGATTCTGCAGACTCGGAGTGAACGGAGATTTTCTCCCCAAGTTTTTGCTGCAGTTCCGTGATCCGGTCTCGCAAACTCGCCGCTCGTTCAAACTCCAGATTCTCGGCCGCGGCCAGCATTTCTGCTTCCAACTCGTTGAGATATTCCTGTGTGACGAATTGGGTTTCGTTCTGGCCGGTTGCTTCTCGTTCGATCTGCCGGGCTTCGATCTCGTCTTCGATGCCCCGACGAATCGCTTTGCGGATGGTTTCCGGCGTGATTCCATGCTCTTCGTTGTACGCCAATTGCAAGGCTCGCCGGCGTTCGGTTTCCTCGATGGCCCGTTGCATACTGTTCGTGACCGTGTCGGCGTATAAATACACCTCGGCGTTCACGTTCCGAGCCGACCGCCCGATCGTTTGGATCAGACTCGTTTCGCTTCGCAGGAAACCTTCCTTGTCGGCATCCAAAATGGCGACCAACGAGACTTCCGGCAGGTCTAAACCTTCCCGCAACAAGTTGACGCCGATCACGGCGTCGAACCGGCCTTCGCGAAGTTCCCGAAGAATTTCCACTCGTTCGATGGCATCCAACTCCGAGTGTAACCACTGGCAGCGGATGCCTTCTTCTTGCATGTAGGTTGTCAGATCCTCGGCGAGTCGCTTAGTGAGCGTAGTGATCAACGTACGTTCGCCCCGCTCAATGCGAATTTTCACCTGCTCCAACAAATGCGGAACCTGACCACGGGCGGGAACCACGTGAATCACTGGATCGACCAGGCCGGTCGGGCGAATCACTTGTTCGACGATTTCACCCGCCGATTGTTCCAACTCCCAATCAGCAGGTGTGGCCGAGACGAATACAGTCTGCTTGCGGATCGTGTCCCATTCTTCAAACTTCAACGGCCGATTGTCCAAAGCCATCGGCAGCCGAAAACCGTGATTGACGAGTGTTGTTTTTCGGGCCTGGTCGCCATTGAACATGGCCCGGATTTGCGGAACCGTGACGTGCGACTCGTCGATGATCATGAGGAAGTCGTCAGGGAAAAAGTCGAGCAGGGTGTACGGTGGTTGTCCCGGTTTTCGACCGGCAAGTGCCCGACTGTAGTTCTCGATGCCCGGACAGAAACCGACCTCTTTGAGCAGTTCCATATCGTGTCGCGTCCGGGCCGCCAACCGCTGCGCTTCGAGCAACTTGCCTTCTTTGCGAAACGTTTCTAGTGAGGTGTTGAGTTCGGTATCGATTTCCTCCATCGCGCTGTCGATTCGCGACTGAGGCAACACAAAGTGCTTCGCCGGATAGATATACGCATCTGGCAGCGACTTGGACTCTTCGCCGGTGAGCGGATCGATGATCGAAAGTTTTTCGACCTCATCGCCCCACAACTCAACGCGATAGGCGAATTCCTCGTACGCTGGCCAAACCTCGACGACATCACCCCGCACACGGAACCGACCCCGCTCGAACGCTACATCGTTGCGGTCGTATTGGATATCGATCAGTTTTCGCAGCAGCTCATCACGATCGATTTCCTTACCGACTTGCAGGGGAATCATCATTTCGAGGTAGTCTTTGGGCGACCCCAACCCGTAAATACAACTCACACTGGCGACCACGATGACATCCCGCCGACTAACCAACGCACTGGTCGCGAGCAACCGCAGGCGGTCAATCTCCTCATTGATCGAGGAGTCTTTTTCGATGTAGATGTCCCGCTGCGGGATGTACGCTTCCGGCTGATAGTAGTCGTAGTAGCTGACGAAATATGTGACGGCGTTGTTCGGAAAGAAGTCGCGGAATTCGCCGTAGAGTTGGGCCGCCAGCGTTTTGTTGTGACTGAGGACCAACGTCGGTTTTTGCACCTGCTGGATGACGTTGGCCATCGTGAAGGTTTTACCGCTCCCGGTGACACCGAGCAGGACCTGATCCTTTTTTCCCTCGTTGATGCCGGAGACGAGGGACGCAATCGCAGATGGTTGGTCCCCCGCTGGGGCAAATTCGCTGGCAACTTGAAATTTCGGCATGGAACTCGATTTCTTGCAAACGACGTCGAATGAATCGTGTGTTCATTGTAGGTCGTCTTCAAGCGATCTGTCCAAGCCGTCGGCCCATTCACGGCCTGTTCACGCAAACAATTCGTGGACGACGCGACCGTGCACATCGGTCAAACGGAAGTCGCGACCGGAATAGCGATACGTAAGGCGTTCGTGATCAATCCCCAGCAAATGTAGAATGGTCGCGTGCATGTCGTGCATGTGGACTTTGTTTTCGACAGCTTGATGCCCGAATTCATCGGTACTCCCGTAACTCACGCCGGGTTTCACACCTCCACCGGCCAGCCACATCGTAAAGCCGCTGGGGTTGTGATCACGACCGGTGCCATTGCTTTGCGAGTACGGTGTACGGCCGAATTCCCCACCCCACCAGACCAGGGTGTCTTCGAGCAGGCCACGTCGTTTCAAATCGGTTAGCAAGGCGGAAATGGGGCGATCGACCCGTCGAGCATGTTGCTCATGTCGAGGCAAATTCGAATGCTGATCCCATGCCGGGTTCGCACTGTTGTCGCCGTAATTGACTTGCAAATATCTGACGCCGGCTTCACACAATCGGCGGGCGATCAGGCACTGCCGTCCGAACTTGTCGGTTTCTTTCTCTCCGATTCCGTAGAGTTTCAGAGTTTCCGGCGTTTCTCCAACCAAATCGAGCAGGTCCGGTGCGTGCGACTGCATTCGCCAGGCGAGTTCATACGACTTGACCACCGATTCCAATTCCGCACCGCCGCCGTTTTGCAGGAGTTGTTGACGATTGAGTGCCTGCGTCAGCATCAACTGTCGTTGTTGTTCGGGACGTGTGGCGGCGGGGTTTTTCAAATCGCGGATCATGATGTCCTGCGAATTGGGATCGCCGATTGCGGTTCCCTGATAGACCGGTGGCAAAAACGCACTGCCGTAATTTCGCGGCCCGCCATTTCCGGCGGATGGACAGATCGCAACAAAGCCAGGGAGATTCGAGTTTTCCGAACCGAGTCCGTAGGTAATCCACGACCCCACCGACGGCCGGACGAAGTTCGTTGCACCGGTGTGCAGAAACAGCGTGGCCGGTCCGTGGGCAACGCCTTCGGTATGCATGGAATGCACCATCGCCAAATCGTCCATGTGCTTGGCGGTTTCCGGGAACAAGTCGGAAGCCCATCGCCCGGTTTCGCCGTACCGCCGAAACTTCCATGGCGATTTCATCAGCTTGTGTGTCGTGAGCTTCTTGCCGGAGTTCGCTCTTGCTCGATCATCGGCGAACTCGAACGAATTGCCGTGCTGTTTGGCGAGCGAGGGTTTGTAGTCAAAGGAATCCACATGGCTCGGCCCACCCTGCATGAAGATGAAAATGACACGCTTCGCACGAGGTGGGAAATGGGTCGGAAGTTCCGCGAGTGGGTTTCGGTTCGTTGAAGCCGACGCCGCTTGATGAGCCATTGCCGTGAAGGCCAATCCACCGAATCCGCAGGCAACGTTTTGCAGCATCTGTCGGCGAGAAACCGGATGGAGTCTTTGTGGATTCATGAGAGTCCTTCAGTATTGCCTTTTCGGAATTGCAAACAGACGATCGTGTACGCGGAGATTGGCGAATCAGTTCACAAACCGGAAATCCAGCGTTGAGATCACCGATTGAACAAGTTGCGCCCACCGTTGGAGACGATCGGCATCATCATCCGAATCCGATTTGAGAAACGATAAACTCAATGCCAGTTCTTCGGAACTCGGGAGACGCCCCAACGCGACTTCGAAGAGTCGTTGAACACGCTCTTGATCCGATAATTTGTGGTCGGCCAGTAACGACTTCGCAGCCGCCTCACAGCGACCGATCACCCACGAGTTATTCATCAGATACAGTGCCTGCGGTGCCACACCACTGGAGTTGCGTCGACCCGTCACCAAACTGGGATTCGCTCCATCGAAAACTTGCATCATTTCGGGAATCGAATTCCGCAGGACCGGCCAATACACCGCGCGTCGGCTACTTTCATACTGATATCCGTAATCGGCGGACAAACCGTCTCGAAATGTTTTTCCACCGTGTCGGAGTTCAACTTCTCCACTGACACACAGCAAGGCATCCAATATGCACTCCGCCTCCAACCGCTTCCGGTTCATTTGCCAGAGAAGACGATTTTCTGGATCGACTGTCATCCGATGAGCATTCTCTTGGATGCCAGGGGGGTGACTACTTCGCTGGTAAGCGTCTGTCAGAACAATCTCACGGATGAGCGACTTGGAGGACCAATCGTTGTTGATCAATTGCCGAGCGAGATAATCCAGCAATTCTGGATGTGATGGTGTTTCCCCGGTCTTGCCGAAGTTGTCGGGAGTGCGGACGAGACCAGCACCAAAGAGCCAGTGCCAAACGCGGTTGGCCATCACGCGAGCCGGCAACGGATTGCTCGGATCCGCTAACCACTCTCCCAACTGCACACGGCCGCTTTGATCGTCGGGCATGGAAACCGTGCTGTTGCCAGACGCGACCTGCAAAAAGCCTCGCGGGGCGACCGCTCCCAAATTGTGAACGTTGCCCCGAATGTTGATGCGGGTGTCCGTGATTTCCGGTTGTTCGACCACGCCCATGTACTGGGGTTGTTTCGGAGCTTGCCTCTGGAGATTCTTGAGGTCGGCTTCCAGTGACTTGAGACGAGTCGTTAACGTATCGATTCGTTGCTTCTCGGCTAATGCCTTGGCTTTGTCCTCGGGGGACTCCGGAACAGCAATGGAATTCGGCAGATCGGGGGCTAGAAACTGAACTGCGTCGGCGATAACAACACCGTTTGCACCCGTATTAGAGACCGTCACGATTGCCGGCTTATCAGTGGTGAACTCGAATTTGCCGAGCGAATGAAATAATCCGTCAATCGGCGGTCGCACCCGTTGATTGATGGACGTCATATGCTCGCCGTCTGCCGAGTGCACCACGACCGGAACTCGCGTGCTCCGGTTACTTCCAACCGAAACGGAAAGACGAACTTCATAGGTTCCGCTTTTGGGCAATTTCGTTTTGTAGATGACCGACTTATTTCCGCGTTCCTCGTTTTGGTCGTGATGGTAGCCGTTGTTGACGTAGGGTTTGTTCGATGTCGATTGCTGCCAGTCACCTACGTAGGTGGCGTCCTCATCGTCAATCACGATACCCGGCAGCGAATCGATCGGCACGACGACCGCTTTGGGCAAGTTCTTCCCAAGCTGTTTCTTGACACTTGCGATCTCATCTTCCAGAGATTTTGACCGCTCCGCGAATTGGTCGATTTGTGCTTGCTGCTCTGGAGTGACGGCGAGAGGCAAATCCAACCAGCGGGAGACGTTACTCGTTCGCAGCGTTCGGACGTTGCTAAGAATGCCCGCCATGGCGTAGTAATCACGCGTGGGGATGGGATCGAACTTGTGATCGTGACAACGCGCACATCCAATCGTCTGGCCGAGGAACGCGCTGCCAATGACGGTGAGTTGTTCATCAACCACATCCATCCGCAGCTTCTCTTTGTCCTGATCCTCGAGATTGGCGTCGGTCATCGTCAGGAAGGTGGTGGCAATTGCATTGCGACGCTGCTCCGCGAGCGACTCCGCTGGTAACAAATCTCCTGCGATTTGCTGTTTCAGAAATTCATTGTAGGGCAGATCGGCATTGAACGAATCAATCACATAATCGCGATATCGCCACGCTTGCTGCTGGACCAGCCCTCGCAGGGTGACCGATTCCGCGTACCGAACCACGTCCAACCAATGTCGCCCCCAACGCTGTCCAAACGCCGGTGAGGCCAGCAGTCGATCGACGAGCTTCTCATACGCGTTCGGTGACGTGTCGGAAACGAACTCATCAATCTGTGTCGGCGTGGGCGGTAGGCCTAGCAAATCGAAATACAACCGCCGAACGAGCGTGCGAGCGTTGGCAGCAGGAAATGGTTTAATCTCTGCTTCACGGAGACGGCGATCAATCAATGCGTCGATCGACGTCCGATTGGAGTTTGGTTTCGCAGGCAAAGCGACGACGTGGGGAATCGGTTGGTATGCCCAATGTTGGCGTCCGGCTTCGATGTCGATCGTGCGTTTCACGGAGGTGACGGGTTTTCCGCTGCGTGGATCGGGCGCACCGCGACGGATCCATTCCTCAAAGTCTGCAATCACAGATTTCGGCAATGGACCACTGGGTGGCATCTCGAATGTTTCATACCGCAACGCATCGAGCAGCATCCCGTCGGTCGGATCACCTGGGGTTACCGAAGCACCGCTGTCGCCACCTTCGAGTAACCCCGCCCGCGTGTCGACGAGCAACCCGCCTTTGAGTTCATCGTTCTCGGCGGCGGCTTCGCTGTGACATTCGTAACAATGCTCGACCAAAACCGGGCGGATTTTCTGCTCGAAAAACTGCAAATCGTCCGCCGAGAATTTCGCATCGGCTGCGTGAACGGTCAAACTCTGGCTGACACAGAGTGCAATCGAAAGGAGTGTTGAAAGTTGAACAAGTCGAACCATTGTTGAAGTCAATCGAATGAAAAAGATTCAATGCGATTTCAGGGTTCAACAGTATAACGCGCATCAGTCTATTGATGCGAACGTTCTTCGCAAGAATCTAACTTTCGAGAAATTCGATCCCAGTGAAAACACGACAATTGCGGTTATGACTCCAGTTGGAAATTGATCTCGTTGGCTTGGTCTTCAACAGTTTCTTCGAGGGTTGTTTCGAGATTGTATTTCGCCGGGACAATCTCCTCAGATTTGATGATTTCGCCGGCCGCGTCTTTGGTGTCGTTGGCTTTACTAATCGAAACTTTGTGCTTACCGATTTTTGCTCCCGGAGTGTTCTCGTTGTACATCAATGTGTACTCGCCATTGGAACCAGTCGTTGCGGAGGAAGGTCGACCAGACTCCGGTTGAAACGTGATTCTGGCGTCGGTCAATGGTTCGCCATTGAATGTCACTGTACCGGTCACCTCCGCGACATCGGGCATGTCATCAGGGGCACTAGAGCACCCGGCAGCCAATCCGAAAACGCAAACGACAATCGCGAAACGACCGAGCAGCTGGGTCATGGTTTTCATAATCATTCCTTGTAAGAATTTCTGAAGAAAAGAAACCGAAGGTTCGGTCTGAAGGTCTCCGGTTTTCTTTGAGATGCAGCGACGCTCAAAATGGAACACGCACCGAAGATGGCCTCGGTGCGTGCGCAAGTTTCCCATGTGTAATCTGAAACCAAAAAGTGTTCACCGAGTTTGACTGCTAGTATGCAGCACTCGGGTTAGTACTCGCCTACTGGTTGCTCATCATCCATCAAGCCGAGACGCTGATACACGCCGAGATTGGCTTGATTGAAATTGCCGGCGAGTCCGGTGCTGTCACCGACATTGGCGTTACTGTTGCTGAAATTGATGTTTTCGCTGATGAATTGCACAGTGCCATCACCGAACAAGAAGTGGGCACCGCCAGGGTGCGAACTACTGAAGCCCTCCACACATCCGTTGTTGCCAGTCTTTTGTGTCTTCAGGTTCAACGGGATACTCACGCGTCCCGTCACATAGTTGATCCCACGGGGACCAGGGCCACCATCATTCCGAACGCCAGCCCACACTCCGGCGGAACAATCGAAGTCTCTCTCACCGACCAAGAACGTGTTACTTGAACCGTCGATCATGTCAGCGAAGGCGGTCGCACTATTTCGGTAGAGCGGACCTGTCGGGTATTCGATAATATCCAACGCCGCAAATGCACCCGCACCCACATAGTTGGATGTGCCACCAAAGAAGCCGGTTCCTGGCATCGCGGCACCGGAACCGCTTCCCTGGAAATCGACGGTCTGCGGAGTGCCTTTCACTGTGTCTTTCGTGCGGTCCGACGGACAACGATAGACTTCAATTCGCTGCTGAACGATCGAGCGATCCGGGGTACCATCGCTTGAATCGGTATCGGCTAATGTGTCAGCCAAGGTGCGATTGGCAGGGTCCAGCAGTTCATAGAGATTGTTTTGTTCGATCATGGGCATGATGAAAACTGCCCATCCCCACTGTTGCGGCCCGGTCGGCGGATCGGCGGAGTTCGTGGTGCTGATACATCCGGGCGGGAATGAACCGTGAGTGTCATGGTAATTGTGAATCGCAATCCCAATTTGCTTGAGATTGCTCTTACATTGTGTCCGTCGAGCCGCTTCTCGCGCTTGTTGGACGGCGGGTAGCAGCAACGCGATCAGAATCGCGATAATGGCAATGACCACTAGCAATTCGATCAACGTGAAGCCACGTGGCTTGTTGTGTCTAACCATGACAGTTCCTCCGAGAAAATTGAAAAGAGACCTAGAACAAGACTGAGGATCGTGAGTGAATACTCATCAATAATGTGAATCTAATAGAATTTTAACTTGATAGGATGAATGCGTCCACGTCGAAGTGTTGAATTGATGATCGGTCGGAAAACCGAGTGGTGAACTGTTATGAACACATCGTACAACACACGCAACACCGCTCAGCGGAGATGGTTTCGGTCGAGTTTTCAAATTTGCAAATTCAGTCCATCTTCGGTGATTTGAAACGGTACGATGCGGTCGTCACAGGCACTGCCTCGGTGTTTGGCAACGTGCAATGCTCGGCCCATTTTCGCGCCGTCACGGGTTTTGCCCATCATGATAATTGTGTTGGCGTTCGAGAGGACATCGCCGCTTTCGATCGGTCGTGCGAGCATGTCGTCCAACATAACTTCGTGAGTTGTGTAGAGGAGCAGCGTGGCGATGTCTTCGTGTCGGTAGTGATGCTCCTGAACCTTCTCAGCATTGGCTCGGTATTTCACACGAAATAAGTCTCTGGCGACCCAATCGGCGTCTTTGTGCAAGATTTGGTGGTACACGTAGTCGAAGGTATGAAACTGAAAAGAGTCACTCGCCTTTTCCGCGGGTTCGACCCCGTCAATCACACAGCGTCGCACGCCGTGAACGAAGTTACCGTAGAACCAGGCGATGGCGATATTCAGCTTTTTCGCAAGTTCGGTTTTCCATTCCCGTTTGGCATCGACTTCCAAGTCACTGAATGTCACCCGCCGACCGCTGCGACGGAAGAGATGGAGATAATCACGACGAATTTGTTCTGCATCCCATACGGATTCGGGATCGATATTTTCATCCGTCGATCCGGAGGTGATGGACCAATTGAACAGACGTTTCGCGTAATCGGTTTGGTTTTGGGAATCCCCTCGACTGGTCATGTCGAAGATGATGCCACGCTCGCCGTCTTCTTGCAGTCCTTGATTGGCGAAGGTCACGCCCAGTTGCGTTTTGCCGATGCCAGTCGCCCCGAGCACAACGGTGAGTGTGCCGGGCAGCAGTCCGCCGCCGAGAAGCGAATCAAGTTCGGGGAGACCAGTCGTAACACGTTTAGACATCAGATGCTCTTCGATGATTTCAGGGCTCCCGATTCGGTAGTCGGAATTTCGGCATTGGTGGTGGGAGCGCAAAGGTCAACCAACGCCGCAACACGGTTATCGCACAATGACACTCACGAGACCGGGTTACATTCAAACGGAATGACTGCCGCTAGGTGGATTTCGGAACACAAAGGCTTCCGCATCCACCACGACACTGAACACGGGGATTCGGCCTAGATCGTGATTTGCCGATCACGGGCAACGACATCCCAGCGGCCGATCAGTTCGCCATTTTCGACGACATAGGCTTGCCGGTGCAATGCCGACGTGGGGCAGATGTGTCGCGGTATGCCGAGAAGTTCATCGCCCGGTTGGTACTTGCTCGCCAACGGTGTTTCCAGCACGAGATGTTCCTCGTTGTGCAACACCTGTTCGGCGTCTGGCAAGTCGGGGAACATGACTCGATTGCCCATCGGTGGATCGGCGGCGATGGACTTGTTGCCTAAATCGACGGTCAGCCGATTCGGGGTCGGTCGGCTGATGACACGGGTCAGCATCATCGCGGCAGGTTGGAAGTTCAAGTCGGGGAAGATCGTGCCATAGCCACAGTCATGCAGCACGCAGGTGCCCGGTGAGAGTTCCACCGTCTGATCATCGACGCCGGCGTAAACCGGAAATGACCCCGTTCCGCCCGCGACAATCTTGGGCACATCTAGACCGCGTTGTTGCAGTTGCTCGCGAAAATCCAGAGCCGTTTGGAAGTCCGCGAGGACTGCCGATTTCCGTTCTTCGAAATCGACTTGGTGATGATGTCCATCGTAAAAATGCAGACCACCTGGATTCACGCCCGGTGAATCCGCGATTTGTTGGTACAACGCAGCGGCTTCTTCGACGAGCTCTTTTCCCGTGCGATGTAAGCCGGAATCACAGTCGAGAAGCACATCAATCTCGGTACTGGCGGCGGTCATCGCTTCCGAGAGTTGAGCCAGCATTCGGGTGTCGTCTGCGGTCACGGCGAATTTGACATCCGGATATTTTCGGCAGAATGCAACGGCACGTCCAATGTTCGGCCCGACGAGGTTGTACGCCAGGAAAATGTCTTTGACGCCGGTATCGGCGAGCATCTCGGCTTCTGCGAACGTGGCAGCTTTATGCTTGGTGATGCCCATGTCCAATTGTCGTTTCACGACTTCGGGCATTTTGTGCGTTTTGCAATGCGGACGGAGTCGGTTCACATCGCCCGCGACACGGACCATCTCGGCGATATTCGCATCCAGCACTTCGGTGAAAACGACCAACGCAGGCGAAAAAATTTCGGTAGTTTTGGAGATTTGGTAGGTCTGGGACATTGAGGAGTTTCCAACGGTGTGTTCGATCGAGCGGCGGGTTGGCGGTGATTCTAACAAACCCGGAACTGACTTTCCGCCGTATCACCGATTTCCACTCGGGTTGGTCGGAAAACACTTCGCTCTCTATACTGCGGACCGAATTGGCTTTTTCCGGTTTTTGAATGGTAGTCTCATGGCGTCCGAGTGGCGATGCGAACCCATCAGCGGCGATATGATCTTGTTCGCACCGGATCGAGTTCGTCGTCCGCACGCGAAATCGGACCAGATCGATTGGACACTGCCCGCGGACGATCCATTCGCCGAAGGTCAAGAGCACCAAACGCCCGGCGAAGTTTTCGCCCTTCGTGAACCAGGAACGGCCGCCAATACACCCGGTTGGTTGGTCCGCGTGGTTCCGAACAAGTTTCCCGCGTTGTCTCCAGGGAGCGCGACTTCATCACCGGCAGGCGTCGAGTTCGCGTCCCACCCCGCCAGCGGTGTGCATGAAGTGATCATCGAGTGTCCGCAGCGGGAATCGCACCTCACTCGACGACCGATTGAACAAACACGCAACGTGCTTCTGGCATATCGCACGCGGATGCAGTCGCTTCGTGATGAAAAGAGCGTCCGACACGCATTCGTTTTTAAGAATCACGGTCGATTTGCTGGTGCATCGTTGCTGCATGCACATTCGCAACTCATGGGGTTCCCGTTTGTTCCACCGATGGTTCTGAAAGGACTGGATTACGCCCAGCAATCGACAGGCGACGCATTCACCAAATTGATCCAAAAGGAACTCGAAGACGGCTTACGCGTTGTTCGAACCTCGCCTCAGTTTGTCGTCTTTTGTCCGTTCGCGTCTCGATTTCCTTACGAGATGTGGCTGTTGCCTCGCCGGCGTTCCTCTCACTTTGAACAAACCAACAATTCCGATTTGTTTGAGCTTGCAGATGTGTTGCGGGATGTGTTGCTGCGATTAGAAGCTGTCACCGGCGATGCGGCCTACAACTTTGTGTTGCACTCGGCTCCGTTTGGCGAAGAGCATCCGAACTATCGTTGGCAGATTCGCATTCTGCCGCGAATCACCGGATTGGCGGGGCTCGAACTTGGCGGTGGCACACACGTGAATCTCGTGTTGCCGGAAGACGCCGCTGCGGAACTTCGCTCGGACGGAGCCACTATGTAGACGAACCGAATTCCTTTTGAATTCGTTCGCCGAAACCAATTTCTGGGCTGAGAAAGGGATGCTTGTATTGCTCGACCGATCCGCCCTCACCGCATTGGCGTTGGATCGCAAATCGCTGCCAAGTGCCCGGCGACAGGGCCACGCATCGCAACGGCTGCAAACGGCCACTGGCACGTTTGTCGGCGTATTCGCTGTTCAGCGTCTTCAGTTTGCGGTCGATGGCATCTGCCAAGTTCGCGGTCGTTGACAGTTCCGTTTCGGTCAGCAATTCATATCCCGGCGGATCACCCCAAGCCGGGGCAAGCGTGAATTGTTCGAGCACGAGCCCTGCTTCATCGGCGGCTTCCCGGACGGCTCGCACCGCTTGCGATTCAGCAATCTTTTCGCCCGTCAAATTCGAAATATGAGCCCCCTTGTGAAGGAACTCGAGTGTCGGCGTCGTGTGATAGTAGCCGGTGCAGCGAACCACGTCACAGATGTCGTAGCGATAAAACCCCGAAGAAGTTGTCAGCAGGATGTAATAGGACTCGCCGATTTGCAGTTCATGAGCCAACAAAACGGACGGACTTGGTGATCCGTATTCCGCCTCCGGAATGAACTCGAAAAAGTGGCTTGTGACGTCCAACACACCATCGGGACGATTGTCTTGTAGGGGAGTCGTCATTCGACCTTCACTAGCGGAGAGTCCGGGGTCGAGAATCGGACCGTCTCCGTAGTACTCTCGCAGTTTCGGCAAATAAGCCGCCGCACTGCCGCCCGTCCAAACTGCGATGAGCGCTAAATTCGGCCAATAGTCTTGCGGATCGAGTCGGTCTCGAGATGACTTCAACCGCTCCAGTTCCGCTGCTCTGCGTGGATTCCGAGCTTGGATTTTACGCCGAATGGCGGAACGCACCACCAATGGGACATCGGCCGAGACGGTTAGCGTCCCGTCGGAAATGTCGCGAATGAGAGATTCCGCTTCCCGATCAGCCCGCTGTGCAAGGTGAATGAGCGTGCTGGGATTGGCCGTCATCACCAACGCAACTTCCGGATCGGCCAACGCAATTCTCAAGGCGGTATAGTGTCGAGTGGTGGAATCTTCGATCTTCGATAGCACCCCCGGGACCGTGTACATCGATTGCACGATTCGCTTCTGCAGCGACGCCACAAGTCCGGTAATGCTGCCGCAACGAGTTCCCCCCGGTGTGCGAAACTGATCGTCATTACTGCTGAGCTGAAGGATTCGTCCTTGCGAGACTTGGGGGTAGTTGTCGAGCATTCGGATGCCCCACACCTGCCAACCACGCCGGTAATCATCCAAGAATCGTTGAGTGATGGGGATGTATTTCGTCGCCGATGTCGTCCCGCTGCTAAGAGAGAACATCAGCAATGGGTTGCCGCTCCCCAAGAGCGCGTTGAATTTCCCTTCACGAACCTGATCAATGTCAGAACGGTAGAAATCGTAATTGGTGAGGGGAAACTGCTTTTGCAGGTCGGCGGGCGTTTGAATTGCCGATAAGCGGTGTCGCTGGCCGAATTCCGAGTCGGCATTCAAAGCGAGCAGGTTGTGTAAGACGGTTTGCTGGACCGATTGGCAATTTTGGGTGGCGTGTTGGAACTCGCGGAGTTGTCGTCGAACTCGCGCACGCGGGACGGAACCGACCACGTGACGGAGTTTGCCAACCCAGCTCATAAAGTTCGGCCCTCGTTGGAATTGCTACAGAACTCATCGGGGCAAATGGATTTTCATCCGCAGCAGCGCAGCGAAAACGCCGATCCGTCCGTGAAGAACGATCGGCGTGGTGCTTTGTCGGACCAGCTTAATCTTCGTCGTCTTCCTTCTTCTTCTTTTTCTTCTTCTTACCGACCACGGTTTTGATCACGCGGACTTTCGGCAAGCCAAATGGGCTTTGTCCTTCGCTCCAGCGTTCTTCCATTTGGAGCTGCTTGATCCGTTCACCACGGCTCAAGACATTTCGGGACCGCACGAGACGGCCTGATCCTTTAAGACTCTTATCAATTGTCATCGAATCACCTCACCTAGCAGTCCCGTTTCGAGATGAAACACGACTTCATAAACCTTCAACACGGCGAAATCCAAGTCGAATAGAATAGGCCATGCCCGTGATTGTTGTCAACGGATCGCCCAAGCTCGAATACTGAATTTCCGTTTCGGACGACTGTCAGTCTCCGTTGATCGACCAACTCATCGATCGAAAACCATCGGATTTTGGAAATTGGACTCTTCCGAGCATCGACAGCACTTCCGAATTTCCCTCGGTCAACTTTACACGTCATGTGTGGCAGCGTAGCGTGTGAACATGTGCAAAAGAACGGCAATCAATTGAGCAAAGTCACATTATGCAAATTAGATTGAGTCTTCGTTTCGTCGTCGCCACCCTGACGTTGGTATTCGGCTTGAGCCATGTTTCAGCATTTGGCCAGTGGGAGGAACGACCAATCGGACGTGATGTCCAGGGGAACGTCTTGCATGCGATGGTTCCGGAATCGGTGGAGGCGTCGCGGGCCAAAGTCTTGTTGATCGGCGGTGCGAAGTGGCTGGCAAGTCAATCAAGCAATAGTTTTCCCAGATCTGTGGATGTCTTCGCGATCGATTTCCCGCTTCAGGGGCACGAGTTTCCGCCCAAAGGAACGGCCTACAACAAAGGTGATATCGCGGGATTGTATCTGTGGCGTTGGATTGGCTCGGAGGGGTTCGACACGGTTTTCGTCATCGGTGACGGTGGCGAAGCTCTCAAAAACGCGTTGGAATCTCACGACGTGGCCAAGGTCGGGAAAGTCCCTTGTCGATTGGTCGCGACTGCGGGTGAAGTGAAAACGGCACTCCAGACGAATGGTGTCATGGTTGGAAAGCCGGATTCCGCGGCGGTGCGGATTCGCCAGCGGAAACAACGCACGCCGATCGAAGTTGCCACCGCACTTTCTCGTCACTACGGCAAGCAACTGCGTTCGATCGCCTACATCCCTTCGCTGGCTGTCATTGGGCGTCAGCGATTAGGGGAATTCACCGGAAATGCGGAATTGAACAAAGAAGCTGAAGCGGTGATTGCGCCGTGGTTGAAACGGGATCACCAGCCGTCGGGCAACAAGGTCCCCGGCGGTTCCACGGTTGCGGGTTACCTCGTTTTCGCGGATGCCTACGCCCGGACGAAGGAACCAAGAGCGAAAGAGATCGTATTGGACATCGCATCGATTGGACTGGCGAAGAAATCCGGTCAGCCGGTGGGTTTTGTCCCGAACCATAGTGAAATGAGCGATTCCGTCTTCATGGATGGACCGATTCTCGCCACTGCCGGTCGTTTATCCGGTGATACTCGGTATTTCGAGGCGTGTCTCAATCACACTCGGAAAATGCAAGAACTCTGCCTACGAGATGATGGACTCTATCGCCACTCTCCACTCGATGAAGCTGCCTGGGGGCGTGGCAATGGTTTTCCCGCACTCGGTTTGGCACTGGTGCTCAGTGAGTTGCCTGTCGACTGGTCGGGGCGTGCGGAGATTCTTCAGGACTTTCAGAACCACATCGCTGCACTGGTGAAGCATCAGGACGCCACAGGTATGTGGCATCAAGTGGTCGATCGTCCTGAGAGCTACCGGGAATTCACGAGCACCTGCATGATCACATTCGCGATGTTGCGAGGCATGCGTCACGGTTGGCTTGATCCAGACAAGTATCGAGAACCGGCAAACCGCGGATGGGACGCGATCAAATCACGGATCGGTTCGAACGGTCTCGATCTCACCGACGTCTGCACCGGAACCGGGAAGCAGAAGAACTTGGAAGCGTATTTTCACCGAACCGCGATCCTCGGCCGTGACGATCGCGGAGGTGCGATGGCGTTGATGGTGTCCACCGAACGTGCGTTCTGGGAACGTCAGAACGCACGATGACCAGAATCAAGTTGTCTTAGGAAAAGAAGTCGAGTCTCTCATCTTGAAACGGGTGGAGATTCTTCAGGCTTTTTTCCTTCGGGAGGACATCGAGGAGTGCCTCGGCGATTCGGAAATCCTCTTGTGTGGTGATTTTCAGGTTCATGGGCGATCCCTCCACGAGCGTGACCGCATGGCCCAATCGTTCAACGAGACTCGCTTCATCGGTCGGCACGAAATCGCCCCGTTTTGCGTAGGCTTCGAGTAGCAATTCTCGCCGAAACACCTGGGGCGTTTGAGCGTACCAGAGGTTTTCCCGCGGGACGGTTTCCGTAATGGTGTGCGTGTTGTTGTTCGATTCCCCGCGTTTCAAGGTGCTGGAAACGCGGACCGCTGGGATGGCGGCTCCATTTTCGGTGGCCGCTTGAAAGATCGCGTCGATCCATGTTTTCACGAGTAGCGGGCGGGCAGCGTCGTGAACGGCGACAAACTCGGTGTCGGCTTTGACCTGCGCGAGTGCATTTTGCACGCTGTCGGCTCGCTCAGCTCCGCCTTCGACAATCTGCACATCCATAAATGCCAAATGCGGACGGAACTTCTCCCGAAACCAATCTTTGTCATCGGGACTGACCACCACAAGCGTTTGCGAGACATCTTCGCGATTTGCAAAGTGCTCCGCCGACCGCACCCAGACGGGGCGGCCCTTGAGTTCCACGAAAGTTTTCTTGCGATTCTGCATCCGAAAGCGTGTGCTGCGACCGGCGGCGGGCAAAATGACAGCGAATTTGGACATCGTTCCTCTCCGGACCCTGGCTTCTGTTCCAACACGTCGACTTCAAATCATATGCGAAACCGTTTCGAAAGTTGAATGCCCGATCGACTTCGTTTCGCGAAACAGTCGCTTCGATGTTGCCGAACCTCCACATTCCTCAGCTCAATGTTGTCTTCGGACGACATCATTCGACGTCTTTTGAGGACGGGATGACTGTGTTGAGACTCATAATTCGTTTGGTGGAAATGGATTATGTCGATTGCGTTTCGGTCCCTTGACGTTCTGGCATCTAATTTGTTCTGCAACCACATATCCGAAACTCTGTCATCCCAAACGCCGCTGGGCATCAATCGGACGGTTTTCGTCGAGATGCCCCTGCGAAACGAATCAGGTTTTTCATGTCTCAACAAATCGTAGCCGTTTTGTCGCGGAATCCGCAGTTGACTTCGGAATTGGCTCTCAAGTGGGCCGGACGATGTCTTCTTCTGATCGCCGAAACTCCAGAAGAGTTGCGTGAATTCCTGACGAGCCACCGCCCCCAAACGTTCCTACTCGATTTTTCACGCACACAGGGCGCTGGGACGACGGAATCGCAGTTGTTGCATGATCTACGATCGCGGGAAGACGAGACTCGCTTGTTGGTCATTCCGCCACAGTTTTGCAGCGAGCCACTTGCACAAACCATCAAGCAGACGAACGCGACTCGGCTGGTTCAACCGTTCGATGAGAAGGCGATCGAACTTTTCACATCGGAACCGTCCGTCAAATCCGACGCCGAATCACAGCCAACCACTGCGGTTGCCCCTCATACGGTTTCGAGCGATTCCGAGAAAACCACGGGGAACGAGATTGGTGCGGAAACGGTGCTTACGGGCATTTCCCGGCGGTTTGAAACGAATTCGCCACAACTCAAAACGATGCTGCGTGACTTGGAAGTGGCCGCCAAGCACAACGTGACAATTCTGCTCATCGGCGAGACGGGATCGGGGAAAACGTTTCTCTCACGTTTGATTCACGAAGTTTCGCCCAGACGGAACGAACCGTTCGTGAACGTTGCCTGTGGTGCGTTGCCGAATGAGTTGATCGAAAGCGAACTGTTCGGTCACGTGAAGGGTTCGTTTACGAGTGCCCATGCGGACAAGGAAGGGAAGTTTGTGGCGGCCAAGGGCGGTTCGATGTTGCTCGACGAAATCGACGTGCTCGGTTTGGAGCAGCAGGTCAAACTTCTTCGCGTGATCGAGACCGGCGAGTTTGAAGCCGTCGGGTCGAACATCACCCTCAAGTCGCAAGCCCGACTGATTGTGGCGAGCAACCTGAATCTGCAACCGCTGGTCGAAGGAGGCAAGTTTCGGCCGGACTTGTACTATCGACTCAACATGTTGAAGTTCGAAATCCCGCCGCTTCGCGCTCGCAAAGCGGACATCATGCCGCTCGCGAAGAAGTTCATTCAGGCCCAGCAACAGAAGCACGGCGTGGAGATTCACCGCATCGAACGGGGATTATTCGATGCTCTTTACGAGTACCCGTGGCCGGGAAATGTGCGGGAGTTGGAAAACGTGATTCAGCGAGCCGTGATCTATTGCCAAGACGGTGTGCTCGCCGCCAACCATCTCCCGGATCACATTCTCAGCGGAATGGCTGGTCCAACGAACGATCCCACTGTGAAACTTGGTCCGCAACGAATGGCGGTCGAGCCGGAAAGTTTGAACGACCAAATCGAATTAACAGAGAAAGAAATTATCGAGCAGGCCCTGTTCCACAACAGCTACAGTCGCACCAAGACGGCCAAGGAACTCGGTATCAGTCGGGTCACCTTGTACAACAAGATGAAGAAGTACGACATGATGAAATAACTCACGATTTGCTGAGCAAACATCTGTACGGAGTACGAATTTGAAATGAAGATCGATGCGGAACGTGGCAATTTCGGTTAAGACGCGGTACGGTTTTAGGCATCAAAGAATACCTCGCCGATACCGTCTGACTAAGAAGTTTCGCCATGAAATGCTTTGCCGCTCTGCTCGTCTTACTGGCGATTGTCTCGCCCGCAGTGGCACATCCGCCGGGTGATGGTGGACACCACCATCACGGGCCTTCTGTGACGATTTTGAACAAAGACAACTGGGATCATACGGCTCCGCATGGGAAGGAAGTCGACGCCATCTACGGTGACGCCGTCCTTCGTAATGCCCATGTGACCGCCGTCATCGCTCAACCGATTCCTACTCGCAACGCGAATATGACTGTCCGGAACGTCGGCGGTTGTTTGATCGACCTGACCGGCAACGGCAGTCGAGGCGACCAACTCAGTTCGTTCTATCCCGGGCGGCGTGCGTATCCGTTCCGACAGATGACGCAATCGCAAGATCAATCATCGACCACCGTCAATGGCAAGACGAGCAAGACATCGAGTGCGGAAGTCGTGGTCCGAACTCAGGCGACGAAAGATCGTCCTGAAGTGAAAGTGGCTTACCGTCTCGAAAACGACAATCCGTTTCTGCTCGTCTCAACGACGTTTCGAAATCCTGGGGAAAAACCGCTGACGGTCAATCTGGACGACGACATTCGCTTCGACACTGGCAAAGAGCAAGCCATCAAATCGCCCAACGGCACCAGTGATCTGTACTACATCGAAGACCAATATTGGGGCCACGCCGTCGGCGTTCAAGTCGTGGACGATGAGCGTGCCATTCGCTCTCGGAGCGACTCCCGTTACTCCGTGCTGGAATACATCAGTGGAGACAAAAAGGATGTCGCACTTAAACCAGGCGAGACCGTTCGAATCACACGACGATTAATCCCAGCCAAGAATCTGCTCGAAGTGCAGGCCATTGCGGATTCACTCAACGGAACAGAACTGCAACCGTTTCTGGTCGATCTCACCGATGGAAACGGCGAACCGATCCCCGCCGCACTCGTTGAGATCAAACAAGATGGCAAACGACGCGGCACCGGGCGAACCAACGAAAACGGTGAATTGGCAACATCATTGCCGGCAGGGAAATACGAGATCAATGTGACCGCGTTCGGCGTTTCGTTGTCGAGGGCGAATCCGACGGAGGTCGAAATTGACGCCGTCAAAGATGATGGCGTGCATCAGTCAATTCAATTCGGCAGTTGGAAGCCCGGCCGTGTGATCGCGAAAATCACCGGCGAAAACGGCAAACCAATTCCATGCAAAGTGGAGTTCCGTCCCCAAGGCGACACGCACAAACCGTACTTCGGACCGGAGTCCGCGGAGTACGGCGTGATCAACTTGCAATATGCTCCGCATGGGACATTTGACCAAAAGGTACCGGCCGGGATATACGAGGTCGTCATCAGTCACGGTCCGGAGTTCGATGCCGCCACTCAAGAATTGACCGTTGCGGAAGGTGAGAAAACGATGCTCACCGCCGAGTTGAAACGCACCGTCGACACGACCGGTTGGATCAGCAGCGATTTCCACAGTCACAGTTCACCATCCGGTGATAACACCAGTAGCCAAACCGGACGCGTGATCAATCTGCTGTGCGAGCACATCGAATACGCCCCGTGTACCGAGCACAACCGAATCGACACCTACGTACCGATTCTGAAAAAACTTGGCATCGAAGATCAAGTTGCGACGGTTTCCGGGATGGAACTGACGGGCAGTCCGTTGCCTTTGAATCACCAGAACGTATTTCCAATGATTCATCATCCGCATGAGCAAGATGGTGGCGGACCAGTCACTGATGTCAGTCCCGAGACCCAAATCGAGCGAATCATGCTCTGGGACAATCGTAGCGAGAAACTGATTCAACAAAACCATCCCGATATCGGCTGGCTCTTCTACGACAAGAACGGCGACGGCAAACCGGATGGGGGTTATTCCCGCTCGCACGAACACATCCACGTGATGGAAATTCACCCGGTCGATGTGGTGCTACGCAACCAGAAACAAGTCAAGGAAGGCAACTCCTGGCACCAAACACGCATCTTCCACTGGTTGCAGTTGCTCAACCAGGGATACCGTATTCCCGGCGTGGTCAACACTGACGCCCACTACAACTATCATGGTTCCGGTGGATTACGAAACTGGATCCGCACGAAAACCGACGACCCTGCCGAAGTCGAATCGATGGATCTTGTTCGCAACTCAAAAGCCGGGCAACTGGTGATGTCGAATGGTCCGTTCTTGGAATTCACCGTTTCCGAACCCGACTCGGACAAGTCTTACGGACCTGGTGACGACTTCCAAACCAAGTCGCGGACGCTTGTGGCTCATGTGCGAGTCCAGTGCCCGAACTGGTTGGACGTGGACCGCGTGTTCCTGATGGTTAACGGCCGAGTCCATTCCCTACACGATTATCGTCGCAGCACACACGCCGACAAATTCCAAGATGGCGTGGTGAAATTCGATCAAGAATTGGAGTTGGAAGTCGCGGGAGATGCCCACATCATCGCCGTCGCCGGGGCGGAAAACCGCACGGTCGGCCCGATCATGGGGCCCGGTTGGGGCAAAGCCAAACCAGCAGCGTTAACGAACCCCGTCTTCGTGGACACCGACGGAAACGGCTTCACGCCCAACAAAGACACCCTGGGAGTCCCTCTTCCCGTAAAAAAACGGCGTTAGTGTCGACGTAACTGGCAATTAGGAAACGAGTTAAGATTCTCGACTCCCCAAGTTCACCTTCGCGGCTTGGGGAGTCGTTTTGCGTCTGAATGAATTCTTCTTAAAATCGGTCGTGAACTCTAACTCATTGGCACGACAACGATTCCGAAGAGAATAAGGGGGCATATTGCCACGAATCCGATATTTTTTCGAAAACGATAAAATAATTTCCATGTTTCGAGCATCGTATTTATAATACGACTGGAACCTCCCAATATTCTCCGAAATAAACCGCCTCGACAAACCCCCGTTGATTCCCCACTGTTTGCGTTCACTGGCGGTGCTGGCCACTGGCTCAACCGATTTGACACTTTCGATTGTTGGGCCACTCGCACACTAACCACCAAGAAGGTTTGACTATGCTCAATCGCAGAAAAATGTTGCAAGGAATGGCCGCCGGTACTGGCGCTGCACTTGGGCTTCCACTGTTATCAGATCGAGTTTGGGCCTCGTCCACCGGAAGCACGACTCCGAAGCGGATCGTGTTTTTCATGCAAAACCAAGGTTTTGATCCCGAAACCTGCGTCCCCAAAGGCATGACGAGCAGTGGTTCGCTCGCGAAAGCCAAATTGCCCGAACCCATTAGTGCTCTGGAACCATTCAAAGAGCGTCTACACATCATCAATGGTTTGCACGGTCGCCACACCAGCCCATCGCACAGTGCGTTCTTCGGGGCACTTGGTGGCTATCGTGGGAGTGATGGTGTGCCGCCAAGTGCGTCAACCATCGACTACGAACTCAGCAAAGTGTTGCCACAAACGCTGCTACCGCACCTTTGCATTGGCATGGACTCCATCGAGAACATGACGACCAAGCCGACCATCGCGACTCTGTCCGCGAGCGGTGCTGGTCAACCAATTTTCATGCACTCGAATCCGAATCACCTCTATCAAATGCTCTACGGTGGCATTTCCGCGGGAGAAATTCGACTTCAGCACGAGGCGCAATCGAATGTGTTGAACCAGATCGAACAACTCGCCGCCGCGAAAGGGCAATCGCTACCATCCTTGGATCGGCAACGTTATGGCCAATACGTGCAAGGGTTTAAGGATGTCAACGGGTTACGGGATCGGCTCGCAACCGTTGCCGGGCATCTCCGCAAATTCGCACCCAAAGTTGACGAACGGTACACCAAACCCGAATTCGAAACCGACTGGCACGACTGCCTACTCGACCTGGGGATTTCGGCTCTTACTTCGGGGATTACCAATACGCTGACGATTGGCTCCGGCCGGGGAGAAATCTTCGGAGCATGGAAAGGCCTGGGAATCGAACAGCAAGGCCACAACCTGGGGCACATGGAACAACCGGACAATCCCATTTGGATCAAGATCCGTCAGTACAACAGCCAGATGTTGGTCCGCATTATGGAGAAGCTGGAAAGCGTGCCTGAAGGCAGTGGCACGATGATGGATCACACGTTGATCGTCTACACCAGCAACAACGCGGACAAACAACACACCAACGGGGCGAACTGGCCTGTTATGTTGCTGGGGAACCTCGATGGGGCTTTCAAATCCGGCTGTTTCACGCAGTTGGACGGGAGTCGTCCGATCAATGCTTTGTATACAACGCTCCTGCGGGCGGCCGGTGTGCAATGCAACCGATTCAACATGGACGAGAAAATGGCTGGAAAATACGACAACAGCAACGGTCCGCTCAAGGAATTGTTGGGATGATCACGGCTCGATTGGCGATGGGGATGGTGCTCGCTTTCGGTTTGCTGCTGAACGTGGCCGATGCGGAATCCTATACTCCTGGAGAGAAGATCGACGGCGACTTCAAGAGTCTGGCTGGTCCGTTCATCGAGCAACATTGTCTCGATTGTCACGGTGAGACGGACCCGGAAGCGAACCTGTCGCTGCATGACTTGGGACCCGTGGACGAAATCAACGCGGCCACGTGGAAGGCCGTCTGGGCACAAGTTACGCTCAAAGAGATGCCGCCGGAGGAAATGCCGCAACCGGAGACAATCCAGCGGCTACGGTTTTCGGATTGGATTGTCGGTGAACTTTCACGCGTGATGCGTGACAAAGGTGGCTTCCACGCTCACCGGGATCCGAACAAAGCCAATTTCGTCGATCATGATCTGCTTTTCGGGCCGCTACCGGAGGGGATCAAACTTGTTCCGACGTCATCGCCAGCCCGGATTTGGCGGGTGACGCCTGAGGAACACATCACACGCCTCAACGAGCTGATCAACAAAGAATCGCCATACGATCCCGCCAAACCCGGTTTGCGGACGCATGGTGATGCCGTGCCGACGAACCACGGTGGCGAACTCAAACTCTATTTTGGGACGGACCGCATTATCAAATGGCAGGGCGGAACCGTTGCCTACGCCACCGCCGTCAAAAGTGTGCCAGCGGTGCTGTCATCGGCTCGCGATCACGGTTTGGAAAACTACCCCGATTTCTACACCGTCAACAGTGCTGAGGCGACGCAAATCATGAGCGTGGCCCAAGACATTATTCGCTACATGGCGGAAGGCCCGTTAAGTATCGCGAATCCGGAGCAGATCACCGACGACCCGAATACTTACAAGATGGAAGGCGACATTCGCGGTCTGCCCACCAGTCTTGTTTACAGTACGAAAATTATGCGTCCGTTGACGCCCGTGTATGAACTCATGCACGAAGATGGCGTGGACGACGAGCGTTTACGTTCCGCGGTCAATTATCTTTTTGAATCGCTCACCTTTCGCCCGCCAAGTCAGACGGAAGCCGACGCTTACCTCGCCATTGTGAAGCAGTCCATCGAAAAGCTTGGCAAGGAAGGTGGTGCTGTCTTGGGGCTTTCGTCGATCTTTCTCGACCGTGATGCCCTCTTCCGACCAGAGTTGGCCGAGAGCGGTCAACCCGATCAGCACGGACGAGTGATGCTTCAAGACTGGGAACTTGGGCTCGCTGTCAATCATGCGTTTCGCTACATCAAACCCGATGAGCAACTTCGTGAAGCCATCGTCAGCGGGCAGATGCGGACACGCGAGGATGTTAAACGCGAAGTCGAACGCATCCTGAACGATGACAGTATCCGCAAGCCACGCATCTTGCAGTTCTTCCGGGACTACTTCGATTACGATCTTGGCGGGTATATCTGCAAAGACTCAAGAGCATTAGCTGCAACCGGTGCGAGCAATCGTGGAGCAGCCCACTACCGGGCCATGTTCGATGCGACTGCAAGTACCGATCGGCTCATCGAGCTGATCTTGAAGGAAGATCAGAACGTTTTCAAAGAGTTGCTGACCACAGACAAAGTGGTGGCCACGAAAACAGACAATACGTATTTCGGCCGAAAGAACTCCGAGGAGGAGCGACGAGCGTCTGTTTTGGCGGCAAGGAAAGCTGCGGCTGCGATTGAAGCCAAGGAGAAGGCCGAGCAGACGGAGTTGGAAAACGAGATCAAGACTCTCAAAGAATCGATACAAGCTGCTCCCAAGTCAGAACGAGATCTGAAGCGGGAACTCGGCCGCAAAGAGCGAGCCTTGGCCGCATTGAAAAAGAGACTGGTTGCGAATAAACGACAGCGAAACAATGTCAACCACAACGTGACCGAGACGAAACTGACCGGGCCGAAAATTTTTGCTCGGGTCAGTCGTCGAAGTTTTGGTAGGGGATCGATGAAACCGGAGCGAGTATTGGCGACCGTGCCGGAAGGGCAACGGCTTGGCATTCTCACTCACCCCAGTTGGCTTGTCTCGCACTCCGATGCAATGGACAACCATGCAATCCGTCGCGGCAAATGGATCCAAGAACGTCTGCTGGGTGGTGGAATCCCGGATGTGCCAATCACCGTGGATGCAATGCTCCCCGATGAGCCGAATACCACACTTCGCGAACGCATGCGTGTCACGAGAGACACCTATTGTTGGACATGCCATCAAAAGATGGACCCGCTTGGTCTCCCATTTGAGATGTATAACCACGCGGGCCTGTATCGGGAGACGGAACTCGGTAAGCCTGTCGACACCACCGGTGAAATCATCGATTCCGGCGATCCGGAACTTGATGGTGAAGTTTCCAATGCCATCGAAATGATCCAGAAGCTCGCCGAGAGTGAACGTGTCGAACAAGTGTTTGTGCGACATGCATTTCGTTTTTGGATGGGCCGAAACGAAACGCTCAACGACGGTCTCGTGCTTCGCGACGCATACCGTGCCTACAAAGACAACGGCGGCAGCATGAATGCCCTACTCGTTTCGTTGCTCACGTCGGATGCGTTTCTCTATCGCACTCGCTCGGATTCGACGCTGACCCGAGCGAACTGAACTCGCAAATTATTGTTCCGTCGTCACGCCCAATGATCTTACAAACCGACCATTGGGCGTGAATCCGTGACCGCATATGGCGGGCACCGGTGCAGATTCCATCCGTTTGGTTTATGGTATGGTCGATACGATTCGATCATCAGGATTCCGCCATGCACCGAACGGCTCTTGCAGTTTTCTTCACTCTACTCGTCTGTGTCCCCTCTGCCTTCGCGCAGAAAAAGCACGCGGCAATTCGCGAGGACATCCCGTACGGGGGGCAGCTCAACCCGCGAATGGAAGAACCCGTCTTTGCTGTCTGTTCAAAACAGGGGATGCGGATTCTGGTTTCCCGCGATGATGGCAAGACCTGGGACCAGACATTTCTGGGGACCGATTCGCTCGAAGATGGTGGTTGGCACGGTACATTCGCTGTCTACGGAATGGCTGCCACGCAGGGAGTGATCGGCGTATTCTCCGGTTGGGGCACGCCTGGCGTCTACATCGGTTCGGACGATGGCGTTCACTGGACGCATCTCAATAAGTCGCCCACGAAACTAGGGAGTGTCTGGGGAGCGGCAGGCGGTAACGGCGTTTTCCTCACGAGTGCCGATCAATGGCGTGGCGTCACTAGTTCCGGACCGGCGTTCTCCGATTGGACGGCTCACAAAATCAAGCCGTTGCTCGACGGGAGAAAGACGCACCACATGATCAGCGGCTTCGGTGATTACAAGGGGGGACGGTTCGTTGTTGTGGGCGATAACCACCATGTGTTCTACAGTGACGACAATTGCCAAACCTGGAGTCATAGCCGCATTCCGGAAGACGCGGGCAAATCGCAGGACGTTATCGCGTTTGGCAACGGAGTCTTTCTAGTGAGCTATAAGGACCACGTTGCTCGATCGGCCGACGGTGGAAAGACCTGGACTCTCCACGAGCATGGATTGAAAGGTTGGGGCAAGTCTTGGCGGGGTTTGAGTTTCGTCAAGGGGGAGTTCTGGCTCACGGCTCAAAAGGGCAGCCATGCCCGCAGAAGCAAAGATGGAATAACCTGGACTGACTTGCCAAAATCGACGCCGGGTGGACGGTTTGTCGAAGCGGAATCGGGGACGCTCATCAATGTAGAGCGGCGTCGTTACGATATCCTGCGGAGCGAAGATGGTCAGATTTGGGAAGTCGTCTTCAAAGCTCCCCGAGAAGACGTGTCCTGGGACACCGCCTTTGCGGTATCCGCGAAAGTCAATCACGTTGCTGAATAGCCAGCGTCAGCTGAGACCGTATTGTGGCGTTCCGTGTCTGCGATCAACGCGGAACTCCCATCGCTCTCGGGCCTCCACAAGACAGAACCTACTTTGAACGAGCGTCAGTTGCGACAGGCCGTTGGCTCGGACAAAATCTCTATCGAAGATAACAGGGTATATCTGAATGCGAAGCCGCGTCTTTTTGATTTTGTTGGCATGCGGTGCGGGCAACGCATTACACGCTGCCGAAGCACCTCGAATTCACAAGGACCTTGAGTTTGCGACTGTCGACGGTCATCACTTGAAACTCGACTTGTATCTGCCGGATGCGGAGAACCCGCCGCTCGTGGTGTGGATTCATGGTGGTGGCTGGCGGGCGGGCAGCAAGGAAAAGTGTTACGTCAATTGGTTGCCGGAACATGGATACGCCGTTGCCAGCATTTCGTATCGGCTGACGGACGTCGCAACATTTCCAGCACAGATTCACGATTGCAAAGCCGCTGTCCGTTGGCTGCGGGCAAACGCCGAGAAGTATGGCTACCGCACCGATCGGGTCGCTGTCGCCGGTGCTAGTGCGGGCGGGCAACTTGCGGCTTTGCTCGGTACTACAGCCGATGTGGAGGAATTGGAAGGCACCGTCGGCGGCAATCGAGACTATTCCTCGCGAGTCGATGCAATTGTCGATTTCTACGGTGCGACTGACTTCCTCCAACGCACGAAGACACAGCCACATAAGACGATCAAAGCGGGCTCGGTTGTCAATCGGTTGCTCGGTGGCCCCGCGGATGAAAAAGTCGAACTTGCTCGGCTGGCATCGGCGGCGTTTCATGTCACAAATGATGATCCGCCACTGCTGATTTTTCACGGACGTAAAGATAACACTGTGTTGCTGGGGCAATCGGAACGCATCGTCGATGTCTATCAGCGAACGAAACTGCCGGTCACGTTGCATGTGCTTGATGAATCCGGCCACGGCGGAAACGAGTTTCTTCGTGGCGAGAATCGTCGGCGAATGGTGTCGTTTCTCGATCAACACCTGAAATCCCAAAATGAGGATCACGCCGATTTGCCACGCAGCACGCCCGAGTCGCAGGGCGTTTCGTCCAAGGCGATTCGTAAGTTCGTGAAAGCGGCCGACGAAACCATTGATTCGATGCACAGCTTCATGCTCGTTCGACACGGGCACGTGATCGCTGAAGGTTGGTGGGAACCGGAATCGGCTGAGAAACCGCACATCCTGTGGTCGCTCAGCAAGAGTTTCACCTCAACGGCCGTCGGGCTGGCCGTCGCGGAAGGGAAATTGGACATCGATGATCAAGTCATCGAGTTTTTCCCGAAGGATGCTCCCGCTGAACCCTCTGAAAATCTCAAGGCCATGCGTGTTCGTGATTTGCTCACGATGTCAACCGGACACAACGCCGAACCGTGGTGGAGCGGAGACGAAGTTTGGACGAAGCGGTTTCTAGCCCAACCTGTTCCGCATAAACCCGGTTCGCATTTTATGTACAACACGCCCGCGACGTATATGCTGTCGGCTATTGTGCAAAAAGTCACCGGACAGACGGTACTTGATTATCTCACGCCGCGACTGTTTCATCCGCTAGGCATTGAAAAGCCGACGTGGGACCAAAGTCCACAGGGCATTTCGATTGGCGGCTACGGTTTGTATCTACGAACCGAAGATATCGCCAAGTTTGGTCAACTTTACTTGCAGAAGGGCCAATGGAACGGCAAAAAATTGATTCCCGCAAATTGGGTCACACAGGCGACAAGCAAGCAGGTCGACAACAACAATGCTCGGCATGCTCGCAATCCTGATTGGCGTCAGGGATACGGGTTTCAGTTTTGGCGGTGTCGTCACGGTGCTTTTCGTGGGGATGGCAAGGATGGTCAGTTCTGTATCGTCTTGCCAAAACAAGATGCGGTGATCGCCATCACCGCCAAAACTGGAAACATGCAGAAGCAACTTGATCTCGTTTGGGAGCATCTCCTACCGGCTTTCCACGACGAATTGCCGGAGAATCCTACGGAGGCGAAGAAGTTGCGGAGTGTGCTTTCGGACTTGAACTTGGCCGATCGATTTCTGCAAACGCCGGCCTATGTCGGTCCGCCGAAACAGCCGGACCATGCGACCGACAACCGTGCATTCCAAGGGATTCCCAGTATGGCGGTCGCTCCAAACGGGCGGTTATGGGCCAACTGGTACGCGGGCGTCACACCGGGTGAAGACCAGAACAACTATGTCGCTGTTTCGACCAGTGGCGATGACGGAAAATCATGGCGTGAAGTGTTAGTGATCGATCCCGACGGTGCCGGTCCGGTCCGGACGTTCGATCCTGAACTGTGGGTCGCTCCGACCGGGCGGATGTTCGTCTTCTGGGCCCAATCGCAGGGACACGCGGGATCGGTTGCGGGCGTTTGGTGCATCCATACGGACAATCCTGGCGATGAAAAACCACAATGGAGTCAGCCCAGACGACTGACCGACGGCATCATGATGTGCAAACCCGTGGTGCTCAGCACTGGGGAATGGGTGCTACCGGCTTCGACATGGAAGAAAACGGATAACAGCGCACGAATGGTCGTCTCGACGACGCTCGGGCGTAGTTGGTCGCTCCGTGGAGCCTGCAATGTGCCCGAGAAAGTCCGCACGTTCGACGAACACATCATTACAGAACGCAAAGACGGATCGTTGTGGATGTTGGCCCGCACGACATACGGGATCGGCGAAAGTCTCTCGACGGATGGTGGCAAGACTTGGCCAGAACTCAAACCGTCTCCGATTGCCCATCCCAGTGCCCGGTTTTTTGTGCGGCGGTTGAACTCCGGGAAGCTCCTGCTCGTCAAGCATGGACCGATCAAAGAACGAACGGGACGCTCCCACCTGACGGCGTATGTCTCTGACGATGACGGCCGCACATGGACCGGTGGATTATTGTTGGATGAACGCAGCGGCGTTTCGTATCCCGATGGTCAACAAACCGCCGATGGCCGGATCCGAATCATCTACGACTACAGTCGAGTCGGTTCGCGTCACATCCTGATGGCGACATTTCGCGAAGCCGATATCGAAGCCGGAAAAATTGTGAGTGAGGACGCGAGCTTGCGTCAGATGGTTAGTGATGCATCCGGTGGTCAAGAAAAACAACAGCCTTGAGAATTGAAAGAACATGATGAAACTCAGTGCTCAATCACTCATCTTTGCAATATTGATTGCATGTGTCCCGACGAGTCTTCGGGCCCAAAAACCAGAACTTCCCGAACCGGCGGTTCCTGGTCTGCGGTATTACTATCCCCCAGAGAAAATCGAACCACGTGTCATTGAAACCGACGTGTGTATTTACGGCGGAACCTGTGCTGGTGTCGTCGCGGCGGTGCAAGCCGATCGCATGGGGCAAGACGCCGTTCTGCTGGAATTCGGAAAACATCTCGGCGGTTTGAGCTCCGGTGGATTGAGCCACACCGACGGCGGTGACCCTGGAGTCTGCGGGGGGATTGCTCGCGAGTTTTACAAGCAAATCGGCCAGCGAAACTTCCGCCCGTCCGAGGCCGAGGCAGCTTTTGAAAAGCTACTGGAACCGACGAACGTTGTCGTTCACAAACGAGCCCACCTGGATGAAGTCAAGAAAGACGGCTCGCGAATTGTCTCCATCAAAATGGAAGACGGACTCGAAGTCCGAGCCAAACAGTTCATTGACGCGACATACGAAGGTGATCTATTGGCTCGGGCTGGAGTTTCGTGGCATGCCGGTCGGGAAGCGAATTCTGTTTACAACGAAACCTACAACGGAATCCGGAAACCGGGAACCGGTGGACACAATTGGCCGACACGGGTGGACCCGTTCCGAGTGGCGGGCGATCCCACAAGCGGTTTGCTACCCCGCGTGAATTACGATCCCGGCCAACCGGGAGACGGTGACGACCGTATCCAAGCGTTTTGCTTCCGCATGTGGTTGACGAAAAAAGACCCGCGACCGTTTCCCAAACCAGCGGTTTACGAACCGGAACAGTACGAGTTGCTGGCTCGCCTATTCGAAAGTGGGGCCAATCCGAGTATTGGTTGGAGCTTGGACACGAACAACCATCACTTGTTCAAAGGGGCGTACTTCATCGATTTTGTCGGGGGCAATTACGATTGGCCCGATGCGAATTGGCTCGAACGCGAACAAATCTTCCAAGACCACGCGAATTACCAAATCGGCGTGATGTGGTTTCTCGCGAATAGTCCCCGCGTTCCGGAGAAGTACCGAAAAGAGTTTCAAAAATGGGGGCTGCCCAAGAACTTGTACCAGGACACAAGTGGTTGGACTCATCAACTCTACATCCGCGAGGGGCGGCGGATGGTCAGTGATTACGTGATGACGCAGCACAATTGCCAAGGTCGAGAAGTTCCTGAAGATAGCGTTGGGCTGGCATCGTACAACATGGATTCCCATCATTGCCAAATGACCGTCGTCGACGGTGCAGTCCGCAATGAAGGCAACGTCGAAATTCCTGTCGAACCCTACCCGATCTCGTATCGAGCACTCACGCCGAAGCGATCTGAGTGCACGAACTTG
The DNA here is from genome assembly GCF_011634775.1 of Thalassoroseus pseudoceratinae. Classification (NCBI taxonomy): domain Bacteria; kingdom Pseudomonadati; phylum Planctomycetota; class Planctomycetia; order Planctomycetales; family Planctomycetaceae; genus Thalassoroseus; species Thalassoroseus pseudoceratinae. The sequence goes on from NZ_JAALXT010000003.1 coordinate 130,109, forward strand.
CTGGTTCCGGTGGCTCTTTCGTCGTCCCACATTGCGTTTGGTTCGATTCGGATGGAGCCGGTCTTCATGTTGCTCGGCCAAAGTGCGGCGACGGCAGCATCTCATGCAATCGAATCGAATGTCGATGTCCAAGACGTTGACTACGCCAAGTTACGTGACCGACTCCTGGAGGACGGTCAAATCCTCAACTACACTGGACCGCCACGGCGGCGGGGCGGCGGTGGGATCGGTATCGATCCGAAAACGTTGAAAGGTATCGTTGTCGACAACGATCAAGCTGAGATGATCGGTCCGTGGCAATCGAACAACGTCACTCATCCGCGAGTGGGGCCGAGTTATGTTCATGACAACAACGAGGCCAAAGGCGAATGTGTTGCCAAGTATACGTTGAAACTACCGAAACCCGGCCGCTACGAAGTTCGAGTCAGTTGGCCATCCAATCCCAATCGGGCGACGAACGTGCCGATCAAAGTCGATTTCGACGGAGCATCGAAAACTGTCCTGGTCAATCAAAAGAAGACCGGTGAGGATGGATTCAATTCGATTGGCAAGTTCGAATTTGATCGGACTGCAGTCGTTGAAATCTCGAACCGAGATACCAACGGTTACGTCATCGCTGATGCCGTGCAATTCCTGCCGGTGAAGGAAAACGCCCCCGACGAAAATCTCAAAGAGGAAGAGAAACAAGACGAAGACGAACCGCCAACAAACTTAAGTTCGTCGGACGCCCCGAACATCCTGTTGCTGTTTGCGGATGACTTCGGTTACGAAGCGCTTGGTTGTTACGGCGGAAAAGACTTCCAAACTCCGAATCTCGACCGACTTGCCACACAGGGAATGCGATTCACCCGTGCGTACACGAGCCCCGTTTGCACGCCGTCGCGGATGAGTCTCTATACCGGCAACTACGTCAGCCATCATGGCTATTTCAATGTGCTGCCGGTGCACCAGGGAACGAAGAAGGCGGTCGATTTTCGCTCAAAATGGGCAACTTATCCGCAACTACTTCGGGACGCCGGCTACCGGACATCGGTGACCGGAAAATGGCAGTTGGCGGCGTTGGAATACCACCCGGAGCACTGTCGCGATGCGGGTTTCGATTCCTGGTGCGTTTGGCAAATCTGGCGAGACGGTTCCAAAACCACTCGATATTGGAACCCGTGTTTCAATCATGATGGTCAAATCCGGGATGACATCTCCCAACGCTTCGGCCCGGATGTGCTTGCCGATTATGTGATCGAGCAAATGCGAACGGCGGCCGAGGCCAAACGGCCGTTCTACATTCATCACAACATGCTGTTGCCGCACTGGCCGATTATTGAAACTCCCGACGATAAGATCGCCGCGAAGTCGGCTTCGCTCGCCGGCATGATCGCGTACATGGATGGTATTTGCGGGCGAATTCTTGATGAAGTTGATCGGCTTGGAATCTCCGAAAACACGGTCGTCATTTTCATGGGCGACAACGGAACGGACTCGAAGTCACCACGGTCCACGACAGACGGTTCAGTGAAAGGGGGGAAATTCGATCTCAACGACGCCGGCACGCATATCCCCCTGATTGTGCGTCATCCTGGAACGATCGAGGCGGGGCAAACGGCCGATGAGCTGATCGACATGACGGATTTATTCCCCACGATCTGTGAAATCGCAGGTGTCGAGATCCCGCACGATCTGCAGTTGGACGGCGTTTCGTTTCAAAGTCGTTTGCAAGGGGGAAAGCCATCGTCCCGCCCTTGGGTGACGGGGGGCATTCGCGGTCATGTCAGTGTGTTTGACGGCAGTTGGCGTGTGGGTTCGAATACAAAGCAAATCATCGACGCCCGCCAACTTCCCCGCGAAAACATCGTCAAAGACGTGCCATCGGAATTTGTATCGACGATCGAACGACTCCAAGCCGTCCCGGCAAAAATCGCTGAAGCGAATTAGACATTCCTTTTTTGATCTCGCTTCCATCCCACTTCAGTCCATCGAAACACTCATGGAACCATATCTGACTCCGCCTCGGTGGAAGGAATTCAACGTTTTCGGTGTGTTGTTCATCGTACTGGCGGTTTTGTTGGTCGGTTTGATCGCATGGCGTGGGGGATGGTGGTGGTTGGCGGCGTGGCCGGCGACGGCGTTGCTGATCGTGGGATGCGGGTACCTTATGATCGGTTCACGAGTATTCGGAAAAACCCCGGAGGGCACGCGACGGCGGATCAATCGTGTACTGCTCTTTCCGTACTGCGCTGTCAATTACTGGGGCTGGCGAGCCATGCGGATTGCTCGGCACACAGAACCCGCCTGGCATCGAGTTGCAGAGGGCGTTTACATCGGGCGTCGGGCCTTCGGGCGAGAGTTGCCGACCGATGTCGATGTCGTCGTCGACCTCACGGCGGAGTTTTGCGAGCCGAAATGTGTGCGTTCGGGACGCAGATACATCGGGATCCCGACACTCGATGCGTCGTGTCCCGATGACGACGAAACCGTGTTCGCGGTGCTGGACTCGATTGTCAAACACCCTGGCGGTACCTACATTCACTGTGCCGAAGGTCATGGCCGAGCGGCAATGCTGACCGCCATCGTGTTGATCGCCCAAGGCCATGCCAGCAACACCGACGAAGCTTTGGATATGATCAAAGCAGTCCGACCGGGCATCAAACCCAGACCATGGCAACGTGCTCGAATTCGTCTCTGGGAGCAACGCTGGCGAAACCAATCTTCGTCGCCGAGTTGATCGTGTGCCCATTGCCAGACGAAATTCACTCGCTAAATTAGAAGAAAAAAGTCCCACGCACCAAGGAGTGTTCATCATGGCTGAAACTGCCGAGAAACAACAGTACACATTTCAAGCGGAAATCAGTCGTCTACTGAGTTTGTTGTCGGAATCCCTGTACCAGAATCGCGAAATTACGCTCCGCGAGTTGATCTCGAATGCGTCCGATGCCCTCGACAAAATGCGGCACGTCCGTCTCACCGACGATTCGCAACGGGACGACGATGAGCTTGCGGTCCGTCTTGAACCGGACGAGGAAAATCGAGTCCTCACCATCCGCGACAACGGTATCGGGATGACCAAAGACGAGCTGATCGAGAACCTTGGGACGATCGCTCACAGCGGAACGCTCGAATTCTTTCAACAGCTCGCCGCCTCTGGACAACAAGCCGATGCTTCTCTGATTGGGCAGTTCGGCGTTGGATTTTATTCCGCGTTCATGTTGTCCGATCGGGTGGAAGTGCTCACGCGGAGCTACAAAGACGAACAAGGGTACCGCTGGGAATCCGACGGCTCGGGCAGTTTCACCATCGAGCCAGTCGACGGGCTCGATCGCGGTACCCAAATTCGGCTGCATTTGAAAGAAGGCGACGACTACAACGACTTCACCAAGGACGCGCGGCTGCAATATATCGTCCGAAAATATTCCACCTTCGTGCCACACCCGATCAAACTCGGCGACGAAACGCTCAACGACCAACGCCCGATTTGGGTCGAGCCGAAATCGAACCTATCCGACGACGATTACACGAAGTTCTATCAACACCTCTCGCATCACACCGAAGAAACTCCGCTGTGGCATTTGCACTTGTCGGCGGACTCTCCGATTCAATTCAACGCGATTCTGTACTGCCCGCGGAACAGTTTCGAGAAACTCGGCTTCGGTCGCAACGAGCACGGTTTGAACCTGTGTGCGAAGCGGATTCTCGTGCAGGATAACAACCGTGATCTGCTGCCGGAATATCTGCGATTCCTCTACGGGTTGGTTGATTCCACCGATTTGCCGTTGAACGTCTCGCGGGAATCACTGCAAGACAACACGATCTTTCGCCGTATCAAAAAGGTTCTGGTAAAGAAGGTACTCGATCACCTCGCGAGTTTGGCCAAGGACAACGCGGACGACTACCGCACGTTCTACAATGAGTTTGGCCCGATTCTCCGCGAAGGTGTAGGAATTGATTTCGATAACCGTGAAAAAATCGGCGGGCTGCTCCGGTTCCGTTCTTCGCATACGGGGATGGATGAAACGACCAGTCTGGATGACTACCTCGAACGGGCCAACGACGACCAAAAGAAAATCTATTTCCTCGGTGGTCCCGATCTGGCCAGCTTGCAGAAGAATCCCAATTTGGAAGTCTTCCAGAAGAAGAACATCGAGGTGCTCTACCTGACCGACCCGATGGACGAGTTGGCGTTGTCGCACCTGACAACGTACAAAGACCATACGCTCACTAGCATTGATGCCGCGGATGTCGACTTGCCAGAGGACGAGAAAGCGGAAGACTCAGAATCGAAGGACGAAAAGTCTGACGAGGAAGTGCCATCCGGTTTCGAGAAGGTTCTCACGCTGTTCCGCGACGCACTTGGCGACCAAGTTCAGGAAGTGAAACGCTCGAAACGGCTCACGAATTCGCCAGTGTGTCTCGTCAACCCAACCGGTTCGATGAGCACGCAAATGCAGAAGGTCATGCAGATGGCCAATCGCGATTTCACGATGGGCAAACGCATTTTCGAAGTGAACCCGCACAGCCCGCTAATTGAACGCCTCAGTAATTTGTCATCGAACGCCGACCACGACAATTTCATCCGCGACTGTGCCAAGCAACTCTATGCCAACGCAATGTTGATCGAGGGTCTCGCCCCCGACACCGAAACCCTCGTCAACCGCACTGAACAGTTCATGGAAGAACTCGCCCAGAAACGGTCGCCCATCGTAACCTAGTTTCCATAAGTCGTGTTGTTCAAGTAGGCAGGGTTGATGCCACGCAACCCAGCTCTTGATTCGGTTTCATTGACCGATTCAATGCGGGAACTTTTCCCAGCCTACGCAGATTGATGTTCAAGGACATGGAGCGAGCCAATGCTTAACCGTCGAGACTTCCTGGCGAATGCGGGTACGAGTTTCGGTGGGCTGGCGTTGGCGATGATGTTGCAAGAACAGGCTCGGTGTGGCGGTGGGGAATTGGAGGTTCTCCACCATCCGCCGAAAGCCAAACGGGTCGTGCAACTATTCATGGCAGGGGCGGCGAGCCATATTGATTTATGGGATCACAAACCTGCCCTCGAAAAGCATCACGGCGAACCATCCGATTTTGGCGAACACGTCGAAGCGTTCCAGAACGGACTTGGTCCGTGGATGAAGTCGCCGTTTCCGTTTGCCAGCTACGGCGAGTCGGGAAAGATGCTCAGCGAACCGGTGGCACCGCTCGGGTCGTGTGTGGATGACATCGCGTTCGTCCACAATATGGTCGGCAAGACCGGCGTGCATTCGCAGGCGACGTATTTGCAAGCAACCGGGTTTCAACGGCCTGGTTTTCCTGGCATGGGGTCGTGGGTCAGTTACGCGCTTGGCACGCTGAACGAGAATCTGCCCACGTTCGTCGTGCTGCCCGATCATCGGGGTTTTGCCAGTAACGGGCCAAAGAATTGGGGATCGGCATTCCTCCCCGCGAGTGCCCAAGGAACGGCCATCTTCCCGCAACGCAAGAACCCAATCGAAGACCTGCACCCGGATGCGGAATTCGTCACCGAACGCGGCGACCAAGCCGGGCTGGAAATGCTGAACCGCATGAACCGTCGTTTTCAGACGGAGCGAGCCCACGATTCGCGTCTTGATGCACGCATCCGCTCCTACGAACTCGCCGCCGCGATGCAACTGTCGGCCCCGGAAGCTCTCGACATTTCTGGGGAACCGAAACACATTCTCAAGATGTATGGACTCGATCAAATCGGTCGCGAGTATCCCCAAAAAATCAATCCCGCCGAGGAAGTTGAATACTTTGGCCGCAAGTGCCTGATCGCCCGACGATTACTCGAACGCGGAGTGCGGTTCATTCAGATTTGGTCCGGCAACGACAACGGTTTTCCCCGGCGGAATTGGGATTCTCACGAGGACATCGCTCGGGATCATGGACCGCTCGCCCGCGGCATGTCGGTCGGGACAGCGGCACTGATCCAAGACCTGAAACAACGTGGTTTGCTCGACGATACGATCATTCTGTGGACGACCGAATTCGGTCGCATGCCCAGCACTCAAGGCAGCGTCGGTCGCGATCACAATCCGTACGTGTTCACGAATTGGCTCTGCGGCGGCGGAATCCGCGGCGGTATTTCCTATGGTCCCTCCGACGAGTGGGGCTACAAACCGCTTGACCGGGCCAACCCGACGCAAGTGTATGACATCCACGCCACCATTCTGCACCTCCTCGGCATCGATCACACGAAACTAACCGTCCGCCATGACGGCATCGACCGCCGACTGACCGACGTCCATGGCCATGTGCTGCACGATCTGATTGTTTGAGAAACGAGTCCGGTGTTGACGCGGACCGGTCCGGGACCAATGATTTCAAGATCACACGCCTTCACTGCCTGATTCCATCCTCGTGACGGGTCCCCCCAATCGTGCGACAACGACTGACCAGCCGACAACGCTTTGCGCGTTACAAGACCGACTTGAAAAACCGTTTGGCGAGCCGAAATGGATCGGCGAAGACGGGATCGCACGAATCCGACCCGACAAAATCGAGCGATATCAGCCGCAAGGGGCGGACGCGGTCGTCGTGGGAGTTGATGCAGCGGTTCTGGGGTTTGCTCTCCGGGTTTCATAAGCCGATCGTGTTTGCCCTGGCGACGCTCACCATCGGCACACTGCTGGCGTTGGTTCCACCGGCGGCGACGAAGTTTCTGATCGACAACGTCCTCGGCGACAAACCGATGCCGGCGTGGTTGACATCGCGAATCTCGTTACCGAGTGATCCGTGGTCGTTGCTGCTGCTAGTCACGGGGGGCGTGTTTGCGCTTTCGACGTTTCGGATTATCGTGCAGCTTTGGGGCCGATGGCACGCGACGCGGGCGAACAAACGGTTTCAACTGCAACTCCGCCGGCAAGTCTTCCAGCATGCGGTGCGGTTGCCGTTGCATCGGGTGTATTCCCTCAAGAGCGGTGGGGCGGCGAGCATCCTGCGGGAAGACGTGTCCAGCGTCGGCGATTTGATTTTCGGGATGATCTACAACCCCTGGCGGGCAATCATCCAACTTCTGGGGAGTCTCTGCGTCCTGGCATGGGTTGATTGGCGATTGCTGCTCGGCACACTGATTTTGATCCCGTTGATCGTGATGACCCATCGCACGTGGATTAACCGCATCCGCCCGCAATTCCGCGACATTCGGGCTCGCCGCACGGAAGTCGATAGCCAAGCGACCGAAATTTTCGGGGGCATGCGGATTGTCCGTGCCTTCAGTGGTCAGCGTGCGGAAGCAAGCCGATTCATGCGGGTCAATCACCTGATGGGTCGGCAGGAACTTCACACCTGGTGGTGGGCCCGCATTCTGGAAGTCGTGTGGGAAACCATTGTTCCGCTCGGAAGCGCGGCGCTCTTAATGTACGGCGGTTGGTCGGTGATGCAGGGAACGCTCACATTGGGCGATTTGATGATGTTCCTGGTCTATCTTCTGATGCTCCTCGAACCGCTGGCCGTGATTGCATCGAGTGCGACGCAATTTCAGAACGGGCTTTCGGCTCTCGATCGAATTCTCGATTTGCTCGACGAACCTCGGGAAATGCAACCGACGGTTGAAGCGGTTTTTGTGGAGAAATCTGAAGTCGCTGGTGAAATTAGTTTTCACGATGTCAGTTTTCGATATCCAAGCAGCAATGAAGAAGCGTTGCATGATGTGTCGCTCGAAGTTGCACCGGGGGAGGTCATCGCGTTGGTTGGGCCGAGCGGTGCAGGTAAAACGACGCTGTGTAATCTGGTCGCGCGGTTTTACGATCCAAGTGAAGGGCATATTTCTTTGGACGGCCGCGATTTGCGGGAGATTGACGTCGAAAACTATCGCGGATTGCTGGGCATCGTCGAGCAAGATGTATTCTTGTTTGATGGTACGATTGCCGAGAACATTAGTTATGGCGATCGTCATGCGAGTGAAGCGGAAGTTCGCCGGGCCGCCGAAGCCGCGAATGCTGCGGAATTTATTGATCGGATGCCAAACGGCTTGGGCACATTGATCGGCGAACGCGGCGTGAAACTCAGCGGTGGACAACGGCAACGGATCGCGATTGCCCGTGCAATCCTCGCGGATCCTCGAATTTTGATCCTCGATGAAGCGACAAGTAACCTCGATACCGAGAGCGAACGCTTGATTCAGGCGAGCTTGAATGATCTGATGAGTGGACGCACGTGTTTTGTAATCGCGCACCGATTGAGCACCATCACACATGCGGATCGGATTGTCGTCATCGAATCTGGTCGGATTTCGGAAATTGGCACACACGCCGATCTAATGAGTCGACCGGGACGATATCGGGAAATGGTCCGGATGCAACTCGGCCAGCAAGCGGCGATGGCCGACGAATTGCAATCGTCCTGATTGCAGTGACCCAATAAATAACGACTAAACTTCGGAGAGTCAAAATGAGCGACCCACGCCAGCCCAACGAACGACGGCAATTCATCAAGACCCTGTCAGCTGGGGTCTTGCTCGGCGGTGCGAGTCGCTTGACGGCAGGCGAAGAAACTGGTGATCCCGCTGCGGCGTCGCCCAAGCCGAATCTCGTCGAAGGACAGGTTCCGCGAACGGCGGGTTTAGTGAATGCACCGCGAGGTGTGGTTATGGAATCGCAACGTGAGGTTCCGATCGCCGGACATACGCAGGTGATGGTCTGTGGTGGTGGACCAGCGGGAATTGCAGCGGCGTTGGCAGCCGCTCGCGCCGGAGCCGATGTGCGTCTGATCGAAGTGGCCGGATGTCTTGGCGGCGTTTGGACGGCGGGGTTGCTTACGAAGATTCTGGACACCAGCAACAAGAGCGGCATCATGCGGGAGCTGCTGCGGTTGTTTGCCGAACGTGGTAGTTCCGTCGCTCGAGACACCCAAGGCACCGTGTACGATCCCGAAGTGGCGAAACTCGTCCTCGAAGAACTGCTGGTCGAAGCCGGTGTGAAGATTCTGTACCACACACGAGTTGTCGGCGCGATCGTAAATGATCGCAACAAGCTGGCAGCGGTGTTGACGGAATCCAAATCTGGCCGACAAGCGTGGTTGGCGGATCGGTTCATTGATTGCACCGGCGACGGCGATCTTGCGGCACAGGCGGGGTGCCAATTTGACGTCGGTGTTGGAGCGGACTGCACTTGCCAACCGATGTCCATGCTGGCTTTGCTCACCGGAGTCGATCCCGACGAAATTCAGGAGTACATCCGCGAATCCGGGTCAGCCGCCAAGCGTCGGTTGCTGAAGTTCATGGAGGATTCCGGAATTCATCCGTCGTATCGGGCACCGACGTTGCGACATCTTCACAGCGGCATTTACTCGATTATGACCAACCACGAGTACGGTGTCTCGGCGTTCGACAACGAAGCCGTTTCGGTCGCCACGATTCGCGCCCGTCGCGAAATTCACGAAATCGTTTCGGGAATGCGGAAACTCGGTGGAGCCTGGAAAGATCTGGCCGTCGTCGCAACCGCGGAGCAAATCGGTATCCGTGAAGGACGGCGGATTCGTGGTCGCTACCATATCACCAGTGAGGATCTCGCCAAGGGAATGCGGCACAAGGAAGCAGTTTGCCGAGCGACTTTCCCGATCGATGTCCACGCCCTATCGACGTCTGGAAATAAAGAAATCGATCAAGATTTCAAAAAGGGTGGTCTGAAACCGTATGATATTCCTTATCCTGCACTGGTGGCGGCGGACGTTGACGGATTGTTGATGGCAGGTCGCTGCATCAGTGGGGACTTCGTGGCTCATTCCAGTTATCGGGTGACGGGCAATTCCGTCGCCATGGGCGAAGCGTCTGGTCTCGCGGCGGCACGGTCCATCGAAATCGGTGTCTTGCCACACGATTTGCATTGGAGCCAAGTCGAGTCCAAGGACTCGTAGACGCAACTTATTCCCGAGTCGATGGTTGCCAGCGGAAAGCCGTATATGACATATTCTCTTCGAATCACAACCGTGATCTTGGTCGGTTTCTGGGGGCGGTTCGCGTCTGCAGATGTGGCGGACTCGTTCTTCGACTCCCATTGCGTCGCTTGCCACGGTCCCGAGTTGCAAGAAGCCGATTTGCGTTTGGACAACCTGGCTCACCCGACCACGAAAACCGCGGCTACCTGGGCATTGATCGCCGACCGCATCGAAACCGGCGACATGCCTCCCAAAGACGAAACACGACCGAACCCCAAAGTTGCGAAAGATTTTGTTAGTTGGATTGGTACGCAACTCAGTCGGGTCACGCAACCGGCATCCGCGTTGCGTCGAATGAACCGCTTCGAGTACGAGAATACGGTGCACGATTTGCTTGGCATCGACACCCCGTTGGCGTCGCTGCTCCCGGAAGACGGGCAAGTGCAGGGTTTCGATAACGTCGCAACTGGGTTGGGCATTTCGTCGATTCTGTTGGAACGCTACCTCGAAGCTGCCGACACCGCGTTCGAGGGGACGATTCGCCGAATCAAACCGCTACCGCCGCAAACTCGGCGAGCGGTGCTGATGGAGCAGAAAGAGAATATTAGTTCCGTCAAGGCGAAGAAAGGTGGAGTCATCGAGGCGGAAGGGGCATTCGTGGACTTCACACCGGGTTGGCCACCAGCTCGTGTCGACGCGTCGCATCCGATTGAAGACGGAACATACCGCTGTCGCGTCGCTGTTTGGCCGCACGAACCTGGAGAGAATCGCACGCTCAGCGTGGCCGTGTTTACCGGGCCTCTGTTCGGTGATGGTACGCGTCAATTTCAAGGCATGTTCGACGTCAACGGTACCGCAGACAAGCCGAGAATCATTGAGTTCACCACGCATCTCGAAGCCGGTCACACACTGCACATTCTGCCTTGGGTCTATCCAGAACACGTCACCTGGCGGGACAAGCACGAATCTCGTCCCGGTGTTGCAATTGCTTGGGCCGAGACATACGGACCGCTCGATCAATCGTTTCCGTCCAAATCGCAGTCGATGCTTTTCGGTTCCAGCGATTCGCTAACGATGGCGGAAGGTTGGCCGGTCTGGATGCGACATCGCAAGAACGTGAAGTCGCATTTCGTGGATTCGACGGAGCCTCGAAAGGATCTCGAACGCATCATTCGTGACTTTGCGCCGCGTGCGTTTCGTCGTCCGGTCGATGAAGAACTCCTCAAACAGTTCGTCGACCTGACTCTGGCTCGTCTTGATGAGGGGCGAACTTTTGAGCAAGCCGCACGGGCCGGTGTGTCGGCCATTCTGTGTTCCCCTCACTTCCTGCTTCTGAATCGGGAAGACAAAGTCGACGACTATACAATCGCCTCACGGCTGTCGTACTTTCTATGGTCGTCGATGCCAGATGACGAACTCATGCAGCTGGCAAGTGAAGGGAGACTGAGCGACCGCAAAACGCTCCATGCCCAAGTTGAGCGGATGATCGATGACCCGAAGATCGAACGGTTCGTCAACAATTTCACCGAGCAATGGCTCGACCTACGTGAGATCGAGTTCACCACGCCCGACAAAATTCTATACCCCGAATACGATGAGTTATTGTTGCGGTCGATGTTGGCGGAGACGAAGGGGTTCTTCCGTCACATCTTGAAGAATGACCTTAGCGTCATGAATTTTGTCGACTCGGATTTCGCCATTCTCAACCAGCGGATGGCGACTCACTACGGTATTCCCGATGTGCGGGGGCACGAGGAATTTCGGGTGGTATCCTTGCCGGACGATTCAGTTCGTGGCGGAATCTTGACCCACGCAAGCGTGTTGAAAGTGACGGCAAACGGGACAACCACATCGCCGATTCTGCGGGGATCATGGGTGCTCGATCGGTTGCTGGGCCAACCGGCTCCACCACCTCCGCCCGGTGTGCCTGCCGTCGAACCGGATATCCGCGGCGCGGTGTCGATTCGAGATCAACTTCAAAAACATCGCGAGAATGAATCTTGTAATCGCTGCCACGTCCGGATTGATCCGCCCGGTTTTGCGTTGGAAGAGTTCGACGTGATCGGTGGCCATCGAGAGGCCTATCGGTCGCTGGAGGGCAAAGGCAGACGGGTCGGAAAGACTCGGTATTACGCCGGTTCGGCGGTTGAGTCCGACGGTGCCCTGCACGATGGTCGCACATTCCAAAATTTCGCCGAGTTCCGTGCCCATTTGAAGGACGATCCGGAAACGATCGCCCGTGCGATCGCGAAGAAACTGTTGGTTTACGGGGGTGGTCGCCCCGTCACGCGAGCCAACCAAGCCTCCGTCGATTCGGTGGCGGACGCTGCACGGAAGGATGATTTCGGACTTCGTTCCATGATTCATGCAGTTGTGGACAGTGAATTGTTTCACCAACCGTAACGCCGCAAACATTCCATTCGAATAAAGTGCCTCTCATGTCAAAACAACGTGTCGAACGCCGAACCTTCCTGCGAGCATCCGCAATTGCGATGGGGCTACCATTGCTCGAAAGCATGTCGCCTCGGAAGACGTCCGCTGCGAACGATCAAACGTCGGCTCGGCGAATGGTTGCAATTTGTGCCCCGCTTGGAATTCACACGCCATTGCTATTTCCGAAGAAGTCTGGTCGAGACTACGAAGTCACGCCGTACCTCGAACCACTGCAACAGGTTCGTGAGAAGTTCTCGGTGATCTCTGGGTTAATGCATCCGATGGTGGATGGTGGACACGCGGCGGAGAAAAGCTTCCTCACAGGGGCACCCCATCCTGGCCAGCCGAGCTTTCAGAATACGATTTCCTTGGACCAATACGCGGCGGAACGGATTGGGCATCGAACGCGGTTCCCGTTTTTGTCCCTCTCCGGCAGCAACGGGGGGCTGTCGTACACCCGCTCTGGCGTGTTGATTCCGTCGGAGAGCCGTCCGTCGAAGGTCTTTCAACAGCTGTTCATGGAAGGCAGCGAAACCGAGAAGGCGGCCCAGTTGCGGCGGATCAAAGACGGCCAAAGCATCCTCGACCTGGTCCGCTCGCAAACCCAATCGATTCAACGCAAGACCACTCGTAAGGATCAACAGACGCTCGATCAGTATTTCACGAGTGTGCGAGAACTCGAACAACGCATGGTGCGTGCGGAGGAGTGGGCCAAGCTTCCGAAGCCCGTTGTTGATGCAAAACCGCCAACTGACATCGACGACCGAGCCAATTTCACGGGGCGAATGCAGTTGCTGTTCGATCTGATGATTCTCGCCCTCCAGACCGACTCGACCCGTCTCATCACGTTGAAAGGTGCTGGCGGAAACGAAGTGATTGACCTCAAGGGAGTGGGTGATGGTTGGCACAACTTGAGCCATCACGGCAAGTCGCCGGAGAAAATTGAGCAGTTGGCAATCATCGAGAAAGAGGAAATGCGGTTGTTCGGTGAATTCCTCAAGCGGTTGGCGGAACTTCGCGAGGGGGACCAATCCGTTTTGGACCAAACGGCGATTCTGCTTGGCTCGAACTTGGGGAACGCTTCGAGCCACAACAATACGAATTTGCCAATCGTCGTCGCTGGCGGGCAGTTTCGACATGGTCAACACTTGGCGTTTGATCCGAAGGATGGCCCGCCGTTGGCTAACTTGCACGTCTCGTTCCTCCAGCACCTCGGACTGGAAGTCGATCAATTCTCAAGCGGCACGAGCACACTCACGGGGTTGTCAGTCTGACGGTGCAATCAAAGAATCGACGCCATAATAGGGGCATCGGATTTTCGTCGCTGTTGCTATTGGGGAAACTACCATCGGTAGCGACGTGGCTCGGAACATTCTTCGCGTTTAACCGCTAAAGTCGCGACTGGCTCGGTAGAGGTCTTTCCAATCGTCCCGTTCTTTGACGACGGTTTGCAGGTATTCCTGCCAAACGATTTGGTCTTGAACGGGGTCTTTGACAACAGCGCCGATCAGACTGGACATCAGATCGTCTGCTTTCAATTCCCCGTCGCCGTAGAACGCACTCATGGCCATTCCATTGGACACGACGGAAATCGCTTCGGCGGTGGAAAGCGTTCCGGACGGCGATTTGAGTTTGGTCTTGCCATCTTCGGTCATGCCACTGCGAAGTTCCCGAAAGATTGTGACGACGCGTTGAATTTCCTGCAGTGCAGGAATCTCGGCGGGGAGTTCTAAAGCCCGTCCGAGTTGGCTGGCTCGCTGACTGACGATGGATATCTCGTCGTCCAACCGATCCGGCACCGGCAGCACGACCGTGTTGAATCGCCGCATCAGAGCACTGGAAAGCTCGTTGACACCTTTGTCACGGTTGTTGGCGGTCGCAATCACATTGAATCCCTTGACCGCTTGCACTTCGGTGTTGAGTTCCGGTACGGGCAGCGATTTTTCGGAGAGAATCGTGATCAGTGTGTCTTGCGTTTCACTGGGAATCCGCGTGAGTTCTTCGACTCGTGCGATAGAACCAGACTCCATTGCGACCATCATCGGGCTTTCGACCAATGCATCGCGTGCGGGGCCTTCGGCGAGCAATCGGGCATAGTTCCAACCGTACCGCAGGGCCGATTCGTCGGTCCCGGCTGTACCTTGAATGAGGAGCGTCGATTGACCGGAAATTGCGGCCGCGAGATGTTCGCTCACCCAACTTTTCGCCGTTCCTGGGACGCCGTAGAGCAATAACGCGCGATCGGTCGCGAGGGTGGCGATGGCGATTTCCATCAGTCGCGGTCGACCCACGTATTTAGGCGTCACCTCGAAACCGTTCTCGAGCGTTCCCCCCAGTAAGTACAACTTCACCGCCCAGGGGGAAAGCTTCCAACCGGGGGGACGCTGCCGCTCGTCAATCTCGGCCAAGGCCTCCAATTCCGCTGCAAACTGCTGTTCGGCGTGCAACCGCAGATGGCTCCCGTTTTCCTGGTTGCTGTCTGCTTTTCGTTTCGAGGCAGCTTTCTTCTTGGCCATCACAGGACCTTCCGAATGAGACGCAGCGGAGATCAGACGCAGTTCTGAGACGACAGCCAGATATACCAGAACGCGGTTGCTACAACCACTCTGGGCACAATGGTTTCATCGGGGACCGATTCTGTTGGATCACGTGCTACTGGAATTTCGCATGCTTCCAAAACGCGATGCGTGATTCCTGTTCGCCTTCGGACATTTGCGTCAGCGTTAGCCAAACACCGTCGTCGAGTTGAGTGACGTCAACGGTACGGGACAACCAACCGTCGGGAGCGGTTTCGTCGTTGACCGGTACCCGGAGCAACTCTTTGCCATCAGCCGCAACAACGAGTGTCCAAGCCTCGCCCGAGCGGTGCCCCACGCGAATGTCGAATTGCTTCGCGTTCGATGGTGCGGATCGTGCGAAGCAAATAGGCGTTTTGACCATTTGCGTGACAAGCACATCCGTTTCACCGCGAACCTCAGACTGGAACAATGGTTCCTCGTCACGACCCTTCGGACTCTGCTCGTTGAGCAGGGTCCATCCGGGCAAGACTTGGGCAGTTGCCTGTTGCGTTTGAGGGACCACGTTCCCCAGCCATTGTGTCAACTCAGACGGGAACAACGGACCGGGGACCGTGCCAGATTCGGGTTGAAGTTGCACCACTCGTCGCGAAGTTTCCTCATGTCCGTTGCCGACCAGTGCCAATAACTGGTCGCCGTCTGTCACAATCGGACCGACTCGATCGGCTTGACCGGCGAGTGCGGTCAGTGACGCGTGAGCGGTTTCCGTCCCGGTTGCCAAGTCGAGCCACACGAGACAGGGCATTCCCTGATCAATCGGAAGTAACTTTGCGAACATCAAGCGGGATTGGTCGCACAACACTCCGTAGAGGATGTTTTGAGCATCGTGCTTCCAAAGTGGTCGGCCGTCGTCGTTGCTGAAGGCTTCAAACCCGTATTCTGTCTGCACAATTACGGATTGATCCGTCGAACCGATGAGTCTCACAATTCCGGGCAGCGGACGGCTCCATAATTTTCGGCCATTGACCGCCTGAATCGCGACCAATTCGCGAGCTCCGGGTGGAACCGTGATTAGGGCGTTTCCGGACAGCAGCGGTGGTTGGACGTATTTGCGGTCTCGGTCTTTTTCCGCAGAACGCGGCAGCCACGATTGTTGGAAGAGCCAGTGAGGATTCCCCAACGAATCCAATGCCACCGTTGTGCCGCTGGTTGTCATGACTAGTTTTCCGTCGATCGACGTCAGCTGACACGGCGGGCGGCTATCCCATTCATCCCGCAATCGCAAGACGGTTCGTCGCGACAGCACTTCGCCAGTATCTGGCTGGAAACTGGTGAGAGCGAGTCGAACTAATCCCGCTTGCCGAACGGTCGCGACGACTGCAAGCAGCTTCCCCGATTGATAGATCGGATCGGTCACGATTTGCCCATCCGGACGCTGCGTCCAAATGACCTTGCCAGTGTCGATCGCCAAGCATGCCAATTCGATTCCACGTTTGGTCAGACGGCGAACGAACAAACGATCGCCGATGACCAGTGGTCGCATTGAGATGCCCGGCCAATCGTTGACGGACGTTTGTTCCTTGCCAACTCCTTGACGCCAAACTTCGACGCCGTCCGTGCGATTGTACGCCGTAACTTGGAACCGGTTGGACACATAAATTCGCTCTCCGGCGACTGTGATCGCGTATTGTCGCCCGATCATATCCGCGATGCGGTTATGCGAACTTGGTTTGCCATCGCCGAGATTTCCGCTGAACTCCGCCAAGACTCGTGCGGTGTATCGGCTCGGAGGTGGCACGGAAATGGTGGCTTCGGATTGGTCGACACCGCCTTCCACGGAGCGAGCGTGGGTGGAACGCACTTCCGCAATGAGGGCTTCGAATTCACTAGCTGGCAGTTGGGTCTCGTTCAGGTTGACTTGCCCCTGAACTGGTTCTTCAAAATCATTCCCGAGAAAACTACTCGCCAGACGGAGCCGATCTGTCAGGTCGCGTTCTAAATCACCGGTCGCGGATTTCAGCCCGCTCTGAAAGGCGTCGACAGCCTGTTCAAACCGCCCGCTGGCGAGTGCCTGATCCCCAAGCCAACGATGAGCCTCCGCGGCGGCCTCTGTTCCATAAAATCGGATGGTGGCCGTCTCGATGGTTTCCGCATCATCCTGTGTGATTGCTTCGCGGACACGGAGTCGCCCGACGGCTTCAAACTCCTCCTTCATTTTTCGACCGAGTTCCGGATACTCTTGCATCGAGAGAGCGATTGCTCTGGGAAGCGAAACGAGTAGCTGTTCATCGCGGGCATCGGGAAGTAGTCCCAACATTCCGCCACGATCGACGGACGTCACGATCCGGCATGCATCTTCCCAGGCCTCGGAGCGGACCGCCGATTCGAATTCGGCCATCACGTTATAGCCCTCTTTGCTCAGTTGGGTCACCAACGGCGGCAACCAACCACCCCGGCGACGGCGCCGCTGACGACCGCTCCAACGATCTTCGATGTCCAGCGACGCGTCGTTTCGTGCGGCCAAAGTTTCCGCCCATTGAAGCAGGTGGTCGTCGTAGGATTCCCAGACCCGGTTTCGATTCGGGTTTGCGGAAGTTTTCCAGAATTGTGCCTCCCGAATCGACGCCCAGACGTCGGGCCACTGCTCCCGAAAGACGCTATCAATGATTCTTGGTCGTACAAAGTCAGCATCGGCGACATCCCAATCGTGTTCCGTCCAGATGGGGGCCGTGACCAACGCCTGCAGCGTGGTACGAAACGGCGATGGATGGCCTTCGTCGGCCAATATCTCCGCCAGACGATGGTACATTCGCACAATGCTCGCCGCCTCTCGTGATCCCCAAAGGTCATAAAGCAACGCGACTTCGTTCAAGAGTTGCACGCGTTCTTCCGCTGACTTTTCGCTGCTGAGGCCGGCGTCGATCACGCCCCGCAGCAGGTTCGACGAAAGTTCACACCATTCATGCCGCTGAAGGAATTCGATCGCACACGCCATTCGCCAATCCTGCAGCGATGTCCCCGCGGGACGACTCATGAGAACACGCCGATGCCATTGCGAATCGTTCGGGGACGCATCCCATTCCCAATCCGGCACTTGCTGACGGAGTTCCGTCGATGCCAGAGACGCAATCGCGTTGAGTTCCCGCATCTCCAGATGACTCAGAGAAATCTGCTTCGGTTCTTCGGTGGGATAGACGAACAAACCAACCGTGGTCGGTCGCTGTGAAATCGAGCGGATCGGGTGATGCATGGCTCGTCCCCAATGAACCCCGTCACGAGATGTTTCGACAGCAATCGATTTGAAACCGGGAACGATTCGCAACCACTGCCCTTCCGCGATGAAAGGGGAAAAGCGTGTGTCGGAATCCAGTTTGATTTCCGTGTCTTTCTGGTACGTATGATGAGGCAAGAGCACGAGTCGCCCGGTCTTTTGATCTTTGAGTACCGCCAAGCGATGAACGACGACGTTCTCGTCAGTCACCAGCGTGATTCCTGTGCCCGGTACGATTTGCCCAAGACGGCAAACGATCTCCCGAAATTCTCGGCCTGGACCAGCGGCAGCAACCGTCTGTAGTTTCTCACTTGCTTCGACGCTAAGACTCACATTCCCGTCCGCATGGGTTTGAACGGTCACACCGGCAGCAATCGTTTCTTGCCATTCAGTGCGTCCCTGACCAAGTTCGTGCAGCGTGTTTCGGCCGTCGGGGGATTGGTCCGAAAGCCATGCCCAATCCGCCGGTCGTGTGAACTCCACTAGGCGTGAACTTCGAGGGGAATTTCGGTCCGGCAGCGGTTCACCTCGGTACATCGCGCATTCCGAGAAATGAGCGTTGCCTTCAAAGTAGACCTCCGTGGGTGGCTGTGGCATGGGAATCGTCACCATCCGAATGTCGCCACGCGACATAATCAACTCGCCAGCCTGCCAACGAAATTCGACTGGCCCGTATTCCGTCCGGTTATGAATCCCGTCATCACAATCGTGGAGCACGAGATCGTTCGGCTGCGGTTTTCCAGCGTCACGGGTAGCGTGATATGCCAGCCAAGTCTTTGGGTTGTATTTGAAGTAGCCGCAGATCGAAACCCCCTCCAACCCATTCCAAAAATGGAAGCGTGGTTGATTGATGTTGTACAATCCAACGCGTAACACAGCGTTCTCCACCCATGGAGCCTGCAACTTCGCAAGACCTTGGATTTCGCACGTACGGATACCGTGAACTTCCCGTTCATCGATTCTCAGTCCATGGCCACGGACCGGCTTCCACCACTGATTGGCTTCGCTTTTGAAATAGGACTCACCCCGGAACCAAGCCGGTGGAATCAAACTTGCAGACGCCACCGATTGCACCTTCGCGGCGGGATTCAATCCATCGTACCAAGGTGCAGACTCGGCGATTTCAATGGTGGCATCCGTGTTCTTTTTCGGCTCGGTATCATGCGGGGAGCCTGCATTGTCGTTGGGCGTTTCGACCGCTTCCGATGCCGCGAGCATGACGTCAATCGGTTGCAGGTCTGAACTGATCTGGCCGTCGTTGGCTGCCAGGTCGCTCTTGGTGGTGCCGTTGTTCTCGCGTTCCGCATCGAGAGGAGTGGTCTCGGTCGGATCGTTCTGGGCAATCTGCGGTGGATCGGTGTTTTTGTCACGCCAAATGAAGAAACCGACCCCCAACACGAGGGTCGCCAAACCCGTCCATAGCAGCCAACGTGACCAAGACTGCCTCGGCTGGGTGACAGCGTTGGCTCGGCGGACGATCTCCGAGGCGGAGACCCGTGTCTCGCCAAGTGCCGTATTCAAATACGATTCAAGATGCAGTTGTTCAATAAGCGTTCGCTGCAGTTCCGGCGAATCATGGAGGCGTGTCCGAAGTTGTTCAATCTCATCGAGCGAAAGCTCCTCCGGAGTTTTCTGCTGCACGAGTTCGATCAGTTCGGCATCGGAAAATCGATTGGCCATCGGGAACGCTTCGATTTCAAACGGTGAAAAACAAATCCGATTCCGGAAAATTGCGGAATCACGACGGAGGAGGATCGGGAATTTCGCTTTGCGTGATCCGGCGATCCAAACAATGCTTGAGCGCCTGCCGAGCACGATACATCAGCAGTTTGATCGCGCCCTCACTACGATGCAGCTTTCGGCCGATTGCGGCCAACCGCAGATTCGATCGGTACCGCAAATTGACAGCTTCACGGGCACTGGGCCCGAGAGATTCGATGCACTGAGGCAGATGTCGAATGACATCTTCATATGGTCCATCTTTCGACTCACCCGCTCCTCGCATCAGGTCATCGAGTTCCAGGCACAACTCGGTCCACGCGACCTCTTTCCGCTTCTTGATTTTGCGGGCGTGTTCCTTGAGCAGATTTCGGGCAATCCCCAAAAGCCAAGGCCGCACGAGGTTCTCGGTATCGAAACGCGCCCGTGCCAAATAGAACCGCAGAAACACCTCTTGAGTTAGGTCTTCCGCGTCCGAAGCCTGAAACAATCTCGCTCGCAGATACCCGTAGATCGCCTGCTGATGAGCCTCAACGATGGCTTCAAAGGCGGCCGTATCGCCTTGAATGGCTCGCTCGATGAGGCTGAGGTCGGTCATACCAGGATGATCCGTCAATGGGCAGGTAGACTAATGCGGGCAATAACAGGCGGCTCGAATTCCCAATTGCGATTCAGTCGAACACTCCGAAGGGGCGGTAAGTCCCCCCGAAGCTTAGTACCTACAATGAATTGCGGTTCGCAATCCGTCAAGGCTGTCGGGGCATGGGCAGCGGCGGTGAAAGAGGCAGTGAAGTCGAGGTTGGTTCTCAAGTCGTGCGAGTTCGGTTGGTTTTTAACCCGGAGGTCAGAGACGCCGTCCTCGTCAATCAGCACTTGGCGACATCAGTCCAAGATCGGCCACGGCACGTCCATGACGGTGATGATGTCAGAATCGTATACCGAAGAGATCAAACAGGCGGTCCCGTTCGAGAACGAGGTTGGCACCAATGAGAATCAGGAAAGAGCGGCGATCGGGGAACATCGTCGCCGACAGGCGATCCCTGCAATAGAAAAAGGGTTTACGCCGAATTGACGTAAACCCTTTGAAAATAATGCGCAAGAGAGGACTCGAACCTCCACGGGGTTTAATCCCCACTAGGCCCTCAACCTAGCGCGTCTGCCAGTTCCGCCACTTGCGCGTCGATGCTTTGAGGGTTCACTGAGTGATGTTGTGACGCTCATTTGAAGAGACACTTCACACCCGGCGAATGTTCGGAAAATCTTAATCAGCTGGCCGACAGGTTTCCAGAGAAACAGTCCGGATTTTCAATTTTCTTCTCGGATTGGCGATTCCAATTGGAAATCTGCAGCGTCCGGTCTCACTGGCGAGCCACTTCCACGAAGAAATCCGATACAGCAGGCCCAACCGAAGAACCCGAATTCAGCAATTCTTTGGAAGGCTCCTTTCCACTCCGGGTGGATCAACATGCCAAACGCTCCAAGCATGGCGAGAACAAGCCCCGCGAACGTGAGTTGCAGGTACGGTCTTCCGAACTCGCGAGTCTGGAACACACGAAGCAACAGGGCTAAACCGAGAACCGAGCCACCGTAGTGGTAGTACCCAGCGAGCGTATGAATGTTCTGTAGCAATGTCCCCCGGGTCGGACAACCGGGGTCGCAAGGAGCCAGACCAGCGGCGACATATCCGAATCCCACGCCCATCAGTGCGCGAATTCCGACGGATGTTCGTCGGGTTTGTGGCAACAACGGTTTAAGGATTCGTAGGGCAATGAGTGTGAAAAGACCGACCGGCACAAATCCGCCGAGGCTGACGAATTGACCGACCGGGGCCCCACGCTCACCGAGTTCCGAAATGTACTGATGGACGTGGCTGTATCCCGGTGTCTGCGTCCCCGCCCAAACAGGAACGCAAACTTCGATCGTCGTCGCGGCAAGAATGCACAGGCCGTACGCAGACCATCGAAAGCCTGCTTGATCCGTACTTTGGAGGCTCATGCGGCCGATTCCGCAGTCTCAGCAACGGTCTCGGGATCGTAACCCAGATTCGGGGCTAACCAACGTTCGATTTCCTCGACGGACTTGTCGCATCGCTGGGCATACTCTTCGACTTGGTCCCGTGTAATCCGGTCCACCGAGAAGTAACGTGATTCCGGATGTGCGAAATACAATCCGCTCACGGATGCGGCAGGCCACATGGCGTAGCTTTCGGTCAATTTGATTCCAGTGGCTTTTTCCGCGTCGAGCAGATTCCACAAATCCGCTTTCGGCGTATGGTCGGGACATGCCGGATAGCCGAACGCCGGCCGAATTCCTCGGTATTTCTCGCCAATTAGCTCAGTATTGGAGAGTTCCTCTTTCTGGCCGAATCCCCAGTCACAGCGAGCTTGCTTGTGAAGCCGCTCCGCGAACGCTTCAGCGAGCCGGTCGGCGAGAGCTTTGGCCATGATGGAGTTGTAATCATCATGAGTTTCGAGGAACTTCGCCGAAAGTTCGTCACAACCGAGACCCGCTGTCACGGCGAACGCACCGATGTAATCCATCTTGCCACTTTCGACCGGGGCGATGTAGTCGGCCAGTGAGCGGAAAACGGATTGACCTTTGCGTTCCCATTGCTGACGGAGCATCGGGAAGCGAGTCATAGCTTCGCCGGACTCTGGTTCGTAGAGGATGATGTCATCGCCGTCCGACTGGGCAGGCCAGAAACCGTAAACGCCATGGGCGGTGAGCAAGTCGTTGTCGATGATTTCATTCAACAGCTGTTGAGCTTCATCGAACAGTTTCTTGGCTTCGGTTCCCACGTTGGGATCATCGAAGATCTTCGGGTATTTCCCTCGGAGTTCCCAAGTCGAGAAGAACGGTGACCAGTCAATGTACTCCTCGAGCTCACGTAACGGGAAGTTCTCCAGCACTTTTGTGCCGAAGAAGTTGGGCTTCTCAATCGGGGTGTTCTCCCAATCGGTTTGGAATCGTCGCTCGAACGCCGTTGCGTATGGCACAAGATTCTTCGGCTGTCGATCGGCGTACAAATTACGGTCGCGTTCTTGCTCCGCTCGCACCTTTTCGAGGAAGCTGTCCCGGCGTGATCCATCCAGCAGATTTTCCACCACGGGGACCGACTGGGATGCATCGAGCACGTGGATCGCCGGTTGCTTATATTTCGGGGAAATCTTCACGGCGGTGTGTTTGGCGGACGTAGTGGCTCCGCCGATCAACAACGGGACTTCGAATCCCTGCCGTTGCATCTCGTTGGCAACATGAACCATTTCGTCGAGCGACGGTGTGATCAGCCCCGATAGGCCAATGATATCTACGTTTTCATTGATAGCAGTTTCGAGGATCTTCTCGGCGGGCACCATCACGCCCATGTCGATCACGTCGAAGTTGTTACAACGCAGCACCACGGCGACAATATTCTTGCCAATGTCGTGCACGTCGCCTTTGACGGTCGCGATCAGAATTTTGCCGCGGGATTCCTGCTGGTTGCCACTGGCGGCCTTTTCCGCTTCCATGAACGGCATGAGATACGCGACGGATTTTTTCATCACCCGAGCGCTCTTCACGACCTGAGGCAAGAACATCTTGCCAGCACCGAAGAGTTCGCCGACCACGTTCATGCCGTCCATCAACGGTCCTTGAATGACGTCCAAAGGCTTGTCGTATTTCTGCCGCGCCTCTTCCGTGTCTGCCTCGACGTATTCGGTGATGCCTTTGAGCAAGGCGTGTTTCAGACGATCTTCGACGGTACCTTCACGCCAGAGTTCTTTTTGCTCGGCTCCCTGGGCCTTCTCTTTGACTGTTTCGGAATACTCGATAAGCCGTTCGGTCGCGTCTTCCCGACGATTGAGCAGCACGTCTTCCACGTACTCACGCAATTCCGGTTCGATTTCCTCGTAGACTTCGAGTTGCCCCGCGTTGACGATGCCCATGTCGAGCCCCGCCGAAATTGCGTGGTAGAGGAAGCACGCATTCATCGCTTCCCGGACCACATTGTTGCCTCGGAAGGAGAACGAAACGTTGCTGACACCGCCACTCGTTCGAGCACCAGGGCATTCTTTTTTGATTTGCCGGACCGCTTCAATGAACTCGACGGCGTAGTTCGCGTGCTCTTCCATCCCGGTCCCGACGGTGAGGATATTTGGGTCGAAGATGATATCTTCCGGCGGAAAGCCGACTTCCTCCGTCAGCAGTTTGTACGCTCGTTTGCAGATTTCGACTTTGCGATCACACTCGGCCGCTTGCCCTTGTTCATCGAACGCCATAACAACCACCGCTGCCCCGTACTTGCGGATGGTGCGGGCTTGTTCAAGGAATCGGGCTTCATCGTCTTTGATGGCGATGGAGTTGACCACGCCCTTGCCGGCTAGACATTTCAGCCCGGCTTCGATGACCTCGAACTTGGAACTATCCACCATGATCGGCACGCGGTTCACGTCCGGATCGTCATGGATGAGGTTCAAGAACTGCACCATTTCCTTTTCGGAGTCGAGCAGTCCTTCGTCCATGTTAACGTCAATGAGGTTCGCGCCGCCTTCGACTTGACCACCGGCGACACTCAAAGCTTCGTCGTGTTTTTCCTCACGAATCAGTCTCGCAAACTTCTTGGACCCGGTGACGTTAGTCCGTTCACCGATCATCAGGAAGTTGCTTTCAGGCGTAAGAATGAGTTCTTCGGAACCACTATAGGTCGAGTAACGCGGCAGATCCGGCGTCTGGCGAGGTTTGAAGTTCTTGACAGCGTCACCGATGGCTGCAATGTACTCCGGCGTAGTGCCGCAGCAACCACCGACGATGTTCACCCAACCCTCTTCCGCGAACCCGCGGACGATCTCGGCGAATTCGCTGGCCGTGGAATCGAAACCGCCCATTCCGTCCGGCATTCCCGCGTTCGGGTACAGGCTGATCGAGCACCGAGCGTGTTGATTGAGCACGTCGACGTACGGTCGAATTTGTTTCGGACCGAGAGCACAGTTGAGACCAATGCTCAGCATAGGGAAGTGCTCAAGTGCGATCAGAAATGCTTCCAGCGTTTGCCCGGTCAGCGTCCGTCCGCCATTGAAGATCGTCCCGGAGACCATCACCGGGACCGTCGTTCCGCGTTCAGTGAAGACTTGGTCGATCGCGTACAAACATGATTTCATGTTGAGCGTATCGAATGACGTTTCCGGCAGGAGAATGTCGACTCCCCCATCCAAAAGTCCCCGAACTTGCTCGGCATACGATTCCGCCATTTGCTCGAACGTGACCGGGCGATAGCCTGGTTTGTCGGCGTTGAACGAGAGTTGGACTTTGGTCGGTCCGATACTTCCGGCGACAAACCGTGGCTTATCCGGATTCTTCTTGGTGAAGTCGTCGGCGACTCTCCGAGCGATTTCCGCGGCTTGCTTATTCATCTCATGCGTCAGGTCGGCAAGCCCGAATTCCTCCAGCGTGAGGATATTTGCACCGAACGTGTTGGTTTCAAAAATGTCCGAACCGGCTTCGCAATAAGTCCGATGGACGTCCTCGATCAATTTCGGCTGCGTTAGGCAGAGTACATCGGTGGCGTTTTTGAGATCGATGTTGTGATTCTTGAAACGCTCTCCACGGTAATCGGATTCCGTGGGGCCGGTCTGCATGATGAGTGAACCCATCGAGCCGTCCAGCAACAGAATGCGGTCGGCCATCAGGTTTTGCAGGCGATCGGCGGTTGAGTCGGTCATGGTTTTTCGTCCAACTGGGAAGTCGTGTTTGCTTCTGAAGAGGCAATCGGGGGATTCAGACGGCGGGGCCGATGGATTCTGCTTGGTCGCAGAACATCAAGTTGGAGGCCGGCACGGAATCACGGGTTCGGTCCGCCGATTCCAACGGCGAAGGACGATCGCGATGATGTCGTTGGCATTTCGTCATCAAGTGCTTTCAATCCGTGTGGGGCACCCGGTGTTACTTAGCGAGCCCAACCAGTCTCCGTTCTTAGTCACCGGATTCTACGGGCCCAGCCAAAGTTGGAGAACCGGTCGAGTTCACGTGCTCCTTGCCTTCGCGTGCGGTTTTGATTGTCGTTAACCAGCGAACTTCGCTTCCGCGGGTTGCCAGTTCAGTTCTCCAAGAATTCGTTCGCATGCGTCGGACTTGTTGAGAACGTAGAGGTGGATCCCCGGTACGCCCTGATCGATCAATTCCTGACACTGTTGAATGGCGTGTCCGACGCCGATTTCGAATTGCGCATCCGCATCGTCTTGGACAGCCTCCAGACGTTTTGATAACGCCTTCGGGAAGATGGCCCCACACATGGCGGTGATGCGTTGGATACGCGCGAACGACGTGATTGGCATGATTCCCGCAACGAGCGGCACCGTGATGCCAATGCGTTCGTACTCATCCCGAAAACGGAAGAAGTTTTCATTCTCATAGAAAAGCTGCGTGAAGACAGCGTCAGCACCGGCATCGACTTTCCGTTTGAGGTTGATCAAGTCGGTCGCCGCGTCGACACATTCGAGGTGTTTCTCAGGATAACCCGCGACTCCGATCCCCATGTCGGGATGATGTGCCCGGATGAGTTCGACCAATTCGTTGGCGTACTTCAATCCGCCATCGACGGCCTGAAACGTCTTTTCACCCTGGGGCGGGTCTCCTCGCAAGGCCATGATGTTTCCGACGCCCGCGTTGCTCGCTCGGTCCAACCAAGCCAGCAACTCCTCACGGGTTGAGCCAACGCACGTGAAATGAGCAGTGGCGGGAACACCACAGCGGTCTTGAATTTCTTGGCACCATCGCAACGTCTGATCGCGGGTTGTGCCGCCGGCTCCGTAGGTGCAGGAAATAAAGGCCGGTTGAAATTTCGCCAGACGGTCCAAAGTCTGCTGGAGAGCCTGTTCACCATTTTCGGTTTTCGGGGGGAAAATCTCGATCGATAAACCGAAGCCGCCAGGGCGGTAGAAATCTCCGACACGCATCAATTGTCTCTCCTTGGTGTTTATAAACTCGATAACGAACGATCTCCGCAATTCTTGCATCAGTCGAATTCCCGCTGTCCAAGTTTAGCAGAGTCCGTACAGCAAGGCAGCGCGTGCGGATGAGTTTCCCGAAGGAAGATCGATCTTTTTGTGAGGAATGCTAGGTTTTCCCCGGTCGCCATTGTCGATTGACTTCCAATTGCCTATGTTTTCAGGGGAAAGCGGGCGAGCGAACTGTTCGCCCTATTGAAATGGAATGTTTGCATTCAGGAGAGTCAAGTCGATGACAGATGTCATGCCACTGCCCTACAAGGTACGTGATTACAACGAAGAGCAGTTCGAGAAGTTGGCCAAATGGGGCCGGATGGAAATTGAGCTGGCAGAAAACCAAATGCCCGGCTTGATGGCTCTGCGTGAAAAGCACGGTGCCGATCAACCATTGAAGGGGGCTCGCATCGCAGGCTGTCTGCACATGACCGTGCAAACTGCCGTTCTGATCGAAACACTCACCGCCCTCGGCGCGGAAGTTCGCTGGTCCAGCTGTAACATCTTCTCCACCCAAGACCACGCCGCAGCGGCGATCGCGAAAGCCGGGATTCCTGTTTTCGCCTGGAAAGGGATGTCCGAAGAAGAGTTCGATTGGTGCATCGAGCAAACGCTGTTCTGGCCCAACGGCGACGCCTTGAACATGATTCTCGATGACGGCGGCGACCTCACCATGATGGTCCACAACAAGTTCCCGGAACTGTTGGACGACATCCGCGGTCTCACCGAAGAAACCACCACCGGGATTCATCGTCTCCACACGCTGCACCGTCATGGCAAACTGGGTTGCCCGGCGATCAACGTCAACGATTCGGTCACCAAGAGCAAGTTCGACAACCTTTACGGTTGCCGGGAAAGCCTCGCGGACGGCATCAAACGAGCAACCGACATCATGGTTGCTGGGAAAGTCGTCGTGGTCTGCGGTTACGGTGATGTCGGTAAAGGCTGTGCCGATGCGATGCGAGGCCTTGGTGCTCGAGTGATCGTCACTGAGATCGATCCGATCTGTGCTTTGCAAGCCGCGATGGAAGGCTACGAAGTCACGACGATGGAAGACGTTGCCGACCGGGGTGACATCTTCGTCACAACGACTGGTTGCTGCGATGTCATTCGGGGCGAACACCTCGACCAAATGAAGAACGAAGCGATCGTCTGTAACATTGGTCACTTCGATAGCGAAATCCAAATCGCTTATCTGAACAATCGTAGTGACATTGAAAAGGTGACGGTCAAAGGCCACGACGAAGTCGGTGGTCCCGTCCACAAATACACCTACCCTGATGGCAAGTCGGTTCTCGTGCTTGCTGAAGGTCGATTGGTGAACCTGGGATGTGCAACAGGGCACCCGTCATTCGTGATGAGCAACAGCTTCACGAACCAAGTTCTCGGCCAACTGGCATTGTGGAACGAAACAGATTCGTATCCCGTCGGCGTCCATGTTCTTCCAAAGAAACTCGACGAAGAAGTCGCGCGACTGCACTTGGATCAACTCGGTGTGAAACTCACCAGCCTCACCCAAGAGCAAGCCGATTATCTCGACATCCCCAAGGAAGGGCCGTTCAAGCCGGACTACTACCGGTACTAAGCGAACCGACCCACTCTACGGTCTGATAGAAACGGCAAGTCTCACGGCTTGCCGTTTTTTTTTTGCGCTGGTGTTCGTGTTGAGCCAACTGCAATCCGTGCCGGCCGTTATCGATTCTTTGGGATGTCGTGATATACTCGTGCCGTTCCTCCACCACGAGTCCCCGCCATAGGTTTCGGAATGACGTATCGGCTTCGTTCAATCAAGTGTTTGTGCCCGAGTTGGGCAGTCCTTGTTGTCTGTGTTCTTCTTGAACTTGTGATTGGGGAACAGTCAGCCGTCCGCGCGGAAGAACACGATGTACTTCGCCGAGAAAACTTAGTGGCGTGGTGCATCGTGCCCTTCGATGCGAAGAAACGCAGTCCCGCGGAACGGGCGGTGATGCTCAAAGATTTGGGGATTCTGCGATGTGCCTACGATTGGCGGGCTGAACATATCGCATCGTTTGAGGATGAGATTCGCGAGTATCAGAAACACGGGATCGAATTTTTCGCGTTTTGGAGCACTCACGCAAAGGCCTTTGAACTCTTTGAGAAGTACAAAATTCATCCCCAGATTTGGCAGACCCTCCGTGATCCCGGCGGTGAGGACGCCGGTGCGAAAGTCAAACTCGCTGC
Source organism: Thalassoroseus pseudoceratinae (assembly GCF_011634775.1). Lineage (NCBI taxonomy): Bacteria > Pseudomonadati > Planctomycetota > Planctomycetia > Planctomycetales > Planctomycetaceae > Thalassoroseus > Thalassoroseus pseudoceratinae. The sequence continues at coordinate 159,106 of NZ_JAALXT010000003.1, forward strand.
CGAGAACTTGTTGCCCCTCGTCCGCCGGACCAAGTCCATGGGGTGTCCATTGGGGCTCTACAACCACGGCGGATGGGGAGGCGAACCAAAGAACTTAGTGGCGGTCTGTCGGCGACTCCGCGAGATGGGGCACGACCACGTTGGGATTGTCTACAACTTTCACCACGGACACGGGCACATTGCCGACTGGGCGGAATCCTTCGCGATGATGAAGCCGTATTTGCTCTGTCTGAACCTCAATGGAATGAACAACGGCGGGCAACCGAAAATCCTAGGTATTGGCCAAGGCGAGCACGAGTTGGAGATGATCCGTGTCGTTGCGGATAGTGGCTACGATGGGCCGATTGGGATTCTCGATCATCGTAACGAACTGGATTCCAGGGAATCACTTCAAGAAAACCGAGATGGTTTGAAGTGGGTTCAGCAGGAACTTCAAAAACCAGGCAGTGGCGGTCCAAAGCCCGGTTCCAGCAAAGTCAATGCGGATGCTGACGACATCGGACGTGTCCTGCCCGGAAACGAGGACTACCGTAAGCCGCCGATCACCGTGGAGGTTCGAGCAACATTGCGGAAGCGTGATCGCTACAACATTCTTGTCGCTAGTGATACGAAACAGTCGGGAGATCATTGGGAATTGTTCTCGATGAGAGGGAGCGGTCATCTCACGGCTTATCTGCCGGGACAGCGGCCCGATCACGTTCGTAGTAACGCCATGGTCTGCGATGGCAAACCCCATACGCTCGCAATGATCTACGAGCCGGACCACGTGCGATTGTTCGTAGATGGCAAAACGGTTGCGAATCAAGCCATTGAACGCCAGGCGAACAAGCCAAGCGTGCCAGGCGGTCTTGGTATCGGCCGATTGGTGGAAGGGCGACTCGGTTGCGATGGTGAAATTGAATGGGTTCGAATTTCCCATGGCACGCGGAAGCTTCCCGCAAAACCTCAGATTCAAGTGTTACGTGATGAATCAACGGTCGGTTTCTGGAGTTTCGATCAACAATCGCCGAAGAACCAGCTTTCGCCAACCCAGGAGAATCCCTCCACGACGGAATTGAAATACGATGCCGACTTGGTCGAACAGTTGGTTCGGGACTTCAATCGCTCGGGCGATGCATTGCGTGGGGCGCGTGTTTTTGCAGCGGCAAAACAAGCGTGCCTTTCGTGTCATAAGATCGGAATGCATGGCGGAAGCGTTGGCCCGGAACTTTCCATGATCGCCAAAGAACGCACGGCGAAGCACCTGGTGGAGTCCGTGCTCTGGCCGAAACGAGACGTCAAGCCGGAATACATTAATTGGCAGATTCTCACCACTGACGGGCAAGTACTGACGGGCTACAAACACGCTGCCAATGAGCAATCCGTCACGCTTCGGGAACCTGCAACCGGCAAACTGTGGACCCTTGCTAAATCGGACATTGACGCGGCAGTGGCGGGAACGACGGTCATGCCACATGGTCTGACCGCTGCTTTATCCTCGCAACAGAAGTGGGATCTATTTCGGTTTCTCAGCGAACTCGGACGCGATGGAAAGCCGCTCTCCAAAGAGTTACTGCAGGTGATCGCTCATAGCCAAATGCACGGGCCAGTGGAGTTTCCAATCACAAAATCTCCCCTCGATCCGAAACGATGGCCAAACGCCGGAGAGGCGGTGAATCGCGATCGGCTTTACGATTTCTATACAAAACAGGCGGAATACTTTCGCCGTCAATCGCATGTGCCGATGGTCTTGGCACCGTTCCCGGGGCTCGATGGTGGAAACCAGGGGCATTGGGGAAATCAGAACGAGCAAACCTGGGCCGACGGTCGTTGGAACGAGACTCAATTGGGCAGCATCCAGTGCGGAGTGCTTCGCGGTCCTGGCATCACGGTTCCGCGAGCGGTATGCGTGCGGTTGGGCGAAGCCGGCGAACTTTCTGCCTGCTTCAATCCGGATACGCTTTCCTACGATGCCATCTGGAATGGCGGTTTCGTGCGGTTCGATGCTGTTCGTCATGGCTTCGTCGGTGGGTTGAAAATCCAAGGGCAGGTGCAATCGAAGTCAAAGTCCGAACGTCCCCAAGAGCCGTTTCGATATCACGGGTTCTATCGTCATGGGGATCGAGTTGTCTTCGCATACCGACTTGGCGAGGTGGAATACCTAGATTCGCCTTGGGTCGAAGATGGTCGGTTTGTCCGCGAACGAGCGCCGGTTGATCAGCATTCCTTAAAACACGTTCTCGAAGGAGGACCAACTCAGTGGCCGGAAGTTTTGGAGACCCCGATTACGCTGGGTGACGGCCAACCGTACGCTGTCGACACGATTTCCTTGCCGACAGAAAATCCTTGGAAGGCATTGATGTTCTGCGGCGGACACGATTTTCTGCCCGATGGCAGTGCTCTGGTCTGCACGATGCAAGGGGATGTTTGGCACGTTTCCGGTTTGAACTCACCAAGCGATAAGGCAGGCGTTGCCCGTTGGAAACGGTTCGCTTCGGGGTTGCATCATGCTCTCGGGTTGGTCGTTTCCGATGGCGAAGTTTATGTTCAATGCCGAGACCAACTGACTCGGCTGACCGATCACAATCATGATGGTGAAGCAGACTTCTACGAATGCTTCAGCAATGCGTTCGTGACCTCCCCGGCCGGTCATGACTTCATCTGTGGATTGCAACGAGATTCGAAAGGGCAATTCTATACCGCATCTGGGAATCAGGGATTGGTACGGATTTCCGCCGATGGTCAAGAGGCGGATGTCATTGCTACCGGTTTTCGAAATCCGGACGGGCTGGGATTACTCCCGAACGGAACGGTGACGGTCCCCGTTTCTGAGGGAAGTTGGACACCGGCCTCAGCCATTAACGCCGTCCGAAATGCCCCCGACCGATCGCCCGCCGATGCTTTGTATTTCGGCTACGGTGGGCCGAAGCAAAATCGCCCGCCGGAACTTCCGCTCGTGTATTTGCCGCGTGGACTCGATAACTCAAGCGGCGGGCAAGTTCACGTTCGTAGCAAGCAGTTCGGTCCGCTGGACGATCAGCTACTGCACTTGTCCTTCGGAACCGGAACGTGGTTCGTCGTGCTGCGTGACGAAGTCGACGGCCAATTGCAAGGTGGCATCGTGCCGATGACGGGAGATTTTCTTTCGGGCGTGCATCGGGGACGGTTAAACCCCTCCGACGGTCAGCTCTATGTCTCTGGAATGGCCGGGTGGGGATCCTATACACCGCAGGATGGGTGTTTTCAACGAGTTCGATATACGGGCGATACGGTGCAAATCCCGACGGCTTTTCACACGCACGAAAACGGAGTTCATCTCACGTTTTCCGAGCCGATCGACGAGTCGATCGCGGGCGACATTTCGCAGCATTTTGCTCAGTGTTGGAACTATCGCTACAGCGGCGCATACGGTTCACCCGAATATTCGCCATCACATCAGGGGATTGCTGGCCATGATCCGTTGGTGATCGCTTCCGCTCATGTGCTATCGAATGGTCGCTCGCTGTTTCTCGAAATCCCCGGTTTGCAACCGGTCAGCCAACTCCATTTGCGATTGCGAGTGAATGCCGACGAGACGACCTCCACCAACCCAAGCGGGAACGGTCAGGACCTTTTTCTAACCGTTCACAAACTCGATCCGCCCTTCACGGACTTTCCTGGCTATCATCCGCATTCGAAGACAATTGCAGCTCATCCGTTACTCACGGATTTGGCACTCCAGGCCGCTCGCAAACCAAACCCGTGGCGAAAGCCGGTTCCAAACGCCCGTGCGATCGAAATTGAAACAGGCAAGAACCTCACCTACGCCACTCGAGAGTTCCATGTTAAGGTGAATGAACAACTGGCGTTTACCCTGTCGAACCCGGACGTTGTGCCTCACAATTGGGTGTTGGTCAAGCCGGGGCGGCTTCGGCAGGTCGGAGAACTCGGCAACCGTCTTATTGCGGACCCAGAAGCCTACGCCCGGCAGTATGTTCCAAAGAGTGATGATGTTCTCGCTCATACTGACATCGTTCCAGCGGGAAAATCACAAACCATTTACTTCCAAGCCCCAAGCAAACCGGGACGGTATCCGTACCTCTGCACTTTTCCTGGGCATTGGATGGTCATGAACGGCGTCATGGTCGTTGAGTAAACACGACCGGACTCCAGAAGGAACGTCGCTCCGAGTTGATTAGTGGCCAGGGATCAGCTTTTTCTGTCAGGGATGAAAGTGTGGGATTAGCAGTTCTCGAATAGCGGTCCGCGAAACAGGACGTTTTAGGTTTCGGCGTTTCGTACCGAGAAAACACACAAGACCCGAGCGGTTTCCTCGTAGGAGTTAATCAGTCGGTGCGGTGCGTTGGCATCGAAGTACAAGCAATCGCCGGTCTGCAACGAGTACGTTTCATCCACATATTCGAAGTCAACCGGTCCTGATTGCACGAGCAGGAACTCTTCCCCTTCGTGAGCCAAGGCCCGCTGGCGGGCAACACCGGGCGGAATCGTCAATAGAAACGGATCCATCACACGGTTGGGGCGTTTGTGGGCTAGGGACTCGTAGACCGTCGTATTCGTCGCACTGCGGTTCCGCTCGACTTCTCGCCGCTCGTCTTTGCGAACGATGACAAGACTCGGTTTCTCATCCAATCCAGCGACCAGGTCAGCGATTGGCACGCCCAACGCGACTGCGATCTTCCCCAAAGCCGGCAATGACGGAGTCACGCGGAAGTTCTCAACCTTCGAAAGCCAACTGCGAGTCAAACCGGTTTGCGAAGCGACATCTTCCAACGTGAGACGTCGTTCCACGCGGAGAGTGTGAATGCGTTGTGCGAGTTCAGACAGATTCATTGTGTTGATTATAAATCAACAAGTCCGGAAGACGCAACACCTGAGTCTTCGTCCCAATATGAGCCGTGACGCCTTGGTTCTCAAGATCTTTTCAGAAAACGCATACAAACTTAATCCGCAACATTGTTGATTTTAATTCAACAGGACGGATAATGATGTTCGCTTGAATGAACACACTTTCTCCGAAAGCACCGCTGCGGGACCCGGTATTTCCCAGATGAAATGAAGCGCAATGCCAGGAACGGTTCGAGCACTATCGAATCAGTAAATTGGCAAATCGTTGGCGATGAGTTCACAGCGTCCGTGCCTGAACTTCCAACTTTCCACACTGACTATTGTAGGTCGATCATGTCTTACGAATTGAATCGCCGCTCGATGTTGGCAATGACGACCGCCGCATTGCTCAGTAAGACCGCTCGAGCTGCGGGTGCTGATTCGCGTCAGCCTGTTGGACCGATGGTTGGCCATGTCAACACGACGACTGCGAAACTTTGGTTTCGACCGACAGAGCCCGGTTCATACCAGCTGTCGGTCTTACAGGGGGCGGACGGTCAATCTATACAGAAAATCGTTTCCACGGCCTCTGCGGAAAACGATCTCTGCTTGACCTGGAACATTCCGAACCTCCAACCGGACACCCGCTACGAATACCGGATCAGCAGCAGTTCGACGACGATTGTCGAGGGGGCAGACTGCTGGTTCAAGACCGCCCCCGATACCAATTCGCCGTCCCGTGTTTGTCTCGCATTTGGTTCGTGTGCCGACAACAACCCGCTTCAAATCTGGTCCCAAATGGAGAAACGCGGTGCACAAGGTTTGGTGCTTCTCGGCGACACTCCTTACATCGACTCCACAAATCTCGCCACCGCCCGACGGAAACACCGCGAGTTTCTGTCGGTACCGCCGCTCGCGGCCCTGGTCCGCCACACACCCACCTGGGGCACATGGGATGACCACGATTTCGGCCGCAACGATTCCGATGGACGACTCAAGGGCAAAGAGAACACACGGCGTGCGTTCGTCGAATATCGGGCCAACCAGGAGTTCGGCCACGAAGGTGAAGGCATCTATACAAAGTTTCGATCGGGGCCTGTCGAGGTTTTTCTACTCGATACTCGCTGGTTCGCGCGAACGGAACGTTCACCAGTCGACCCGGACAAATCAACTCTGTTGGGGCACGTTCAATGGAAATGGCTCCAAGAGTCGTTGCTCGCATCGACGGCACCGTTCAAGGTCATTGCCTGTGGAATGATTTGGGACGACAAAGAAAACACGGAATCAGACGATTGGGGCACGTATACACACGAGCGTGAGGCACTCTTTCAGTTTCTCGGTGAAAAGAAAATCGGCGGTGTCGTTCTCATTGGGGGCGATATTCACTGTTCAAGACTCCTTCGCTATCCCACGGAAAAGCAAGTGGGTTATCCCATCCATCAGTTCATCGTCTCACCGATCCACAACCGAACCATCCCGGCATTGAATGTTGCTCATCCGCACCTCGTAAGAGGAGAAGCGGTCCCGCATGTCTGGCTACGTTTGGTTGCCGACACGACACAGAGTCTCCCAACATTGCACGCAGAATGGGTCCAAATGAACGGACGCAAAATGTGGGACATCAAACTCACAAAGACCGAGTTGTCATAGTTCACAACCATATCGCCGGAACTCGGAGCTTTCGGTGAAGCCGAAGTACGAAAGTGAGTTGTAGAGTTGTGGCCGTAGATTCAAAGAAACAAGGCGGTTGAAAACCGCATTGACTACCAGGAAAAGTTTTATGGAGACTATCGAACACCGTCAGGTCGTGCACCTCGGTGAGGAGTCACTTACGAAAGTTCCTTCGATACTCGAAGAACTGTCCGTCAAACGTGTCTTCTTTTGTGTCGACGAGAATGCCTATCATCATTCGCGTGCAGAGCGGATTCTTGGTCCACTGTTGAATACGACACACCATGTGGTCTTCAGCGAGTTTGAACCCAATCCTAAACTTGAGGACGTCCAAGCGGGCATCAAGAAGTTTCGCGAGGCTGATCCCGATATTGTGATCGCGTTGGGTGGTGGAACGGCAATCGACCTAGCAAAGATGATCGCTGTACTGGCCGACTCTTCGGATGACATTCGTGACGTGATCTTGGGGACTGCGTCGGTGGTCAGTCGAAGCACACCATTGTTAGTCATTCCCACAACCTCGGGAACAGGTAGTGAGGCCACGCACTTTGCGGTGGTCTATATCGACGGTGTTAAATACTCGCTCGCTGATTCAGCGTTGTTGCCGGACTTTGCGATTATTGATCCGATATTAACGAGTAACCTACCTGCAAAAATCACCGCGGCCACGGGGCTCGACGCCTTTTGCCAAGCGATAGAATCCATTTGGGCGGTTGGTTCCAACGATGAATCGCTGGAGTATGCGACGGCTGCCGTTCGTTTGTGTTCGAAACACCTCCTCCCGGCGATTCATAGCCCGAGTATTGAGTCTCGCTTGGGAATGTGTCAGGCGGCGCATCTCGCCGGCAAGGCGATCAACATTAGCAAGACGACACTACCACATGCGTTGTCGTACGCGATCACATCCGCATATAAAATTCCGCACGGTGCGGCGGTCGCGCTCACGCTCCCCGCCGCACTGAAATTTAATTCTGAAATCAGCGACGCTGATTGCAACGACCCTCGTGGAGTTGCACACGTTGCGGCACGAATGGATCGGATTCAAAATCTCTTCGACGCAAGCGATATCGAAGAGACTGGTTCTGCGATCCGTCACATAATTGCTGCGACTGGAAATGCCGCATCACCTCGGGAAATTGGGATCACCGACGCATTCGAATTGGATTGGCTTGCCGAGCAGGTGAATCCGCAACGACTGGCCAACAATCCTCGATCAGGTACTCATGAAGAACTTGTTCGTTTGCTAAGGCAATGATTCATGCCATGACATCAATAATGTGCAAACTATGACCGCACACTAAACTCAAACGATAACTGAACGTGTTGTGCTAGTTCACCATTCTTATTCACTCTAGACTCGTTTTCACAAGCGTATCCGAAGGAATCTCATGTCGGCCACTCCACTAAGTATTCGTCTTGTTGTCTTTGACTGGGCCGGAACCACGATTGACTTTGGTTCGCGAGCACCTGCTGTCGCCTTTCGTAAGGTCTTCCAGTCCGAGGGCGTGGAGGTCACCGATGAAGAGGCACGGAAGCCAATGGGGTTGAATAAGCGGGAGCATCTAGTGGCGATGCTTTCAGAACCTGACATTGCGGGTCGATGGCAGGAAGCAAAGGGCCAATCATGGTCAGATTCTGATGTTGATGCAATGTACGAACAATTTGTAACCATTCAACTCAAAGCCATTGAAGAAACTAGCACGCTTGTGCCAGGGATACTCGATGTTGCAAGTCAACTCAGATCGCAAGGGATTTTAATTGCGGGCACCACGGGATACTTTCGGTTGGCAGCCGATGCCGTAGCGAAGGCGGCGGAAACTCAAGGGTTTGTCCCCGATGTGAATACGTGTGCGGATGACGTGCCGCAAGGCCGCCCCGCACCATGGATGATTTTTCGGGTCATGAGTGAACTTGGTGTCTATCCGCCGTCTACCGTTGTCAAGGTCGGGGATACCGTCGCCGACATCAAAGCCGGACTAAACGCCGGATGCTGGACAGTCGGCGTCTGTGATAGTAGTAGCCTCACCGGTTTGGCATTAAAAGACTACGAGCAACTCACGAATAGTGAACGTGACGAACAAATCAGCCAAGCAAAGAGCGTCTATGAAGATGCCGGCGCCCATGCCACCATCAGTTCGATTTCAGAACTGCCGAACCTACTTCAAAGATTCGACAACGCACTAGTATCTAATGCAAAACCGTAAATCGCGACAGGTTTACCATGTCGCCGGAGTGAAAGTCTCGACTCGGTTTTCAACGAAACTCTAGTTCGCAGAGTTATCATCGCTAGCCGTCAAACCCTATGGACTTGAACGCTCTGCGGTTAGGTAAATAGATCTGATATACGCTCGAAGCTCATATGCGTGACGCACGTATTAGCGCCAAACCTTCTGAACAATAATCCTGTTCCTCAAGTCTGGTACTAGCTCGATATGACTGACTCTGAACACTCCGTGGCAGATGCTTCCCGAAACCAAACGTTTTGGGCGGTGTGGTCTGTGATCGCGGCATTTGGGACGTACTTCTGCATGTACGGTTTTCGCAAACCGTACACATCTGCAGATTTTGCGGGGGCGAACTATTGGGGCGTCGACTTCAAAACGATGGTGGTCTCCACACAAGTCATTGGTTACATGATGTCGAAGTTTATCGGCATCAAAGTGATCGCAGAGATGCCCTCGAATCGACGTGTCGCTGCACTATTAGGACTGATCGCACTTGCTGAACTCGCTTTGGGGCTTTTTGGAGTCGTGAGTCGGCCATGGAATGCGGCTTGTCTGTTTCTCAACGGGTTGTCGCTAGGGATGGTCTTTGGCATCGTCCTGAGTTTTCTCGAGGGACGACGTCTGACGGAAGCCCTTGTGGCAGGGTTGTGTGCGAGCTTCATTCTGGCTGACGGAGTAACGAAGTCGGTCGGCGCTTGGTTGCTAGAGTCCGGAGTTACCGAGGACTGGATGCCGTTCACCGCCGGCTTAGTTTTCGTGCTGCCGCTTCTGCTCTTTGCAGGAATGCTCAGTCGAATTCCACCGCCAGACGCGAGTGATGTTCTGGCTCGAACCGAAAGACAAGCGATGACTCGAGCAGAACGTTGGTCACTCTACAGTCGCTATGGGGTGGGTCTCACGCTGCTCGTCTTTGTTTATCTGCTCATTACAATCGTTCGTAGCATTCGCGCTGATTTCGCTCCGGAACTTTGGCGACTTCTCGGAGAGCCCGCGGCAGCGGCAACATTCACGAACTCGGAAATGCTCGTTGCACTCGGCGTGCTCGCGGTGAATGGAGCGGTCGTTTGTATTCGGAACAATCGACTCGCATTTTGGACTTCGCTTGCTATTTGCTGTACTGGGTTTCTCGTGATCATCGCAGTTTTGGTTGGCCGTCAAGCCAACGCGATTTCCGCATTTCCTTATATGGTGCTAATGGGCTTCGGACTCTACTTGCCCTATGTTGCCATGCATACGACTGTGTTTGAGCGTCTGCTTGCGATGCAGCGGGAGCGAGGAAACTTAGGTTTCTTGATGTATGTCGCAGATGCCTTTGGCTATCTTGGGTATGTCTTCGTGATGATTACTCGAAACTTCTATCCAAACAAAGAGAGTTACTTAGAACTTTTTACATCTCTATGTTGGGGAGCCGCGTGTACTTCGTTGGTTGGCGTGATTCTATGTTGGCGATACTTCCTGGTCCGAACAAACCAGCAGCTTGAAGGTGCCGCTGGAATGCCAGGGACACTACATCCGAACCAGGAAGTGTAACGACTACGCAGACCACACACGTGGTGTTCTCAAGGTTCAACCAAGTCGCCTTATGAATCTCCTGTGGGAGTCTCAGTGAGAGCCTGTGCGTCGGTCTTTTTTGCGAACCGTCGTAGTACGACATAAAAGACAGGTGTCAGGAAGAGTCCGAAGAATGTGACCCCAAGCATTCCGCTGAACACTGCGGTTCCAAGTACTCGACGCATTTCAAAACCAGCACCGGTGGCGACTAGCAACGGAATCACGCCCAAGATGAACGACAACGCTGTCATCAAGATCGGCCGCAGTCGGAGTCGGCATGCGTCAATGGCTGCTTGAAAGCGGTCTTTTCCCGCGTCTTCTTCTTGCTTCGCGAATTCCACGATGAGAATTGCGTTCTTACATGCCAACCCGACGAGCACAATAAAACCAATCTGAGTCAGAATGTTATTGTCCATCCCGCGGAACCAGATGCCAATAATTGCGAACAGTAGGCAGAGCGGGACGATGAGGATAATTGCAAGTGGCAGTAGCCAACTTTCGTATTGAGCAGCGAGTGTCATGAAGACGAACAACACAGCCAACGGGAACAAAAAGAGAATGATGTTGCCGGCTTGTCTTTCTTGATAAGCGAGTTCAGTCCATGCATATCCGAACCCCGGCGGCAAATTTTGCGCTGCGAGTTGCTCCATCGTGTCTAGCGATTGCCCTGTACTGAAACCAGGGACAGTATTGCCGTTGATGTCTGCAGATGGATAGAGGTTAAACCGAACGAGGCGGTCGGGCCCGACGGTCTGTTTGACCTCGACTAGGCTGCCCAGCGACACACTGTCACCGTTTGCACTGCGGGTCCGCAGACGCAGAATGTCGCTAGCTTCATCTCGGAATTCCGGTTCTGCCTGCGCTGTCACACGGTACGTTCGCCCGAGAATGTTAAAGTCGTTGATGTAGCTAGAGCCTAGATAAACTTGCAACGCCTCAAAGACGTTGTTCATCGGGATGTCTAGCATTTGGGCTTTGACGCGATCCACGTCTGCATAGATCTGCGGTACGCTCAGACGGTAGTTCGTGAAAACCTGCACAACGCCGGGTTGCTGGTTGGCTTCCTCCACCATTTTCTCGGTGACTGCACTGAGTGCGTCGATTCCAGCGCCACTTTGATCTTGGACATACATTTTGAAACCACCGCCGCGGCCGATACCGCGAACGGGCGGCGGCGGAATGATGAAGATCTGGGCTTCGTTGATATCGCTGACGGCTGCACGCATTTCCGCGGCAATTGTATTCGCCCCGCGACCACGAGCGGCTCGCTCTTTGGCATCTTCCAATGGCAAGAACGATACCGCAGCGTTTGGGCTGATAGTAAAGGTCGAACCAGAAAGACCGACAATCCCAACGGCGTGGGCCACCCCGTCAATCTCACTACCGATCTTCGCCACTCGCTTCGTGACTTCATCGGTTCGTGACAGGGCGGCACCATCGGGGAGCCGAATCGCGACAATGAGATACCCTTGATCTTGCTCCGGAATAAAGCCTGTTGGAACCGCGCCGAAGCTGTACCATGTGCAGGCAAGCAAACCCGCGTAAATAAATAGGGAGATAGCCGCAGTCCGCACGACGCGAGCAACGATTCCCGCATAAATGTTACTAGCAATATCAAACGTTCGGTTAAATAGTCGAGCGGGAAAGGTGAGGAAACCGCGTATGCGTCCGGTTAGTCGAGCTGCCTTGCCTTTCGCTAGATCTCCTTCTGCGTTTCCATCTTTGGGTTTCAGGAGTAACGCACAAAGCGACGGTGTGAGCGTCAACGAAACGAACGTTGAGATGGCCGTGGATATGGAAATTGTGAGTGCGAACTGTTGATAGAACTGTCCGCTAATTCCCGGAACAAAAACGGTTGGCACGAACACCGCGATCAACACAAGCGTCGTGGCGATGAGTGCCGAGCCGACTTCGTCCATGGCCTTGTGAGACGCCTCTCGGGGCGAAAGGCCTTCGGCGATCAATCGTTCAACGTTTTCAACGACGACAATAGCATCGTCCACGACGATTCCGATTGCCAATACCAGACCGAATAAGGAGAGCGTGTTTAATGTCACTCCTAAGCCCTGCATGGCAGCAAATGTACCGATAAGCGAAATCGGAATGGCGACCACGGGAATGATGGTCGGACGCCAGTTGTGAAGGAAGATAAAGACGGTCAGGATGACGAACAGCGTGGTGATCAGAAGCGTGTCAAACACTTCGCTGATCGACTCTTCCACATAGTCCGTCGGATTGTATGCGACTTCATAGTCCACGCCCTCGGGAAAGTCTTTCCGCAGTTCGGCCATGGTCCGTTTGACTTCCGCAGCCGTATCGACGGCGTTAGTCCCTGGTCGCTGATAGATCAACACCGCCACTGCAGGTTTACCATCGAGGTAGCTCAAGCGTGAGTAATCCTGAGCACCGAGTTCCAACCGGGCGACATCCCTGAGTCGGGTCACTCGTCCTTGCTCACCCCGTTTGACGATGATGTTGCCGAACTCTTCGACATCTTTTAGTCGGCCCCGCGTTGTGACGTTCAACTGAAACGCACCGGTGTCGGTCGTGGGCGGTTGGCCAATGACGCCGGCGGCAACTTGCACGTTCTGCTCGCGAATGGCTTGCATGACGTCGCCGGCAGTCATATCGACGTGCATCATTTTTTCGATGTCGAGCCAAACTCGCATAGCGTACTCATTTCCGCCGGCAATACGAATGTCGCCAACACCGTCCAAACGCATTAGCGCGTCACGAACTTGCAAGAAAGCGTAATTGCTAATGTAGAGCGTGTCGCGACTTTCGTCCGGCGAGTTGAGGTGAACCACCATCAACATGTCGGGAATCTGTTTCTTGGTGGTCACGCCGATTTGCCGCACGGTCTGGGGGAGGCGTGATTCGGCGACAGCAACACGGTTTTGGACTAACACCTGAGCGTCATCCAGGTTTGTCCCGAGTTTGAATGTCACCGTTAACTGCATCGTACCGTCGGCACTCGACGACGACTCCATGTAGAGCATGTCATCGACGCCGTTCATCTCTTGTTCAATTGGCGTGGCGACGGTATCCGCGATCACCTGGGGAGTCGCACCCGGGTAGCTGGCACGGACCAGAACGGTTGGCGGTGCCACATTGGGGTACTGCGACGCAGGCAGCAAAAAGTACGTGATACCACCGACAAGCGTAATCAAGAATGACAAGACGGTGGCGAAAATCGGTCGTTCAATGAAGAAGTGGGGAAATTTCATTCCGAATCGCCTCCCGTGGTGCTTCGTTTCATTTCATCGTCTGCCATGGATTCGGGCTTGGGAGTATCAGGTGTCGGGGTGGGGTCGGGGGAAATCCACTTCTCAGGTGGCAACGGTTCGTAGGTGTCTGGCAGACCGTCTTCGATGACTTCGATGGTGCCCTCTTTCGTTTGCACTTCCATACCCGGTCGCGCCTGGAGCAGACCTTCGATGACGAGCGCCTCTTGACCTGTCAATCCTTCCCGAACAACACGCAATCCGTCGACAATCGGACCGAGTTTGACGCTTCTGCGTTCGATCTTTCCGTCGACGACAACGTACGCGAATTGCGATGATTGGTCGGTACCAACCGCGGAGTCGGGAATCAGGACGGCATCGTATGCAGCACTGCCGGGAATGCGGATTCGGGCGAACATCCCTGGAATCAGGACTTTGTCTTTGTTCGGAAACACGCTGCGTGCACGCATGCTGGCGGTCGCCGGATCGAACCGGTTGTCAACGAAGTCCATGTGTCCTTCATGGGGAAAACCGTCCTCGTCGACCAAGCCGAGATAGACCGGGTTCTTCGCTTCTCGGGAACTCACACGTTTCCCGGACAGAGCGAGACGGGTGTACTTCAAAACCTCTTGCTCGTTTGCATCGAACGTGCAGTAGATCGGGGCCACCGATGTGATGGTCGTCAATAGCGTGGAGGTCGATGTTCCGCCACTGACGAGGTTGCCCTCGGTCACAACTTCACGACTGATGCGTCCGGTGACGGGGGCCAGCACACGGGTGTAATCGAGATTCAATCGAGCTGTTTCGATGCCGGCTTCCGCAGCGGTAATGGTGGCTTCCGCAGTTGCGATGGCGGCTTCAGCAGAGCTGATTCCCGCATTGCTCGAAGCGAGATCGGCCTGGGCTTGCAGGTCTTCGGCTTCGCGTTGATCGAGTTCTTCTTGTGAAAGTGCATTCTGTCTGAAGAGCTGTCGGGCCCGGTTCACTCGAGCATTCGCGAGTGTCAACGCCGCATCCGATTGCTGCTTCTTGGCTCGCGCCTCTTCCATCTGGGCTTTGGCTTGCTGTAACTGAGATTCGGCTTGCCGCAATGCGGCTTTCGCACCGTTCAGCTCGGCTTGATAGGGACGTGGATCGATCACGAACAGGAGATCGCCTTCGTTGACGATCTGCCCTTCGTCGAAATGAATCGTCTTGAGGTAGCCGCTGACACGTGCCCGCACTTCCACGAAGTCTGTGGCTTCCAAGCGTCCGGTGTAGGCGTCCCATTCGACGATCTGCTTCACGACCGGGTTGGCGATTGTCATAGTGGGAGCGGGACGCGGGGGCGGGCCTGACTGCTCCGCTCCACAACCGACGGCTACGAGCATCAGAAGAATAGGCGGGAGGGAATGATAACGCATTGTTGATCTCAATTGGTGAGTGCGAATCGGCGAGGCGTTGCCGAAAGAGCAAAGGTCATGCCAGGGGATAGCGGTGTGGAAACACTGAGTTTCCTGCGGGAATTCCTTCAGCGGTGCTCAAATACGCACAATTCAGAAGCCAAATTGCCCATATATGCGCAAATCGACGATCGGGCACATGTCCCGAATGAATCGTGATACCGGTTAAACGGGAGGACAGGCTTTTGCGATCGCGGCTTCCAGGTCCGGCAGGCCCACCGGTTTGAGCAAAAAGTCCGCGACCGAATTGCAATCCTCGTCGGCGGGGCAATCGTAAGATGAGACGACAATCACCGGAATGGATTGAGTTTCTGCGATCTTTCGGGCCGCTTCGAGACCAGACATCATTGGCATTCGGATATCGGTGATGACGAGGTCCGGTTGATTATTCTGGCAGAGTTTCACTAACTCACAACCGTTTGAAGCTTCGCCGATGACGTCACAGCCGAGCCTGCACAACAGGCGGCGAAATCCTTGCCGAATGTCTTCTTCGTCATCGGCGATCACGATTTTGAGTCGCTTGGTCATAGTGTGTGTTGAAACTCCGTAGTGGCGTCGGCGATTGGTGCCCAGGCGAGATTGGTGGCGATGTCCACTACTAATTGAATCTTGGGTCAAGATAGATCATCTCGACCGCGGCAGTGTCATAACAAACTCCGCACCGCCGATGTCATCGTTTCCAACTTCGATGGTACCTCGATGCGCTTCCAGAAACCTCTTCGCAATTGCCATGCCAAGGCCAGTGCCCTTAACCTTGGTTGTCTGAAACGCTTCAAAAACATGCTTCCGAATTTGTTCCGGCAGTCCGGGCCCGTTATCGCGGACGGAAACGCACACATGCTGCACACCCTCGATGTCCATATTCTGACACCTCACAGTAATTTGAACCGGGTCGCTACAAGCAGCCAGTGAGTTCTCGAACAGATTTCGAAACACCTGCTCGATCCGAAACTCATCAAACTCGCAATCGAGGTCGATATCGTCGATGACTTCGATCAGTTCGGCGTCTCGGTTCGTTCGCGATACTTTGAGATTCGCCCATGCCTGCCGCCACACCGTTGCCAGGTTGCTGCTCGCGATGTGCAGTTGAATCGGTCCGGCGAAGCTGCGAAGTTCATTGTGAAGGTGTTCCAAGTCCGCTTTCGCCCGGCTGATCCGGTTGAGGTCGCCACGAGCTTCAGAACCTTCTTCGATTTCGTAGTGGAGCACATCCACACTGACCTGGATTCTCTGAAGCGCATTGCGACTTTCGTGAGCGATTGCGGACACCATTTGCCCCATCGCCGCCAACCGTTCGGCCTGAACCAATTTGTTCTGACTCTCGGCGAGTTTCGCTTCCGCACACTTTCGGTCGGAGATATCACGGATCATCCCGAGAAAACCGATCGGCTCGCCGTTGTCATTGCGGATCGTCGTTCCCACGATCTCTCCAGGAAACGTTTTGCCGGACTTTCGTCGCCATTGAATCTCCACAACATCCAGCGTTTCGCCGATGCTCGTGTTGAAACGCTCTTCGTACATGCGAGCGAAATCGCTCGGGTTTGCATACAAAAGTTCGGTGCTTTTTCCAATCACTTCGTCCGCTTGATACCCGAATAACGATGACGCGCTCAAACTGAAGTGTTGGATTGTACGATCGAGGTCGCTCGCGATGAGTGCGTCCGGAATCGCCCCGACAATCGTTTTGAGCATGGCTCGTTCACGCTCGACGGAACGTTGGTATCGCACGCGTTCGATCGCCAATGCCGCGAGATTAGCGCTGGTCGAGACAAACTCCAATTCACATTCGGTCGGTTCTCGCGATTGCTGGGTATACATCGCGAATGTGCCGATGACGTTTCCGGTTGACGAAACGATCGGCTCCGACCAGCACGCCCGCAAACCGGCTTTCAATGCGAGGTCACGACTATTCTTCCAGAGGGGATCGGTAGCAATATCCGAGACGATCACGCGTTTGCCCGTGTAGACGGCCGTGCCGCAGGAACCGACAGACGGACCAGGGGCGACGCCATCAATCGCTCGGCAGTACCAGTCCGGCAACTGCCGCGATGCCCCCGTCCTTAGACAACCGGTTTCCTCATCGACGAGTAAGATCGAACCGATCATGCTTGGTCGCGATTCCTCGGCGACCTCGATCAATGTTTGAAGAACGTCATCAAGTGAAGCGCCTTGAGCCAACTGCTTCAACACGCGGGTTTGGCCGCGTAGGTCGCTTTCCAATAGCTCCTGGGTCGTCTTCATGAATGGTCTCTCAACTGATCGGCGATTTCCGCCAATGTTGGGAATTGCCTGGGCGATATCGTTAAACCGTGACCAAAGAACTTGCTCACGTCGTCAGGCGATAGGCTGTTGATACGCACTCGAACTTCGTAGAATTTCATTATTCTACTCCACAATGGTCGAATCCCAAGCGTTTGGCTGAGTTCGCCTCACAATTTGGAGTTGCGGCTGGAGTGGTGACAACCGATTCCAACAATTCCGGAACGCGACGCAAGTTCGAAGCACGTTCTATGGCCGACGAAACATTCGAGATTCTGTTTGTCGACGATGACCCCGATTTTGCCGCGGGGTGCGTCCGTTGGTTCGAGCGAAACGGGCATCGGGTCACACACACGAGCCGGGGACAAGACGGAATAGCCCAGTGCGAAAAACGCGATTTCGATATCGCCGTGCTGGATTGGAATCTGCCGGGACTGAGTGGCTTGGAACTCGTCCAGCGGATGCGGGAAATCAACCCCGAAACGGAAATTCTTGTTCTCACGGGCGCGGGAACAATCGAGAACGCTGTGGAATCCATGCGGCGTGGGGTGTTCGACTTTCTGTCAAAGCCATTTCCCATGGCCGAACTCGAGCGGCGTTGTTTGGGGGCGCTCGAGCGGCGAAAACTTCGCAAGGAAAACACACAGCTCCGTGAAGTGATCGATCGCAACAAACAGCCGCAAGTTAAAATGATTGGCGAATCTAAGCCGATGAAGAAGGTCTTTCGGCTTGTCAATCGGGTTGCTCCCACTGAGAATCCCGTTTTGGTGGAAGGTGAGAGCGGTACCGGTAAGGAGTTGATCGCCCAGGCGGTCCATCTTGGCAGTTCCCGTGCGAATCGCCCGATGGTCACGGTTAACTGTGCAGCCCTGCCCGGCCAGCTTGTCGAGAGCGAACTCTTTGGCCACGAGAAAGGATCGTTCACCGGAGCCACCGCCGCGAAACCGGGGCTGTTCGAAGTGGCCGATCATAGCACGTTGTTCATCGACGAGATTGGCGAGATGCCGCTCGCACTACAGCCAAAACTTCTACGCGTACTCGAAGACGGTTCGCTGCGTCGCGTCGGTTCCGAGAAGGAACGGCGTGTGGATGTACGGATCGTCGCCGCGACCAATCGAACGCTGAAACAAGAAGTGGAAGAAGGGCGATTCCGCGAGGACTTGTATTACCGGCTCAATGTCTTGACGATTGAACTGCCACCGCTTCGGGAACGTCCGGGTGACGTTGGTCTGCTGCTAGATCACTTCGTCGGGGATGACCATCGACTGGATGACGATGCTCGCAAATTGCTCGAAACATACGACTGGCCTGGCAACATTCGTCAGCTCATCAATACGATCAAACGGGCGAAAATTCTCGCAGATGATGTCATCACAACTAAGGATCTTCCCGAAGAATTCGCCCCCCTGCCCTCCTCCGAGAAGGCAGATGACGGCGTACCAGAGCATTCGCTCATGGCACTTCAACGGACGCATATTTTAAAAGTGCTGAAAGAGCAGAACGGCAACAAGTCCGCCGCGGCTCGTGTACTTGGGATTGAACGCCGCAAACTGTACCGCATGATGAAGCAGCACGGCATCGAAGGGTAGCGGCCAAAAGCACAACGGGGCATGGAGTTGGAAAGAGCTTTCATGAAGATTCTGATTGTCGTTCTATTGACACTCGTGTTGCAGACGTCGACCGCGTTCACGGCGGAGCCGAAGCAAAAACATCTTAGGCCGAGTCGAATGTTTCCAATGGACTCGACGAATTCCGAGGAACTTCAGTCGATCGGTGGTGCGGCGGTCGAAGCGGCTGGTGTGCATGGCCAATCCCTCGTTCTTAGCGGCCGTTTGTTGCTAGCTGTCAAAGATCCGTTGCCGCTTCTGCATTCTCAAAAGCCGTTCTCATTGGTTGTTTGGTTCAATCCCTACCACCTGGAACGTGGGCAACAAATGATCGCCACAAAAAACCGCTACTCGCTCAACGAACGCGAATGGAGCGTAATGATCGACCGCGATCAAAAGTTGCGGCTCTATGTCCGTCAGGATGGCTGGAAGACGACGCACGCTAGCGAAACCCTCAAGCCAGGGCATTGGCATCAAGTGGTCGTGACGATTGGTCGCGACCGTGCGCAACTGTGGTTGAACGGAAAACATGCTGGCTCGATTGCACTCAAGCGGCCAATTCCACAAACGAATGCTCCACTAACGTTCGGGGGTGTGGATGACAACGGTCACATTCGGCAAACTTTTCTGGGCGCGATTGATCATGCGTTGCTGTTCGATCATCAGCTGACACCAAGTGAGATCGCAACGCTCTATCACCCTGTGAAGGTAACCCACATACTTCCGGAGTTCGCGAAGCCGTTCCCGCTTTGGGATGTTACACGCCCCTTGCCAAAAGCCAATGAGATTGCCGATCTGAAAAGCGTCGAGTTCCAAGTCATCAAGGAATGGAATTTGAATAAGGACGGTTACCGATTCCTCCATGGTGTCGGACTTTGCTGGCATCAAGGAAAGCTCTATGCATCTATCGGCCACAACAGAGGTGCTGAGAACACGGTGACTGAAGAAGCTCAATACCGAGTCAGTGACGATAACGGTCGCTCTTGGAGTGAACTACGAGTGATTGATGCCGGTGACGAACCGAATCTCGCGGTCAGTCATGGTGTGTTTCTTTCCCATCGTGGCAAACTATGGGCGTTCCACGGAGCGTATACGAATAAGATGGAACAGATTCACACGCGGGCATACACGCTCGGTGAGGATTCCGGCGAATGGACCAAGCATGGCGTTGTGATCCGCAACGGTTTTTGGCCAATGAATCAGCCGGTCAGGATGCCAAATGGAAACTGGATTATGCCGGGCTTTTCGGGAGGACGGTATTCCAATGACCGTGTGTTTCTGGCTGCTGTCGCGATTAGTCACGGCGACGACCTTACCCAATGGGACTATGTTGAGATCCCCGCGAGCAGACACATCGCTCGTATGTGGGGAGAGTCGGCTCTCTACCTCGACGGAAAACGCGTGGTCAACATCGCACGGTATGGAGAGGAAGCAAAGGCATTGGTGGCTATCAGCGAAGATTACGGCCGAACTTGGACGGACTCTCGCGTTAGTAATTTGCCAATGGCTACGTCGAAGCCAGCAGCTGGAACGCTGAGCAATGGTCAACACTATTTAGTCTGCACGACCGCCAAAGACAACGGTGGTCAACGGACTCCGCTAACAATCACAGTGACTGCTCCGGGAAACTCACTGTTTCAAAAAGTGTTCGTGATTCGCAGATCGCGACTTGAGGGGCAGCCGGGAGAGTCAGCCGATCATCTCAGTCTTTCGTATCCGTATGCTGTTGAGCATGACGGCCACCTCTACGTTGGCTATTCAAACAACGGCGGTCGCAGCGGAAACCTCAACAGTGCTGAATTGGCGATCATCCCAATTGAACAGCTTAAGTTGCCAACTGGGCGATAGAACGATTTTCCCGCAATACGTCAATCAATCGATCAATTATTAGTCCTACCCTAGGAAATCGCTCGTGACACTAGACTATCAAACTCAACATCAAACGACTGTTAGACGTCGGGCGAGATGTCTCGCTCTTGTTCTTGCCGCCGCTATGTTGATGCCTGGCTCAATGCTAATGGCTCAACAATCGGCGTCGCGACAGGAAGCAGGTTCAAAGAACGTTGAGACGGCCGATGTCATCGTCTACGGTTCCACCCCTGGCGGATTCTGTGCAGCAATCGCAGCCGCACGGGAAGGGGCATCGGTTATCCTGCTTGAACCGACGGATCATATCGGTGCGATGAGCACCGGAGGGTTAAGTCACTGTGACTCCAACCAAATGGTCCGCAGTACATTAATGGGGCTGTTTCATGAATGGCATACTCGGATTGTGAAGGACTACACGGATCGTGGTCTCAAAGCCCCATATGATCCGGCGAAGAAAGATCAGTCCCGGTGGACGTTCGAGCCCCATGTCGCAATGCGTGTGACGATGCAGATGCTCGACGAAGCCGGAGTCACGGTACGGAAAGAACGCTATCTCAAGTCAGTCATTAAAGACGGAGCCTGGATCAAAACGTTGATCACATCGAATGGCCAGTTCGCCGCGAAGGTGTTTGTCGACGGCACTTACGAAGGCGACCTGATGGCGGCCGCCGGAGTCGATTGGACGATCGGCCGTGAAGGGCGGGACGAATACGGGGAGTCACTCGCCGGCAAACAATACCCCAAGTCGAAGATGCCGATCGATGGATTCGATGAGCAAGGGCAACTATTACCGTTGGTCACTGCGAAAGAAATGGGCGACGATGCGGCTGGCGATGACAATGTGATGACTTACAGTTTTCGCCTCTGTCTCACAGAAGACCCAGGCAATCGTGTACCGATGCCCAAGCCGACACACTATGATCCCACTCGGTTTGAAATCGTCCGTCGTGCGTTGCGGGCAGGCGTGAAACGCGTCGGCTTTGATCTCTACCCGCTTCCTGGAAACAAGCTCGATGGCAATAACTCCATTGGCGGACAGTTTTCGATCGGTTTGGTTGGTGGTGGCAAAGACTGGCATGCTGCGGACGAGGTCGGTCGCAAAAAGATTTGGGAAGCCCACAAACAATACACGCTTGAGTTCTATCATTTCCTGACGACAGATGAAGCCGTCCCAAAGTCAATGCGGGATCGCTATTCACGGCTCGGTTTGTGCAAAGATGAGTTCGCCGGCTATGACCATTTCTCACCGGCGCTCTATGTCCGTGAGTCGCGACGCATGAAGGGACTGTATGTCATTAGTCAAAGGGACATTTTAGAAACAACCGAGAAAGATGATCCGATTGCGATTTCGTCGTTTCCGATCGACTCGCACGACTGTCAACGAATCGCCCTTGAAAGTGGTGGTGTTATCAACGAGGGCACCATCTATCCCGTCCGACGGAAGAACCCGAAACAAGGTTATGCATACCATGTTCCGTATCGATCGATCCTGCCGAAGCCGGATCAGTGTGAGAACCTACTAGTGCCCATTGCGTTGTCCTGTACGCACGTCGGCATTTCGTCCCTTCGGATCGAAGGGGCATGGATGGTGATTGGTCAGGGAGCCGGTGTTGCAGCGGCGTTAGCAGCCGATCGAGAAGTGTCGGTCCAGGAACTGGAGTACGCACAGCTCCGAAAACGACTTCTCGCACAAGGGCAGGTGTTGGAACTGCCTGAGGTTGTGGAGTTGCCTGTCGAAAAGAGTTCGATCGCAGTTGAAACACTTTCCGGCCTTGTACTCGATGACTCGCAGGCAAAGCTCAAGGGAAGTTGGTCGCGTTCAACGAATTTCCAACCCTATATCGAAGATGGCTATATCTATAGCGGGGAGAAAGACTCTACGGAAACCGGGAACGGTCAAACTTCGGCGACCTTTCAGTTTCGCCTGCCATCATCCGGACAGTATCAAATTCTGATGGCGTACTCCGCTCACGAAACTCGGGCAAGAGCGGTCCCCGTCATCGTCAAATCCGGTGATACACAGGTGACGTTGAAAGTTGATCAACGCAAGCCGCTACCATCAGGGAAACACTTTCGTCCGATCGGCACAGTTAAACTTTCGGCAGACGAAGATACGATCATTCAAGTTACGAATGCGGGCACTAAGGGGTTTGTCATCCTCGATGCTCTGCAGTTGGTAGCTGTTGAGTCAACGGAAAAAGAAGGGAAGTAGATTCGTCCTATGGCCTCATGAAGCGTTTATGAATCGCTCGCCTGCCATACTTGCTTTGGGAGGTGCAGTTTTAGCAGTTCAACTTCCTCTGAAGTTATCGTTGAATTGTGATCAGTCAGCGATACGTCTTGCACTTTGGCATCTTGCAAACTCCCACTTCCTGCTGATATTGAATTTCACTCTTGATACACCTTGTGATTGGATTTCCATGTTTAGTCTGCGTACACTTTTTTCAGTCCGCTCGTGTCTATTTATGAGTCTATTCTTCGCGTCTGGGCTAGGCGTTGCCGATGATCAACCGGCTAGCCCACCAAAGTATAGGAATGCGGCGGCGGGTGAGGAATCGCTTGTTCAATCTATTGAGAAGGTTACGCT
Source organism: Thalassoroseus pseudoceratinae (assembly GCF_011634775.1). Lineage (NCBI taxonomy): Bacteria > Pseudomonadati > Planctomycetota > Planctomycetia > Planctomycetales > Planctomycetaceae > Thalassoroseus > Thalassoroseus pseudoceratinae. Next base: position 182,344 of record NZ_JAALXT010000003.1, read on the forward strand.
TCGTCGCAATCGGGATGGCAAAAGGATCACTTGGTTTCATCCTCGCGGTTGTATCGTGCCGAATTCCGACGGTGGATCGAACGTCTTGATGACGCTTCAGGAAATCGGCGGTTCGGACTATTTTGGCCCGGTGCAATGGAGCGAGTCCAGCGATCAGGGGCGGACCTGGAGTGACCCCAAACCGATCCCAGCTCTCGCTCGCGAACCCGTGGCGGGTCATCCGGGTTTGAAAGCCGGAGTTTGTGATGTCGTTCCGCAATATCATCCCCAAACAGGAACTGTGTTAGCTTTGGGGCACGTCGTGTTCTATCGTGGCCCACGTTTCGCACGAGGCGATCAACTCGCCCGGTACCCTGTCTATGCGGTCCGGCGACCGGATGGGACTTGGTCAGAACGGAAGAGGTTGAAGTGGGATGATCCGCGTGGCGGGAACATCTATACCAACAATTGTGGCCAACGAATTGTCCTGCCGAACGGTGAGATTGTGATGGCCTTCACGTTTGGTCCGACCGCGAAAAACCGGATGGTCGCGGGAGTCCGTTGCTCGTTCGACGGCGAGGAACTCAAAATTCTCGAGGTAGGTCCAGCACTGGAAAACCCAGTTGGACGGGGTTTGCTGGAACCATCTGTCGCACAGTTCAAAGACAAGTTTTACTTAACGATCCGAGCGGAAGATGGGCATGGATATGTGGCTGTCAGCGACGATGGGCTCAACTATCAGCGGAAGACCGCGTGGGCATGGGATGACGGTGAGCCAATCGAAATGTCGACTACACAGCAACATTGGCTGACGCACTCGGACGGATTGTTTTTGGTCTACACACGGAAAGCGGCGAGTAATGCGAAGGTGATCCGATGGCGAAGTCCGTTGTGGATCGCCGAAGTCGATCCCGAAAAACTGTGCTTGATCCGTGATTCGGAACAAGTTGTCCTACCCTTGATTGGAGACGGCGTTCAAAACCCCGACGACGTGGCTCTGATGGGGAACTTCCATGTAACGAATATGAGTCCGCAGGAATCGTGCGTCACCGTCGGAGAATGGCTGCCTCGTCGTGGAGCAAAAGGTGACCTATTGATGGCGAGAATCCGTTGGGCCAAACCGAATCAACTCGTTCAGCAAGCGAAGTGATGGTCTGCCTCTATTGACATGTTCGCCTGCATTTAGCTTGATTGATCCATCTGAAGGCTCGGATGGAACCATATCGCAGAGGATTCAGGAAATGAAGTTGCCCGTTGAGTCGTATGGCACATCTCAACGGGCAACTATAGTTCTCTAGCGGAGTGATAGACTAGTTTCTAAGTTGAAAGAACAATCCCGCGTCACTTCAACTAGACTTCACTGTGTCGACTACCAAAACCGACTCGGTTTTGACCAGTGACGGGATTCCAGAAGAAGAGGCTATCAGCGAAGATTCCCTCACCAACGTCGATCGTCTGTGGGGTCACGATCTGGAATCCGTTTTGGTTGATTTCCGTAGGATCAATCGTGTTGTCGACGATTTCAGTTGAAACTGGTGACTCTTCCGAAGTCAGTAGTAAACGATTCGCTCCGGTCGCCGGATTCCAGACAAATACATCGGTCAATCCGTCGTTGTTGAAGTCACCGGCTGTCCACTTCGAATAGACATCGCCGTTGATTGAACCTGCAGTGATCAGGCTATCCGTCATCGCCGCAAAGTCGGTGTTTTGGCCTGGCGTGACAGCGGATAGTTCGATGAGGCGGTTCTTTCCGGTGCTGAGATTGACGAACAACAACTCGACAACTCCTCCCTCTTGGAACTGACCGACTTGCACTTCAGTGAAGTCGTCTCCGTTGATCATTGTTGGCGTCACAATGTCTGATTCGATCGTCGTCACATTTGTGTCAGTGCCTGGCGTTACAGACTCGAGATGGACGAGCAAGTTGCTGCCTGTGTACGTGTTCCAGAAGAACAAGTCCTCTGGTCCTGCGTTGTTGAAGTCACCCGCCACCACTTGATCGAATTGGTCACCTTGCTGATCAATCTGCTGAGGGTCGATTACATTCGTTTCAACACTGGCAATCACATAATTGCTCCCGTTGTCTCCACTCAAGTGGGCGATCCGATTTCGTCCACTGATCGGATTCCAGAAAAGAAGATCATCTCCGTCTCCGCTATCGAGGTCGGCTGCAATGACGTCCAAGAAGTCTTGACCGTTGATATATTTGGGGTCGATCGGCGTGTCTTGCATGGTTCCGTCGCCGAACACAATTCGATTGCGACCGGTTTCAGGGTCCCAGAAGAACAGGTCATCCAGAGCGTCCGCAAGTTGGGCTTGGCCATCAAAGTTGCCAGACACAACCTTCTTGAATTCTCCATTGATATTGGTTTCCGCAACCGGCGTGTCAACAATCTTACCTAAGGGTTGTTCTAGCACCGGAGGCTTCACTGTGATTCGCACCGTGTCCGTACTGGTGAGTGCTGGTCCACCGTTAGCGTGTTGATCATCCGTCGTGATCGTTAGCGAGCCGTCCCCGTAGAACTCTGCTTCCGGGGTGTAGGTAAGCCCGTTTAAAGCCGTGTTGATATCGTTGATTTGGCCGGTGATTGTGAATGTCGTGTCGTCTGTGCCGTCACCGACCAAGAAGTCCAGCCCTCCAGTTGTGGGCAGTGATAGCGTTCCATTCTCGACTTGAACAGTAACTTGCACGTCCGTGCTATCAGCAACCGCCTCGGGGTCCGACACCGAGATCGTGTTGTTGTTAGCGGTCGAGAAAACTAGTGCCGTTTCGTACTTCGTTGATTGCGGTCCAGGAATTTGGTTGATGGGTGAATCATTTACAGCAGTGACTTCGATTGCGATACTATCGACATCTGTCAAAGCACCTTCAATGGACGTGCGAGTCAGATCATCGGTGGTAATCGTCAAAGACGCACTACCATAAAAGTCTTCGTTAGGGGTGAAGACGAGCTGAGCCAATGCTGCATTCAGGTTTTGAAGTGTGTCTGTCAGGGTCACAGAGGTCGCTGTTGTTTCTCCAACTGTAACCGTACCATTGGTCGCTTCGATAGTCACCTGGAGGTCCGTAGAAGCAGCATCGGCGTCCGCAATCGAAATTCCATTATTGGTGTTCAACGAGAACGCGAGCGGCGTATCTTCGTTGATTGTTTGCGTGCCCGGCACGGTGTTTACCGGAGCGTGGTCATCATTTGCAATCGTCCCCGTTGTCTGGATACCACTTGGGCCGACAGACAGAATATGGATCCCTTCGCTATCATCCGCGAAGTAGGCTGTACTGCCAATGATCTGAATACTCCGAGTCTTACCATTGGTATTGTGTGATCCTTCGACAGTAATATTTGCCGGGTCACTCACATTGAGAACTTGCAAGCCCGAAGTATAGTCGGCAATGTAAGCCAGGTCGTCAATAACAACAAGATCCAACGCAAAACCAGGAGTGTCGCGGGTTCCTAATGAAGTGATGTTTGTTGGATCACTGACATCAAGGATTTGCAAACCATCGAGATAAACACTGACGTAAGCAACGTCATCGATGACTTGAACTTCGGTTGCGCTGTTGACCGTCTTGAAGCTGCCAAGCGACGTGATATTCGCTGGATCACTCACGTCAAGGATTTGCAGTCCTTCTCGGTAGTCGGTCAGGTAAGCGATATCGTCGATGATCTGAATACCAACGGCGGAACCAGGAGTGTCGTAGGTTCCTAACAAAGTTGGGGCCGATGGGTCGCTGACGTCGAGAATCTTCAGGCCATCTGCATAATCTGTCACGTATGCGAGATTGTTAATAACTTTGATGCCGAAGGCACGTCCACTTGTATTGTAGGTGCTAAGTTGGCTTGGGTTTGCTGGGTCGCTGACGTCGAAGATCTGCAGCCCTGAATAGTTGTCAGTGATGTAGGCAACGTTGTCTACCACATCAATATGATAGGCATAGCCAGGTGTGTCGATCGCGCCTAGCAATGTGATGTTTTCCAGGTCACTAATATCGAGTGTCTTGAGTCCTTGGTCACCGTCTGCGACATACGCAATATCGCCGATCACTTTGACGTCATAACCGGAACCATCGGTGTCGTAGGAACCGAGGGACTTGATCGAGACGCCACCTCCACCGCCTGAAATCTCTATAGGTGTTCCATTGGCGTCGATGTTGGAAAGTTCGACGAAGAACTGCTCGTCCAATTCAACGGCTGTATCGGCGACGATGTCAATTGCGATGACAGTCTGTGTTTGACCTGCGACAATTGTTCCAGAACCCGATGCGCTGACGAAGTCTGTTCCTGCTGTCGCAGTGTCAGCGACTGTCGTGTAGTCGAATGTGACGTCCTCGGTGATCGGTTCATCCAGGACGACTTCAAACGAGATCGTGCCGGAATCTTCGCTCTGTTCGACATCGCCAACGGAAAGAGCCGAAAGCAGCACCCGGTTCTCCAAGCATTCGACCGTATTAACGGAACGTCGGAGTCGCCGATTTGCGCGAGTGGTTGCAGGACGCTGGAGAATACGATTCAAGAACTTGCGAAGTGGGGTATCGTGAGTCATGGATGTTCGTCTGCTATTGATGTTCTTGGAGGGTTCAACAAGTGAGGTCGACATTTCCAACAAATGTATGGGTATGTTCAGAACGTAGGACACGGAGAAGTATCGCGCTGGCAAAAGTTGAAAAAATCCAACAGAACGTTGGAATTTGTTAAAGTCCCTCGACGACCGGGTTGTTTTTCGGAATCGACTCGTCTTCGAATTCCCACGATTGTCGGGAACGGACGTTTCTGTTGATGACTGGGGATTTCCTGTACAATGGTTGCTTCCTTAGATGTGCTCTGCGACGAGGTAACTGACGAATGGCAAATGATGCAGAACGCGAACGCAATTGCGAACTCTCGATCGAGTGTTCCCTTCGATCCGTTTTCGGATGGTTGATCGTTGTCCTACCACTACTGCTGGCATCATCCACGCGGGCGGCTGAGTCGGAGACGCCTTCGAAGTTCGTCGTTTCGGCGTTGCGAACCCATTGCGTCGAGTGTCATGGGGATGGGGAGGATGCTGAGAGCGATGTTGCTTTGCAGTCGGTGGAGGCCGACGAACTCGCGACGGATCTCGACTTGCTTGGTCGTCTGGTGCGTGTGCTGGATTTGGGGGAGATGCCGCCGGATTACGGACCGACGCTCAAGCCAGAACTCCGACAGCAACTGATCGCAGAACTCCGGCGAATGCGAGAAGCGGCACTCAGTAAACAGTCGCGGAGACCACATGCGCCAATCCGGCGGATGAATCGGTTTCAATATAACAATGCGGTCGTTGACCTGTTCGATCTGGATCGGGATGTCTTCTCGCTACCTGAACGAATGATGCGAGATCATGGCGGGTATTTCCAGCCAGCGACGGGGACGATGGCTGAGGTGGTCACGGTTGGCAGTCGACCACTTGGCAAGTCGCAGATGATTGAACCTCGACTCGGTGGAATCGCCGCGTTCCCGCAAGATCTGCGAGCCGAACATGGTTTCGATAATCAAGGTGACCACCTTTCACTGTCCCCATTACTGATGGACGCTTTCCTGAAACTCGGTCTGTCGATCCCGGAAAGTCCGGACTTCGGCCCGCGAACTGTTGGGATTTGGAAACCATTTTTTGAGTCTTCCGCAGCTGGTGTCGATCACGATGTCGAACTTCGGCGACGATTGGAACCGTTTCTTCGGCGAGCGTTTCGCCAACCGATCGACAGCGAACAACTTGACCGATACATCGCCTACGCGAACCATCAACTGGATGACGGCGTTCCGTTTACGGACGTGATGAAGTCGCTAGCCGCCGCGACGCTAGCATCGCCGAAGTTTCTTTATCTCTATGATCGATCAACGGAGACTGATGCGGCGGAAACTTTGGGCGACTTTGAACTCGCATCGAGGCTATCGTTTTTTCTGTGGGGAAGTCTGCCGGATGCAACGTTGCTAGAGTTGGCAAGTAAGGGACGGCTTAGCGACACACCGATATTAAACGAGCAAGTCGAAAGGATGCTCAGGGATCGCAAGCTCAAACGCTTCTGCGATAGTTTCCCTTCGCAATGGTTGCAATTGGAACGCATTATTTCATCAGTGCCGGACCGTGAACAGTTTCCACGGTTCTACTTTTCCAAGTATCGGGCCAGCATGCATATGATGTTAGAACCGCTCTTGCTGTTCGAAACCGTGTTGGTGGAAAATCGGCCCATCACGGAGTTGATTGATCCCGATTTTACGTACCGTTCCGAGTATTTGAATAGTGTCTATGGGGAACTCGCTAGTACGCCAGTTCAAAATCGTGGTCCTGAAGTTGCAGTGGCTCGGTTTCGAAGAATGCCAGTCACGGATCGTCGTTCGGGAGGTGTCATCACGAATGCTGCTGTCATGACAATGACATCTGGCCCCGATCGAACGCAACCGATTACTCGGGGTGCTTGGGTTGCGAGTGTCATCTTCAACAATCCACCGAAACCGCCTCCCGCGGATGTACCACCGCTCGAAGAGAATCCGCCCGCAGACGAGCAACACCTCACACTACGGGAGCGGTTGGCTTTGCATCGGCAGCGTCGTGACTGCAAAGGCTGTCATGAAAAAATTGATCCCCTGGGTTTTGCGTTGGAAAATTACAACCCGATCGGAAAATGGCGTGATCAGTACCACAACAAGCGTGCGATTGACCCGTCCGGGACGCTCTTCCGCAGACACGAATTCCATGATGTCGTTGAGTTCAAAGACGCGATTCTGGTTGAAAAAGATCGATTTACACGAGCCTTTGCAGGGCATCTCCTGTCCTTCGCGTTGGCTCGGGAGCTTGAAGCAGCAGATCAATCGGCGCTCGATCATATCGTGCAAGCAACTGCAGCTGATGACTACAAGATTCAAACACTCATCAAGCAAGTGATTTTTAGTGAACCGTTTCGCAACAAGTCGAATCCAAGAATTCTCGCGACTAGCAAACTCCAACCAGAATAAATGTCATGAAGAAATCTATCTCCCGACGACATCTTCTTCGCGGACTCGGCGGGGCAGCACTCGCGTTGCCTTGGTTGGAGAGCCTTGCTTCAACTCAAGCTGCAGCGGAGGTCCCACTGCGGATGGTGCAGTTTTACGTGCCGATTGGTGTGGTCCGACGTGGGTTCTTCCCCGGCGAAGCGAATCATGTGATTCCCAAGGGCAACCTGGGGAATCACATGAAGTCGTTAGGCGAGCAGGACCCAACTTTCCGTACGAAGCCCCTGACTGAACTCACACCTACTCTTGAGCCATTGGAAAAGTTCAAGCACAAAGCCACGCTGATTACGGGAATGGATCGAACGTTTCAACAAGGCACCGATGTGCATGCACAATGTGCATCGTGTTTTTTGAGTAGCGCAAAGCCTTATACAATTCAGGGGTCTGCTTGGCCGCTCGATCGTACACTCGATCATATCGTGGCAGACCATATCGGCAGAACAACGCCGTTTCGCACACTGGAACTGAGTTGCAATAGTCACAAGGACAACAAAGAGTCAATCTATTTTGATAACATTTCGTGGTATGGGACTGGGCATGTCGCACCGTCATTGCGTGATCCACGGAAAGTCTATCAACGGTTGTTTTCAAGTCGTGGGGACGCACAAACACGTGCGATCACCGATCTCGTTTTGCAAGATGCCAACGATTTGAAGCGAGACCTTGGGTACGCAGACCGTGAAAAGTTCACTGAGTATTTTGATTCGATTCGAACGATCGAGACGCAGATGTCACGTCTCGAAAAGATGAAGTCAGAATTGGCGAAGGTCTCTATTGAGGAACCACCAGAAGCGTACCTGCCACGCGGGGAATATATTCGACTGATGGGAGATTTGATGGTGGTGGCCCTTCAAACAGGACTGACGAATGTCGCGACATTCATGGTCGGTCCGGAGCGTTGGGACACGCCGTATATGTTTGAGGGGTTGTTCGACAAGCCACGAAGTCATCATCAGATGTCACACAATCAAACCAAGATGATCGACGATCTATTGGAAGTCGATAAGTTTCATATGCAACAATACGTCTATCTATTAGAGAAGATGGATCAGGTTGACCAGGCTGATGGAACGTCGCTTCTTGATAACACGTTGGTGACTTATGGGTCCGGATTAGGGGATGGTTCGACGCATCAGTACAATGATCTGCCCATCATTGTCGCCGGTGGTGGGAAACGCCTGAAGTCCGGTCAACACATCAATATGCCAGAAGGTACACCGCTCGCTAACCTGTGGCTGACTCAGGCCCAGATGTTAGGTTTACCGATTCAAGAATTCGCTGACAGCACCGGCACAATCGAGGCTTTGATCGCGTAGTCTTAGAAGTGCCATTCGGAATAGAGTCGCGATCGGAAGTCTTTCCATTCATCTTTGTGGACTGGTTTTTCCTCTTGGCCTTCAACGCGTTTGCAGATCCAATCGTCCATGCGGGCCAGCCGCTCGGAGAGGATGCGGTTTAAGTTGACCGCGATGCGATAAGCGGCGGATGAACCTGTCTCAATCAACTCGTCGAATTCCTCACGGGGCAGTGAGAACAGTTTCACGGGAGTCAATGATTTGACAGAAGCCGAGTGCGGCCCGGGACGGAAAAACGACATCTCACCGAAGACCGCCCCGGTCTCCAGGACTGCGAGTTGTTGATGCCCGTCTTCGTCGACGGCTTTGACAACCTCGCATTGGCCTTGAATCAGGATCCACAACTGCTGGACGGATTTGCCTTCGCGAAGAATGACTTCGTCTTTGGGGAATTCCACTGTATGAAGCAAGGTGACAACTTGCTTCAATTCGGCGTTGCTCATTTCCTGAAACAGCACGCAAGACCGGCGGAGTTGTTCGGAGATGTCAGCGAGATGCACAAGATTTGAAGGTTCACCCTGTGAAGACATGGTATTCAATCTTTCCGTCAGTAACCGTGTAGTTATCAGTCGTCGGAATTTTTACAAGCCGCCTAGAACCGTCGCGCGTCCGACCCGTCCAATCCCAAGTAAATAGGCCGCTGTTCTGAGCGAAACGTGCTTCGCCTCAGCGATTTCCCAAACTTTTTCGAATGCGCTGAGCATGATCTTATCGAGTTCCTTTCGCACACGGGAGAGTTCCCATTTGAAGTGCTGGCAGTTTTGGACCCACTCGAAGTAACTCACCGTCACACCGCCGGCGTTCGCGAGGACATCGGGCAGCACGAGGATCTCGCGTCGCGCTAGAATCTCATCCGCTTCCGGTGTGGTCGGATTGTTGGCCGCTTCAATGATGATGTTCGCACGCACATCGTCCACATTCTCCGCCGTGATGACATTCCCCAACGCCGCCGGGATGAGCACATCAACTTCCGATGCCAGAAGTTCTTCGTTGGTGATCGACTCCGCATCCGCAAAATCGACGACTTTGCCCGTGCGTGCGACGTGTTCGCACAATGCGTCGATATCCAAACCGTTTGACGTTGTGACTCCACCAAACGCATCGGTGACAGCGACGATCTTCAATCCACGCTCGGCAAGAAACCGTGCCGCATACGAACCGACGTTACCGAAACCTTGTAACGCGACCGTTGTGCCAACTGGATCTAACTGACGTTTCTCGAGCGTGGCGATCGTGAGTTGAGCAACGCCGCGTCCGGTGGCTTCTTCACGGCCTTCCGCACCGTGTAATTCGACAGGTTTGCCCGTAACGCACGCAGGGTTGAAACCGTGGAACTTCTGGTACTGGTTCATGATCCAAGCCATGACCTGGGCGTTTGTGCCCATGTCGGGGGCTGGAATATCTTTGTGTGGGCCGATCATGTCGTGAATTTCATCGACGAATTTTCGCGTGACTCGTTCCAATTCTCCGTGACTGAGTTCCCGAACGTTGACGGCAATTCCCCCCTTCGCACCGCCGTACGGAATGTTCACGATGGCGGTTTTCCAGGTCATCAGTGTCGCGAGCGCCAAAACTTCGTCGGCGTCCACTTCGTGGTGAAACCGGAGTCCACCCTTCATTGGTCCGCGAGCGCTGTCGTGCTGCATCCGAAAGCCGATGAACGTGGCGATTTCTCCGTTATCGCGTTCGACTGCCACTTGAACCTTGATTTCACGCTCCGGCGTTAGCAGCAGTTTTTGCATATTCGCGGACAAACCCATTCGGTCGACCGCGTCTTCGAAGTAACGGGATACGCTTTGATAGGAAGAACTCATTGGCTGTTCTTTTCCAGAAGGGAATTTCCGTCGCAACACCTGAATTCTAGGCGGCTGAAACCAAACGTGACAGTCGGACTTCCGTAGACGATGGATGAAATCGTCTTCGTTGACTTGCGACAACTGCGGGAGTATCGTGAAAAATCAATTCTGAATCTATTGCGTTTTCTCGTTGCGCTCGTGAGGTTTTCCTATGTTGAGTCGCTGGCTGTGTTTAGCCACTTTGGTTTTTGCGTGTGGTTTCATCGGTTGTGCGGGGGAATCCCCGGAAGCGAAGAAACAGCGAATTGTGATTCTCACCAATGGGGACCACCCCTTCTGGAACGCCTGCGAAGCCGGGGCCCGGGAAGCCGCCAAGGAATTGGCATTGGCCGACGACAACCTCGAACTCTCCTTCGAGCGAGCCGACTTCACCGTGAAAGGCCAAGTTGACAAACTTCGGCAATACGGGTTGGCAACGGACATCGTCGCACTTGGGATTTCCGTCTACGACAACACGAATCCCGCGATCGCCGAGGAACTGAAAAAGCTACGGGACTCGGGCATCAAAGTCGTGACGATCGACGGCGAAGTCGATCGTGAGAAGTATCGCGACGTACGGTTTGCATATCTCGGAACCGATAACATTGTAGCCGGTGAGGAACTCGGCAAAGCGACGGCAGCGACTCGTCCGGAAGGCGGAAAGTACGCGGTTTTCGTCGGCAACAAAGGCAACGCGAACGCGAAAGCCCGAATTGAAGGGTTCCGTAACGGTGTGAGTGACGCATTCGATGAGGCGACCGTTCTGAATGATGGCGGCAAACCCGCCGTGGCCGCGAAAATGGTGCAGGACGCATTGGATCGCGATGGCGACATCACCACGTTGGTCGGCATTTGGGCCTACAACGGTCCGGCTGCGGTTCAAATTGCGGAGCAACGCGAGTTGCTGGACGAGTTGACCATCGTCACTTTCGACGCCGCCGAAGCGAGCGTGAAAGCCATGGAAGAAGGCAAGCTCGACGTCATGGTCGTACAGAATCCATTCAACATGGGGTATCAAGGTGTGAAACTGCTCAAAGCCTTGGTGCAGGACGATCAGAAAGTCATCGACGAAATGTACCCAAACTACGGTGAGGACGATGGAGACATCTACGACACTGGTTTGAAACTTGTGGTGCCCAACGCAGACTCGCCCGTGAAAAAGGACATGCTGCGTCCGGAAACCGAATTCCTCACGCTGCCAGAGTTCAAGGCGTGGTTGAAGAAATATAACCTAAAGGACTCGTAGTGGTTGCGTGCGTTGTGACGCACCGTTCACGAAATCGGGAACTCTGAGAACGATGCCTCCCGTTGCACATTTTCCTCTCCGAACTCGTCTGCGTTGAAACCTATCATGTCTTCCCACGATGCCAAAACCGGGTTTTTGCGATCAGTTTGGAACCGCGGGCGGAATGAATTCGGATTGCTGTTCGCCATACTTGTGGTGATCGCCTTCACCACGTTTGCGTCACCGTCGTACCGCGACAAGCCCGCTCAAAACGCTCACGAAATTCTCCGGCAAACCTCACTGCTGGGGATTTTCGCGTTGGGGGCGGCGACGGTTATTATCTCCGGCGGAATTGATCTTTCCAGCGGTTCAGTGATCGCGTTCAGTGCGACGATTTGCACGTCAATCATTTATCTGCTCGTGCCACAAATCGACGGGCAACCACAGACAAGTGAAATTCCCGTCTGGATTTTCCTCGTAGCATTTGCGGGTACATTATTGGTCGCCGTGTTGATCGGCAGTTTCCACGCTTGGTTGATTACGTCAATTGGACTGCCGCCGTTCGTGGCGACTTTGGCATCACTGGTGGGGCTCAGAAGCCTGGCACGCCTGCTTATTATGGATGTGACGAAGTTTGCAGAGAATCGCGATACCGGCAGCACGCAAATTTACATCCCGGATGACACGTTCCGCCATCTTGGCTCGGAATGGTGGATTTCGATGGTTGTATTTGCGGTTTTGGCACTGGCGTTATGGCTGCTGCTCAGTCGAACGGTGATTGGACGGCATCTCTACGCGATGGGGGGGAACGAAGCCGCCGCCGAACTCTGCGGGATTCGCACGGTCAAACTGAAGTGGCTGGCGTATTGCATTGGGAGTGTGACGGCCGCCATCGCGGGGATTCTACACGCCAGTTACATCGGCATGGCCGAACCCGTTAACGACGCCGTCGGTTACGAATTGAATGCGATCGCGGCAGCGGTGGTCGGCGGATGCAGCTTAGCCGGTGGTTTCGGTACCGTTGGTGGTGTGATTTTGGGGGCGTTGTTTTTACGAGTTGTCATCGACGCCGTCGCCAAAGTCTTTGCTCAGAACCCGGATATCTTGGAAGGCTTGATCGTCGGTATTTTGGTCGTCCTCGCGGTCGCGTTCAATGAGCTTCGCAATCATGGCCAACGGAGTCGGCAATTTTTCGCGGGTTCGTTGGGCTTGCTCAATGTCTTCATTCTGACGTTGCTCGCCGGCGTGATTACCTCCGTCACTTCCCCGGAAAACAAACTCCGTAATGCAGTCATCGCGGCTGTTGGCACCCTGATCATTCTCGGAGCGAAAGGCGTCGCCGAGCGGCGTGCTCTACGTGAGACATAGACAGCCACGTCGAGAACAATATCCATGACCAAATCTCAACCGATTATCGAAATTCAACACGTCTCCAAACACTTCGGTGGTGTCACGGCGCTCGATGACGTTTCGTTTTCGATCGAGGCTGGTGAGTTCCATGCGATCATGGGGGAAAACGGGGCCGGCAAAAGTACGTTGATGAAGATCCTCTCCGGCGTGCATCCCGAATTTGACGGGCAATTCCTGGTACGCGGCGAACCGGCGAATTTCAGTGGGACACGGGATGCGGAAGCCATCGGTATTGGGATCATCCATCAGGAACTGAATCTCGTTGAGGAACTCACCACAGCGGCGAACATCTATCTCGGACGCGAACGTTGCAACGCACTCGGGTGGCTCGACAATCGCACTATGGAAGCCGACGCCGCGAAGTTGTTCGACCAACTCGGATGCGATATTGATCCTCGCCAGCGGGTCGGTGAATTGCGGGTCGGGGATCAACAACTCATCGAAATCGCCAAGGCACTCTCGCTCGATGCGGATATCCTCATCATGGATGAACCGACGAGTGCATTGACGGAAACGGAAACCGAGAGGCTGTTTGCCGTCATTGATCGCTTGCAGGAACGTGGCGTGACGATACTTTACATCTCCCACAAAATGGAGGAAGTCTTCCGAGCTGCCGACCGCATCACCGTGTTGCGTGATGGGAAACTCGTCGGAACCTTTGACCGGGAAGACACTAATCCGCGTGACATTGCGCACCAGATGGTTGGCCGAGAAATCGAGGAAGTGGAACTCGGTGGCGGTCGCGAAGCGGGCGAAGTGGTGTTGCAAGTCGAGAACCTGCGATTGCCGTGGCCGGGACACGCGAAACCCTGGCGACTGGACGACATCAGTTTCACGCTGCGACGCGGCGAAGTTTTGGGCATCGCAGGGTTAATGGGAGCGGGTCGTACGGAATTGATGGAGTGTTTGTTTGGCACGAGTCCGGTGCGACCTCAAGGCCGAATTCGTGTTGATGGCAAAGACGTCAGTTTTCGGCACCCCGCCGATGCCATGCAACGTGGTTTGGCATTGGTGACCGAAGACCGCAAACGTCTTGGCCTATTCAGTCATTTGACCGTGCGCGACAACATCACCATTTGCACCCTCTCGGATGCTGTTCGCGGCGGATTGGTTTCCGGACGTGAAGAACGTAGGCTCGCCAGTGAGTCGGCAGAGATGTTGAGCGTCAAGTCGGATGGTGTCGATGCACCCATCATGAGCTTGAGTGGCGGAAATCAACAGAAATGCGTGATCGCACGGTGGTTGCGAACGCAGCCCAAGGTTCTTCTGCTTGACGATCCGACGCGAGGCGTCGATGTCGGCGCGAAAGCCGAGTTGTACCGTGTCATTGACGGACTTTGCCGAGAGGGCCTGGGAATCATCGTTACCTCCAGCGAGTTGCCGGAGTTGCTTACGCTGTGTGATCGAATTCTCGTGCTGTGCGAAGGCCGATTGACCGGCGAATTCCCGAGAGAGAATGTCACGGAACAGGCCATCATGGAAGCTGCGACTGTCCGCGGATAATTTTGCGAATTTTTCGTTGGCGACGTGAAGTTCTCTCAAGTGCGTGAAAAATGCACTTGCAGCGTGAAGTCATTCTGGATATTCTCCCGCCCTCTTTCACTCACAGCCGGATTTTCCTCAAGTTTGAAGCCCCGACATCCGACACCGCCCTCTCTCTTTCGCGGTGACCGTTGGGACGGAAACGGAGGGAAAGCAGGCGTCGTCTCCTCAATTGAAATCACTCCACGCCGCCATGAAATGGAATTCTTTCGCCATGCGCGCCTTCAGGAGTTTGTCGACTCGGTTTGTAATGCTGCTGCTCGGCTGGTGCTTGGCCATGCCGCTGCTGTCCGGTTGCCGGACGGTGAATAGTCACATTGCGAACCGCATCGGTCGGGAACACTACCGCGCGGGGAACTATCAAGCCGCCAGCTTGGATTTTCAACGGGCATTGGCGGATGATCCGGACAATCCCTCGTTCATGCACAATCTTGCATCGACGCTGCAACGGAGTGGTGACTACGCCACAGCCGAGCAGACATATCGTCAAGCATTATCGATCGACCCGTCGCATCAGCCAAGCTACCACAGCCTAGCCCAGTTGATGACCGAAACCGGCCGGACTGCCGAGGCCACGCAGCTCTTGCATGCTTGGCAAGATACCCAACCTTACTCGGCCGCTCCGCACATCGAGACGGCTTGGCTCCAGCGTCAACAGGGGGACATTGCCGGTGCGTCAGCTTCCTTGCAGACGGCATTGCAGGTGTCGCCGAATAACCCTGTCGCGTTGGCCCAGCTCGGTCAAATTCAACAGGATTTGGGACGACCGGAACAGGCAGTCGCGTTGTATCAACGGTCGCTGCAATCGGATTGGAACCAACCACAGGTGATGTCTCGTGTGGCGGCGTTGAAACCGCAAGTTCTGGCGGCTCGTCAGCAACAACAGTCACAGGGGCCACCCCAAATGGTGACGAATTACAACTATCGCACGGGATCGCAGTTTGCGTCGAATGATTTGTCGATGATGGGGCTGCAATCTGCATCCGCGTGGCCAATGGCTCCGTACGGCTCACAGATGGCAACGCTGCCTTCGACCGGATATCAAGTCGCCGGGCCAGTGCCGACAGGACCGACTCCGGCGGGGCCATCACCTTACTACGCGACCAACCCCGCGGGACCGACGTACTCGGTGGCGGAACGTCCGGTCATGCAGCCGACACCGGTGAATCCTCAACCGACCTTGGCCAACCCGCAACCGACTCCCGTCGATCCGCAACCAACGCCGGCGACGCAGCCGGTTCCGAATCCTACGCCCGATGAACCGGCACCGGAACCAGACCCTAACATGCAGTCCGGGGCGATCATGATGCCAATGGATCAAACCACGGCCGCATTACCAATCGTGCAGCCATTCTAATCGTGCAGTGATCAGAAAAACGTCATCGAAGTCGAGACTCGGTGGCGTTTTTACTTGCGCGTCGTTCGATATCGGGCCGTCGCGCGGTCAATGGTTTGGACGACACTTCGCACGAAATTCTTGAAGCCTTGGACCTGGCTTTCCTGAAGAAACGTGAACGAAACGACGGTAATCAGCGCGGCCGAAATTAGACACGCTCGGCGCAGACCGTCGTGCGTTGAAAGCATGTCCAACGTATCTGCATACCAGGGGAGTCTTGCGTCGGCTTTGGGGAAGATTGGTTTCGAGGTACGGGAATCGAGTGTCAAACTGGGATCGACGGGGATCCGTTCTTCCCCAGGTTGGCTGGCATCGAAATCGATGCGGGCTTGCTCGGCTGCGAAATTGGGGTCGTGCTCAAATGCTCGCACCACCCGCTTGAGGTACTTCACTTGCCATTCGAGCGTGACAAGCTTCACCTGGTTGTTGTACTTCTCGACCTTGAGTTGCCGCCACTTCAGGAGCTTTGGCGACAACGCCACGGCACCATAGAGCGTCACTGCGAGAACAATCGCCAACCAAAACAGAATCGACACCCCCCACGCCCGAGTCGAAGAAGTCGTCTCGGTGGAATCCTCATCCAGGGAGATGTCGAGTGTTTTGGTCATGCTGAGATCAATTAGGAAATGGTTCCGCCGTAGGTTGCGGTGTCACCAAGTTGTTCTTCGATGCGGAGCAACTGGTTGTACTTGGCGATACGGTCGGTTCGGCTGCCAGAGCCGGTTTTGATTTGACCGGTCGCCAAGGCGACAGCGAGGTCGGCGATCGTGGTGTCTTCGGTTTCGCCGCTACGGTGACTCATCACGGCGGTGTAACCGTTGCGGTAGCCAAGTCGGACCGCTTCGATGGTTTCGGTCAGCGTACCGATTTGGTTCACTTTCACCAAAATGCTGTTTGCGACGCCTTTGTCGATGCCGTCTTGCAATCGCTTGGAGTTGGTCACGAACAGGTCGTCACCAACAAGTTGGCATTTGTCGCCAACACGATCGGTGAGGATTTTCCAACCATCCCAGTCGTTTTCGTCGAGGCCGTCTTCAATGGAGCAAATCGGGTATTTGTCGACCCAACTTGCGAGCAAGTCGACCATTCCAGCGGAATCGACTTCTTGGCCTTCCATTTTGTACGTGCCGCTTTTCTTGTCGTAGAACTCACTCGACGCACAGTCGAGAGCCAACTTGACCTGCTCACCAGGTTTGTAGCCGGCTTTTTCGATGGCGGTCATGATGACGTCAATGGCTTCTTGACTGTTCTTGAGGTCCGGAGCGAAACCGCCTTCGTCACCGACGGCGGTGCTCATGCCCTTTTCGCCGAGAACTTTCTTCAAGCTGTGAAAGATTTCCACGCCGCAACGCAGACCGTCGCTGAACTTGTCGAAGCCGAGCGGCATGATCATGAATTCTTGACAGTCGATGCCGTTGTTGGCGTGGGCTCCACCGTTGATGATGTTCATCATCGGAGCCGGCAAACAGGTCGCTCCCACGCCGCCGAGGTAACGGTACAACGGTAGGAAGGCGGCTTCGGCGGAGGCTTTGGCAACGGCGAGTGAGCAGGCCAAGATGGCGTTGGCGCCCAAACGTTTCTTGTTTTCCGTGCCGTCGAGTTCGATCATCTTGCGATCGATTGCGGCTTGTTGGCTGGCGTCCATTTCGAGCAATGCGTCGGCGATCTGATCATTGACGTTCTGAACGGCTTTCTGAACGCCCTTGCCCACATAGCGATCTTTGTCGCCATCGCGGAGTTCGACGGCTTCGTGTTCGCCCGTGCTGGCACCGCTCGGGACTGCCGCCCGACCGACGACGCCCTCTTCTAATTCCACTTCGACTTCCACAGTCGGATTGCCACGACTATCGAGAATCTCCCGAGCGTGAACGTTTGTAATAGCCAGTCCCATCGATAGGTTCCTTTTCCAGAAGGTGTCTGAGTGCGGTTGGTTCGAGTGCGGACGTTTATTGAGCCCGCGCTCGTAGTTTTACTCTTTCAGCGTCCGACCTTCCATCAAGGGACCGTGAGTTCTCCTGCTGAACTGAAAATTTCGATATGTTTTCTTGTTGATCGGCTTCCAAGAACGTTGTCACCAGCATATCGACTGACCTGACGATCCCTCCGTTTTTATCTAGAATGCCGTTTGCACGCGAACTAACTCTGAGAGCGATGGAATTTCGAATGTCGGTGACCTCCGACAACATCAAGACAGAAGCGAATCGGTTGGGCTTCGGTCTGGTTGGGATTGCCCCGGCGGTCACGCCGACCGGCTTTTCACGTCTGACAGAGTGGATTGCCGCCGGTCTCGCGGGAGAGATGAGCTACATCGAGCGGCGCCGCGATGCGTATTCTCATCCAAAGTATGTCTTGGACGGCGTTCGCAGTGTGATTATGCTCGGCATGCACTACCGCACGGAAGACCCGACATCGTCGGAAACGGGGACGGCTCGCGTCTCTCGCTATGCGTGGGGTACCGAGGACTACCACAATGTCGTCAAACGCCGGCTGAGAGAACTCGCGAACTTCATCCATGCCGGAGCCCCGGATTGCACGACGCGAGTTGTGGTCGATACCGCCCCGCTCTTGGAACGCGATTTTGCCAGACTGGCGGGTTTAGGGTGGTTCGGCAAGAACACCATGCTGATCAACAAACACGCGGGCAGTTTTTTCTTCCTCGGTGCCTTGCTGACCGACCTGGAACTGGATAGCGATGCCCCGCACGAATCAACACACTGTGGAACCTGCACGCGGTGTCTGGATGCGTGCCCGACCGATGCATTCCCCGAACCGGGCGTTCTCGACGCGAAACGATGCATCTCGTATCTCACCATTGAACTGCGTGGCCCGATCCCCAGGCATTTACGGCCTGGCCTGCGGAACTGGGTGTTCGGTTGTGATGTCTGTCAGGACGTATGTCCGTGGAATCGTAAGGCTCCACGTAGCGACGAACCATCGTTCCAACCCAATTCGACGGTGACGCCCGCCGACGCCGCGGAATGGTTAACGCTCGATGACGAAGCATTTCGCCAGCGATTCCGCAAAACGCCACTCGCACGCCCGAAACGTGCGGGTTTGCTGCGGAATGCCGCCATTGTGTTGGGGAACACGCACGATCAGCAATACGTCCCGGTGCTGATTGCCGCTCTTTCTGATGCGGAACCTCTCATTCGAGGGGCCGCCGCATGGGCATTGGGAGAAATCGGCGGGGAAGCCGCGACGCAGGCATTGCAGACGCGAACTCTTGTCGAGAATAATGCAGACACTCAAGCCGAACTCACCGCCGCGTTGGAACGTTTTTAGTCCAACGAGTTTTCGATTCACGATTCAATTGACCTACCGGAGATCAGCATCATGTCGGATACACCAACACAAGTCGCCATCAACGGAGCCGCTGGACGAATGGGGCAACGATTAGTCGCTCTGACTCACGCCGACTCGGATTTGGCACTTCATACTGCTTTGGAATCCGCGAATTCGCCACACCTCGGCCGCGATGCAGGTGAACTGGCCGGTGTCGGAACGATTGGCTCTCAGATCACCAGCGAATTGAACGACCGCCCCGATGTGGTGATTGATTTCTCAACGCCAGACGGGTTGGTTCACATTGCCGAGATCTGTGGAGACCGGCAGATCCCGTTGGTCGCTGCCACCACTGGCTTGACGGATTCACAACGTGAAGCCGTACTGGCCGCCGCACAAACGACACCGGTTGTAATGGCTCCCAGCATGAGCTTGGCCGTCAATCTGGCCATGCAGTTGACTAAGCAAGCCGCTCAAATTCTGAAGAGTCATCCGGAGGGCGTGGATGTCGAGGTGATCGAACGCCACCATCGCTTCAAAGAAGATGCCCCCAGTGGAACGGCACTTAAGTTCGGCGAAATCATCGCTCAAGAAATGGGCCAAACCGAGCACAAACACGGCCGCGAAGGTCGGACCGGACAACGGCCGCAAAACGAAATCGGCTACCACGCTCTGAGAACCGGAGACAACGTCGGCGAACACACCATCGTTTTCGGATTGATTGGCGAAACGCTCGACATCACCGTTCGCGGGCAATCCCGTGATAGCTACGCCTACGGTGCATTGGAAGCCGCCAAATTCCTGGTAAGTCAGAAACCGGGGCTTTACTCAATGGCTGATGTTCTCGGTCTGAATTGAGTTTTCGAACGGAAAAAGACGTGGGGAAAACCGGACTTGACGCAATCGGCACTTCACTCTAGAGTCCCGCGACTTCTCTCTCAATAATCGATCTCCTCACTTTTTTCCGGACGCAGCGTTCTTCGCTCAACGTTACGGAGGCGGTACGTGGTGTATCTTCGCAGACCTGCGTTTCCAAGCTCGGCATCCACGGATCGAAAGATCCCATTGTGGATGGTTTGGGTCGTGGTGTGTCTGTTTCCGGGGTGTTCGCTGCTGAATATCAGCCAGCTTTTTGTCGGTGAGGAGTCCGTGGATGCGAACCATCCTGAGACGACCTTGCTGAAGAAAATGCCTGTGCCCCCGGAAGTCATCGTCTTGGAAGTGGTGCTCATCGAGCGGCCAAACCATGATCCGCTACTCGGAGAAACACTCTGGGATGAACTCGACGAGATTGCGTCTGTCGACTACGAGACCCGCCAAACCCTGAAACGAAACGGTTTGCGGGTCGGACGTTCTGGTGCCAATCCACCGAGAGCGTTACAGACGCTTCTTGGTGATTCACCAGAGATTGGAACGCACGACGATGGTGAGAATCGGCTGTCCGGTCAGTGTGTGATGGTTCCCTCCGGTGGCGAATCCCGCGTGACGGCCAGCGAAGTTCGGATGTTGCGAAATGTGTTGATCGTCGGAGAAAACGAGGATCGCACGGAAACACTGGAAAACGCGCGATGCGTCTTCCGGATTCAACCGCATCGACTTCAAGACGGATGGGCACGAATCGAATTTCTGCCGGAGTTGCACCACGGGGAATTCACCAATCGCCGAACTGCGACGGAAGAAGGGTGGCAGTGGGATACTTCTCAGAAAATCGAAAAGTTGTATCGTCAGCAATTCGCAGTCGATTTGAATGTCGGTGAAATGGTGATTCTCACATCGACCGAGGGACCGGAGTTTGACCTCGGCGACAACTTCTTCCGCGGATCTGGCGAGAGCAAACATCTTCAGCGGTTGCTCGTCGTTCGGTTAGCGGAACTCAATCGCATGGAACAAGTGTTTGATCAATAACCGGCCGTGACTGACACGTCTTCGGCGACTTTATTTCCGGCGCTTTCACGGTTTCCATGATCGCATCTAACTCCGTTGGTTTGACGAAGTGTTTTTCCAATGTGATTTCGTTGCCGGTGTCGTTGTAGCGCACGTCATCCATGAATGTTCGGATGAGTAACAAGCCGCGTCCGCTGGCCTTTTCGAGGTTCTCTGGAATCGTGGGATCCGGAAGGGAACTTGGATCGAATCCTGGTCCTTCATCACGGATTACAAACCGAGCTCTGGTCCGCGAGATCTCCGCCATACAGTGTACTTGTCGTTGACACCACGGTGCGGATTCCGAGCGGGACAGCACGAGTTCCGCGAACGCGTTGTCATCGACGCCGCGAAGTTCCGAAGAGATCTCTAGATTCCCGTGAATCACGGCGTTGACCAAAGCTTCTTCGAGTGCGACCCCAATGCGGATGCGGTCTTTATCATCGCAAACGCCCAGCGGGTCCAGCTGACTTTGCAACATCGCGACCACAGATGGCACAACGGTCCGATCCGTGCCAATCACGAGTTCGGTTCGACGAAACGTGACGCACTGTTGCAGTTCGTGTTCAATCAAACTCCGCTGTGACGCATTGAGGACTCGTTCGATCCGTGCGATGAGGTCCGTCATCAAGTTCCGTTTGGGAACATAGTCAGCGGCACCTTCACGTAATGCCGTGACGGCCACTTCCTCGCTGCCTTGTGCGGTCACAATGATAACTGGCACAAGCGGGTACGCTTCTTGAGCAAGACGAAGGAATTCAAGGCCGTCCATCTCGGGCATTCGCAGGTCACAAACCACCAAATCGATGGGTTCGTTGACCATCATCTCTAAGGCGGCGGCTCCACGATTCACACCGATGCCTTCCCAACCGGCTTGGCGAGCGATTAACTGCTGAATCAAGCGTTGTTGGACGCGACAGTCCTCGACGATCAGTATGCGCGGCATTTGAACTCTCTCCAATCCGGTATCTTTCGAGTTGTCTCGGTGTGTTGTCTTCATCTAGGTCGCGACGAGACGTGCGTCCAATTGATTCCAAATAGATACAACGGCCCGGCAATGTTTCGAATTAAAAACATCGGGTTTGATCGATTGAAGTGATTGCACGTGGACTGCGATGGGAAACAGATAGGCTACATTCGTTATAGACAACATACGTACTCCATCCCGCAGAAGCCAGAGAATTCATGCTACTGGCACGCTAGATCGACCATTTTGTTTAAGATTTGGTTCATCGAGTATTGGTAGTGGAGTCCATGGAGCCCACAAGCCGATGCCGATCTTGGAGCTTTCTCGCATGGATGCCAAACCGCGGGAAACGCAATGAGGTTCTGGCATGCACCGCGACAAAAAAGTCGGGTTGGCCATGGGGATTTTGTTAGTCGGCATAGTTGCTGCGTTCTTTTTTCGAAACGAATCTGATCCCCTCGAAGATATTCCACCGCTTGAAGATGCGTTGGCATTGGACGAAAAAATCGCCGCTCAGGCTGGCGGTCCGTACCTCACCGGTGTGGAGCCCGTGGATGACCGGTATCGCACTTCAGGACCGGTTCCGTCGTTGGATTCGTCTGTTTTAGACAGCGCTCCTAAGGACACTTCCGATGTCGTTGCAACCGCAGATTCGTTCGATACGCTTGCGCCGGTGAATGTGATCGAACAGGACAGCGAGCCGCTTCCATCTGCAGCCGAAGTCACCGTTGGCATGCCCTTCGGTTCAGTTCTGGGAGAGTCGACCGTCAGCACCTCGAACGAGGGTGATTGGGAAAGCATTCCTCCGTTTGTGCCCGATGCTGTGACGGTCTCTCCGCAAGTGTCCCAAGCATCTCAAACCAAGACGCTTCTTCCAAAACAGGAAGTTCAGGAGTCCGTTGAGAAATCGGAAGTCCAGGAACCGTTCGAAACGGTGGACGTTTCGGTAACGCTTGAAGAAGCGGAGCCGTTCCTGGATGAGCAACCGATGGTCGTAAAGCCGGAGCGATTCGTCCCGTCTGCGAAACCGCGGACGTATCGCATCCGACCGGGCGACACGCTATCGGAAATCGCTTGGCGGGAATTAGGGAGCAGTCGGCGTTATCACGAACTCTATGAAGCGAACCGAGACCGATTGAAGCACCCCGATAACCTGCCCGTTGGTATGGAGCTTCGCATCCCGGTGCCGAAACGGACGACGCAACAAAACCGATCCGATCGTGAATCAGCCAAGGTTTTTGAAACCGAAGTCAACGACGTGGATCGAACCAGCAGTCGACGATTCATTCCGATGCACGAATCGCCAATTCGCTGATTCGATCTCTGCCCATGTTGGACTCTAAACGAGTTCTCGAATCGGTTCACGAATATCGACAAGATACTGAGGCCGTCCCGATGGATCTAGGACGGTTGTCGACATCGGGTCAATGCCCAAACTGTGATACAGCGTGGTAATGACCTCTTGCACATCGACCGGTCGATCGACGGCGTACTCACCTAAACGGTTTGTGGCACCGATGACCTGACCGTGTTGCATTCCTCCGCCCGCGAGCAACGCACAACTGACGCGGGGCCAGTGGTCCCGCCCTGCCTTGGTGTTGACTTTCGGAGTTCGTCCGAATTCGCCCCAAACGACAATGGAGACGTCATCGAGCATGCCACGTTCATGCAAGTCTTCGACCAATGCAGAGACGCACTGATCGAGT
This sequence comes from Thalassoroseus pseudoceratinae, assembly GCF_011634775.1. Taxonomy (NCBI): domain Bacteria; kingdom Pseudomonadati; phylum Planctomycetota; class Planctomycetia; order Planctomycetales; family Planctomycetaceae; genus Thalassoroseus; species Thalassoroseus pseudoceratinae. Next base: position 205,974 of record NZ_JAALXT010000003.1, read on the forward strand.
TTCCCACCGTGATCTCGGACCATATCAAAGTTCTTACCGTGACTGTCCCATCGACCATACGAAAGGGAAACGCACCGCACTCCGGCTTCAACGAGTCGGCGTGCAAGTAGGACGTGTTCGTTGACGGTTGGGGCTCCATCGTACTGAAACTTGTACGGTTTGCCGTCACCGTAACGAGCCCGAACTTCCTCCGGTTCCTGAGACAAGTCCAACGCATCCGCGAGTTTGCTGGATGTCAAAACACCGAAGGCTGCTTCGGAGAACGCATCCATTCCGGTCATCATGCCATTGGCATCGACATTGCGTTTGAGCGTATCGAGTTCTCGCAACAACTTCTTGCGATCACCCAGCCGATCCAAAGTGATGTTGTTGAGTGTGAGGTCGTCTTTCCCCTCACCGTTCGGTTTGAACGGTTGATAGGCGGGGCCAAGAAAACCAGGATCGCCACCGAAGGACCAGGGAACGTGCCGGGTTTTTTCGGCCAATGCGACGGCGGCTGGAATGCCGGGATCAATCGGGCCACGCAAACGTGCCAAGGCCGAGCCAATGCATGGACGACCGCCAAGTGATTCCAGATCGCGACGGTTCCACCCGGTCATGCATTGAAAAGCATCGTGCCCCCCGGCGCATCCGACAATAGATCGAATCGCCGTAAACTTATCGAACATCGATGCAATCTTGGGGAAACACTCGCCGATTTGAATGCCGGGGACATTCGTCGAGATTGGCATGAACTCCCCGCGAATCTCTGCCGGGGCGTCGGTCTTGATATCCCACATATCTTGGTGTGGAGGTCCACCGCCGAGAAAGATATTAATGACCGACTTCTGCCGAGGTTGGATGTCTCCGACGGTTTGCTTCGTGGCCGACTCGGCCCGCAAGATTTGCGGAAGCGACAACCCACCCGCGGCTCCCATTGCCAACCCACCAATTTTCAAGAACGATCGACGGGAGACACCGTCACAATACTGAGACCGCGATGAATGTTTCGGACCAAGAATCGTGAGCATGGTGGGAGATCCTTTTCGATTCGATTCGCACTAGACCCGGTCTAGTTTTGTGTAGCGGCTGACGCTGCGTATTCGCGGGAGAATACAAGTTCGAAGACACTACATGGCGGCTAAACGTGTTCTAGTTCAGTGGGGGGGGATAAACAGCACGCAGGTTGTAACTCAGTTTTGTTTCGAGGGTGACACCAATCGATTCAACATCACTAACAGTTCAATCAGTGTTGATTCGTTAGTGTAACAAGTGTGATTGTCTCTCGTCAACGAAATCCAGCGATCACAACTTCGGAGGTGGGGTGGGCTTCGGGCGTGGCTTGTTGCTCGGTTTGCGTGGAACGTACTGCCAAGTGCTGAACGACACACCGAACCGACGGTTGAGTTCGAACTCCGCCCGACGCGACCATGGGGACTCGGGGTGGTCTTCGATGACTTGCTTCAGTTTCTCGACCGCCATGTCATGAGCGACCGTCAGATCTTCTTCCGTCACCTTGAGCAACTTGGATTGTCGTTCGTCCGGCTTGATCATTTTGCCGCTTGGTTTCTCACGGAGATTCCAGCGGTTGTGTTTCGGGTTCTTGATCAGTCGCTTGGGCAAATCGGCCCGTACAAACTGATCGATCTCCAGACCGTACGCGAACAATCGTAGTTTGTACCACCACAATTGAGCTACGATCAAATCGTAATTCGCTCGCCATCGCACTGATGGTTCTTTGTCGCGAAGCGGCCGAACGTTTTCGAGGTATTGCTGAGCCTGGTCGACCACGCCGATGATTGAAACGACTTGCTGCAGTCGTTTGGCAACGCGTGGGCCGTACTCATTTGGATTGGCTGGGAACTGTTCGCGAGTGACCTGAGGATCCGGGATTTCCAGAAACTTCGAAGCATTGGGATTGTAGGGGTTCAATAACGCGATCACATCCCAAATCGCTTTGCGGAATTTACTGGAATCACGTTCGGCGGCGTACTCGCGGCGGGAATCGAGGTTGGGCAGATATTCCCGGAGGTTCAGCATGTTGAGTTTACGATCGTCGAGATCGTTGAGGTTTTCTTGTTCGCCAGGAAGTTGGAAGAAAATCCCGCCGGTGTCACGAGCCAAACGGACTTGTTCGTAGGGACCGAAACCACTCATTTGGGAATCACGACGGCGGCGATAGCCGTCCCATTGGAGTTGCTCGGCGAACGGGGTCTCCGGTCCGCGGCGGATCGGCAAGTAGTAGGTGCGGCCGGTCTCCGGTTGCTTCCATTTCACGTGAGCGTAAAGTGAGCCGAAGACCGCTTCGCGTCCGAGAACGTAAATCGGCGACTTGGCTTTTTTCGCTGCGAAAACGGCTTCTTCTACCAGTTGACCGTCATCACCGGATTCATCGCTCACGACGACCAACACCAACTTGCGGTTTTGTCGGCTGGCAGTCGGATGGTAACGGTTGATGACCTGCAAAATCGCAGCACAGAGGTTTTCATCACCGGTCTTGTCAATCGGAATACGTTCGATGGCTTTGAGCAACTCGTCCGGTTTACCGGTTGGTTGCTTCGTTTGTTCGTGGACAGTGTTTCCGAAACTGGTGATGGCGGTGAGGAGGATATCTTCGAGTTTCTTTTTTTCTCCGAGCGCGCGGGTGTCGGTTTCCACTAAACCGAGTTCTTCGTACACGCGGTGTAAACGCGATTTCAATTGCTCTTGGTCGTCCTTCATGCTCTCGGATTCATCGAACATCCAGACGACAAGAACCTTCTCGCTACGCATCATTCGCATCAACTCTTGGACCAACCGATCCAACGCCGGACCGTATCCAGCGACGACCGCTCCGACTTCTCCACTAATTTCGCCTTCACCGATATCGAGTGAGACTTCTCCATCACCGGGGCGTGTAATGTCGGTGGAAACAACTTCGATCTCCGGATCTTCCAGCAATTCGGAGGTTTCGATGTTCGTCGACGCCGCCACTGGGCTTGAGGTTGCTCCGACCATAGACGACACGGAACCGCCAGCAACGAAGTTGACTGTCTCAGCGGCTTCGAGTTGTTCGTCGAGTTCTTGTTGGAATTCTTCCTGGATTCGCTCTTCGTTGAGCACGGTTTCCAGCACGGGCGGTTCTGGATCGGCGGGAGTTTCGACGACGATTTTCCAGAGGACGAAAAGAACTAAACCGTGTAAAACCGTAGAGATGGCAACGGGTAGAACCTGAGTTTGCGCTTTCATGGTTCAGTCTTCCGATGATCGACGACGTGAGAGTGCGATACGCGAATCGGAATGCAAAGAAAAGAAGATATTCCGATTAAGAGCTTTTGATGGTATCGGAATCTCAACGCAAAGTCCACAAGCGAATCGGTGTTCATCCGAATTCACGGGTGGTACTGCTTAGACTGACGGTGTCTCGTTGCCGGCTCGAAATGCGGATTTGTTGCGGCCTTGCATTACTTCGCGCCACGCAGACGTGATGGGAGCCGAGAACGCGAAGTAGAGAAAGAACACCGGGACGGCTAACTCACGAACCAGGAAAATCGTGATCACTGTCAGCATTAACTGAATGATGTGTCGACGACTTCGTTGCCCGCGAAACAGCTGATTGAATACATGGCTGTAACGGAACCGAGTCACCATCAAACATGCGACGCCCAAGGTGATTAGGGGAATCAGTAGTTTGATGGTCGGAAGAAGAAAACGAGCGGCGTCGTGTGCGACTGTTCCTTCGCTAACGACGGCCAAGTCTCTCAAGTCGTAGAGCGCGATGGGAAAAGAAGCCACCACGCCGGCCGCCGCTGGTGATGGCAGGCCACTGAAGAAGTCGTGGGAATCGTCCTCGTCCGTCTCCACGTTAAAGCGGGCCAACCGCAGGATCGCACACATCACATACAGCACGGCGATGACCCACAGCAAACGCGGATGATAGTTGAGACCCGCAATGGCATCGTCGCCGAAGGAGTGCACCATGATTTGCAGCATCAGGTACGCGGGTGCCACTCCGAAACTGATGGCGTCGCAGAGCGAATCCAACTGAGCCCCGAAGTCGGATGTTTGGTTGAACAACCGTGCGGCCGAACCATCGAAAGCATCGAAGACCATCGCCAAATACACCAGCATCCCGGCGATCAGAAGTTCGTTGCCACCGAGGTTTCCGGTCGGGGTCGGTCCGAGTTTCGCCGCGAAAGTGATCGCACCGAAACCGCAAGCTGCGTTGCACAACGTGAGCATCGTTGGCAACACGGCGTACATCTTCTGTTTCTTGCTCATGGACGGTGAATTCGTTTCGAGAGGTTGATCATTCGGTTCCGGAGACATCGCCGTACTCTGCTAGAATGGAACGACCGGCTTTGACCTTTTCGCCGATCTTCGTGCGGATCGTCAGGTTCGAGTCCGCAGGAATGACTAGTTCCGTCCGTGAACCCAGTTTAATCATCCCAAAGCGTTCGCCACGTCCCAACTCATCGCCGGGTTTCAGCCAACAGACGATGCGGCGGGCAATGGCACCGGTAATTTGTCGCACGATCATCCGCCGATGCGGAGCGGCCTTTTCCTCCAACCGCACGGCCAACTGTTCGTTTTCCCGAGCTGACTCGGGACGCAACGCGTTGAGGTATTTTCCTTTACGATACCGCAACGCAATCACGTTGGCATCGACTGGCGACCGGTTCATGTGCACGTTGAAAATCGAGAGGAAGATCCCCACCATGATAGCCGGTCCGCCGATGTAGTCATCATGCGGGATCTCGTCAATCGCCACAACTAGACCGTCGGCTGGGGAAACGACCAGTCCGGGGTCCTGAGGAACTTTCCGATCGGGATCACGAAAAAACCAGACAATCAAACCGCCGATCACCGTGAAGGTGGCTACGAGAAGCCACCCGACAACTTGTTCCAGTGTGGTCAACGACGTCGCGGTTATCCACCAAGCCAGTCCGCCAGCCAACCCGAAAAAGATGAGCGAAAACACAAGCAATTCGGCTAAGCCGACCCGTGCAAACGGAATACGGTCCCGCCACGTGAACGGGTCATCTGTGCGATCCCAGTGATAACCGGGTTGATTTTGGTAGTACTTCAGGTCTCGCGGATCAAGCACGGGGTGTGGGCAGGGATTCGTTTCTCCTTTACGGAGCGATTCCATCCGCGAAACATAGCCTTTGCGGAATGTTCGCAGGTAAACACGACGGAGTTTTCCCCAAGCCTGTTCCAGCTGGATAATCACACCGCCACCGGGTTGGATGGTCCGCAGTTGCGGGTCCATCGGTTCGATTTCAGCACGTTCGGGGGGAGTTTGCGTTGTGGGAACGGTCGTAGAAGAATCACTCATGCAAAGCGGTTGGATCGAGAGAACTAAAGTGGGAATTCCGATTCCACACTTTAGCACTCCACCGCCGAACATGCGATGTTACCGAACCCGAATCACAAGGCTCTGATCAAAAAACGTGGTCCGATGGCCCGCTTATTTGCGGAATGTGCCCAGGAATGCACCGCGTTCCCCGCCGCCGCTCCACGATTTTTGCAGTCCCTTGCCCTTGAACGTGTGATCGAGGGAAAACGCCGGGTGGGCATTCTCGACCTTGACCAACGGCTGATAGAAAACGATTTCGTTCGAGCAGACGCAATCGCCTTTTTTCAGTTTGCGAGTCTGAATTTTGGCGATCTCGCCAGCCTGGAATTGTCCGCGACTACTGAGATGGTCATTCTCCAAAGTGAAGGGAACGCTTTGAATCTCCTTCACATCCGCGGCCAATTTGCCAGCGGAGTCTTTGGCGAATGCGACCAGCGCTTGTTTCTGTTCCGCGGTCGCGTTTTCATCGACGAGGACCACGGATTCCACTTTTCCCGGCTTCATCGGGAATACACCGTCACTGCCCAGCGTCGTTTCGGACGAGACAACCAGTGCAACCCCGCGACCGGCTAAATCGACATCGTTCCAAGTGCCTTTTTCCACTTTCCACGCCAGTAGTGCTTCTTTCCCGGCGAGTTCCATTTCGCCGTTCGCGAAACACGGTCCGGTGTAGACATTGCAGGATCGAGCTTCCAGGTATTCTCCTTCGATGGTCGCCGCACCGGCAGATGAGTGGGGCGCAACGACGACGAGCATGGTGAGAAGTGAAAGTCGCATGGTATCAAGACCTTTCCGGTAAACGCGGATGACGTGGTTCTCCGTTTGCCATTTTCGGGCTGAACACTCAAACCGTCAACCGTCTCCAAATTTGTGAGCTACCTCACAGCATCGTGAAGGATGCTCGTCGACAATCTGGTTCATATGTGTTGGGAACCTTGCACAAGTTGGGTTTGTCGGCGACAATGATGGAACTCGAACCATCAAAGACAACTTTTTTCACGATTCAAGGAATGACATGAAGACACTGGCGATTTGCGGATTGATGTTGGCATTGGCAGTTGGTTGCAGCAAGACCGAACCCGCTGCGGAAGCAACCGGGGCAACCGAATCGGCGGCTGCAGTGACTCCTGTGATTTACAACTCCGGCGAAGAATTGACGCTGGAAGTTCCCTCCATGCATTGTCCGTTTGGCTGCTACCCGACCATCGAGAAAACTCTCACCGAGCTCGACGGAGTGGAAAAAGTGGATCTCGTCCCGCAAGAAAAAGAAGGCGAAATCAACGATCACCGTGTGATCGTCAAGCTGAATGATGAATTCGATGCCACCAAAGCCGTCGCTGCATTGGCCGGTGCTGGATTTGACGATGCCGTGATCGAAAACAAAAACTGATCAATACGTCGACGCACGAAAGCCCTGGCGTGAATACGCTGGGGCTTTTTTGTTGCCCGGAACTTCAAGAATCGCTGAACGAATGACTGTTCCAGACCCCAACCGAGACTACGCGAAAACACTTGTTCTCAAACTCCGTGAAGCCGGTTTCGAAGCGTTGTGGGCCGGCGGATGTGTGCGTGATTTTCTGCTCGGTCGTACTCCAAAAGACTACGATATCGCAACCAATGCGACGCCGGATCAGGTCCGAGACTTGTTCGGACGCAAACGGACGCTGGCGGTTGGTGCGAGTTTCGGCGTTATTGTCGTCTTGGCACCGAAGGGAGTGGAACAGGTCGAAGTCGCCACATTCCGGAGTGAAGGGGGATATCACGACGGTCGTCGACCCACGCAGGTCGTTTTCACGTCTGCTGAGGAAGACGCCAAACGTCGGGATTTCACAATCAACGGGATGTTTTACGATCCGATTGAAGAGGCCGTTCGTGACTACGTGGGCGGCGAAGCGGATCTGAATGCTGGTGTCATTCGCGCGATTGGCGACCCGCATGCTCGCATGACCGAGGACAAACTCCGAACGCTCCGAGCAATCCGCTTCGCTGCGACACTCGAATTTCAATTGGAATCGACAACGCAGAACGCGGTTTGCGAGATGGCGACTCAGTTGACCGTAGTCAGTGCCGAACGGATCGCGCAGGAACTGCGGCGGATGTTGGTCGATCCGCATCGCCGACGTGCCGTGGAATTGCTAGCCGAGACGAACCTTCTGACCGTCATTTTCCCCGAGTTCGGCCCGTTGATGCATGAGGAACCGCATCGTTGGGACGAGACGTTGCGAACCCTGGATGAGCTAGATCGCCCGAGTTTCGCCCTCGCGGCTGCAGCACTATGGCACGGTTTGCCGGATGGTGGTTCTCGGGGAAAGGTGGCTCATCGACTCGGGAAACGGCTGCGGTTGTCGAATGACGATATCCAGCAAATCACTTGGTTGCTGGAGCATCACCGGAGCCTGGATAATGCGGACCAATTGCCCGCCCATCAGCTCAAGCGAATTCTCGCGGCCACGGGGATCGACGATTTACTTGCACTGATCCAAGCCGAACGAACCGCACGCGAGGTCGAATTGTCTCCGGTCGAATTCTGTCAGAACTACCTCGCGACTCACTCCGCCGCCGAGATCAATCCACCGCCGTTAGTGGGCGGGCACGATTTGATCCAAATGGGCCTGCGACCGGGCAAGGAATTCAAATCGCTGCTAGATGCCATCCGCGATGCCCAACTCGACGGGATCGTGCAAAATACAGACGAGGCGTTGGCAATGGTCAAGCAACTTCGGGAAAGCTGATCAACGAATTGGTTGCATCGCGGAACGGCACGCGGTAAGACAGCGGTGATTACTGTCTCTCAAAATGAATAGGCGATTTCGATGACACAAAGCGTCCGTATTGGCATCATCGGCGCGGGAGCCGTTTCCGACTATCACCACGTGCCCGGTATCAACATCGATCCGCGAGCCGAGTTGGTCGCGGTCTGCGATCCAAATGAAACGTTGCTGGAACAACGAAAATCGGAATGGGGCGAATTCGATGCAACGACTTCGTATCAGGATATTGCCGACCATCCGAACGTCGATGCCGTCATCATCGCGACACCGAACTTCACGCACAGAGAAATCGCACTCGCGTGTCTCGCGGGTGACAAACACGTCATGTGCGAAAAGCCACTCGGGCTCAATTACGAAGAGTCCAAGGAAATGTATCAAGCCGCACGTGATCGGAACTTGCGGCACATGACGGCGTTCACGTATCGGTTTGCTCCGTCGATGCGTTACGTTCGCCATTTGGTCAAAAGCGGTGCCCTCGGGGAATTGCGACACTTCCGCAGCCAACGGTTCTTGGATTGGCCGGAAACCAGTTGGGGGTGGCGGCAGTACAAGAAAACTGCCGGAGCGGGTGACTTGTTCGACATGACGATTCACCGCATCGACTTTGCTCAAGATTTGTTGGGACCGATCAAGAGCATCTGCGGTGCGGTTGCTCAATTTGCTCCCCGTGACAAGACCGCCGAAGGTCAAGATTGCCCGCCGAGCGAAGTGGATGACTGGTCCAGCCTCATCGGTCAATTTGAAAACGGTGCGGTCGGTGTTTGGGAGGGAAGCACCTTGATGAAGGGGTACCACAACGACGGTTTCGGTTACGAATGGGCCGAAGTCAACGGTAGCCGAGGATCAGCAGCGTATCAGTTGACGGACCCGAACAATGTCCTTGTGGGACTCAATGGCAATCCGGTGGAAAAAATGCCGGTACCGGATGAGTTTCTGGTCATCGAAGGCAGCCCCCGCAAACCCCATGAGGGCGTGCCAAGCACGGTGTTTCGATACGATTTGGTTTACGAATTTGTCTCCGCAATCGTCGAGGGGCGTGATGCGATTCCCGGATTCGATCACGGTGCGAGCGCCCAAGCCGTTGCGGATGCGGTGTTGAAATCGCATGACCAGAAAACTTGGGTCGATTTAGATATCGACTTAGAGAACTAGTTCACCCATCAAGTCGGCGGAAAGCATGTCGGACGCGGCTTCTTTCCGCTGGCAACGTCTTGGACGTACCCGAGAAGATTCTGGGTGATCGCGTCGTTCGGTTGCATGTGCAACGCACGTTGGACCACTCGTTCCGCTTGGATAACTTCGCCGGAGACGAGCAAGGCAAGTCCTAAGTTCGATAACAGCCCAGCGTCACGCGGATCGAGTTCGGTGGCCTGCCAACCGACCTGAACCGCTTCCTCGCCGTAGCCGAGCGTCATGCAACTCAGACAGAATTCTCGGAGAACGTCCTTGTGCTCGGGGTTCAGTCGGTAGGCACGACCGAGGGCTTTGTATTCTGATTCGTGTTGCCCTCGCATACGGAACGTCAGTCCCAGGATCCAACACGCGGCCCAGTTTTTGGAATTGAGTTGAATTGACGCGGTCAACAGCCGAACCGCGCGACAGAGTTCCTGCTGAGCCGTCTTTGTTGTGGGATCAAGGGGCGAACGCTGAAAAGGCAAATACGGATTGGCAAGTGCGGTGCCCCAATCGTACAAATCAGACGCGGATCGGCCGGGAAAGTCATCGTGGGAATCTTCGTCGGGCAGCAAATTCGTGCGTCCGACGTAAACTTCCTTCTCGGTTTCCGTATCGAAGAAGATGTCGATCGGTCCGTCGATTCGGAGGAACTTAAGCCGTTTCCGAGCTTCGACCTTGGAGACCTGCGTGATGGAAGGAGCCGGTGTCCAGCCTTCAGGCCCCACGATTTCGCCGGGTTTCCGCCCAGCCAACCAAGCCGCCACAACGCCGCTGGAATGTCGTCCTAATTGGAGCCAATCGCAGGGGGAATCCAAACCGTCTTCCTGACAGACGACGGTAATATCACGGTTTGGATCCTCAGCGGCGGACGACAACCCGTACTCATGGAGTTGGTCGAGGAAGTTGGCAAGATCCAACGCGTTCATAAAACCGATGCGGCTGATGTGGCCGTCGGTGCAGAATGTTTGATTCGGACACGCTTCAGCATACCCCGAGAGTCCGCCGGGGTGGATCTGCTCAAGCGTAACGTTTCGAACGAGAACGGAAAAACCTTCGACAGGAACCGCCACACTGTCTCCTATTCCAGGGTGGGCCCGTATGGCTGCGCATTTCGAATGACAATCAACTTCGAATGCGAACGTGGTCTATGTTGTTTGGTTCGACCTTCCGTTGCAACCATCGGGCGTATTTGTTTCAGAGCCTGGACGATCATATATCGTTTGCCACCGCTTTTCGGGCATCCCAAAGTGACTGCAACACTGCATCGACGTACTCGGCATCCGAAAATGGACTGAGAATATACGACTTCAACGCCACAATCGGTTCCCCATATTCGCTTTCGCGGTAGCAGTCGGTCAAGGAAATGACGACGCCACGGCCTTGAAGTGCTTCCTCTTGAATCCGAGCGAACACACGACGGTTGTACTCGTTATGCTTTCGTAGTTCATCGCGAAACCCGGGGTCGGTGCGTTCGCGTTTGGGAACGGTGAATGTGTCCACACCTTCGGGATAGACTCGGAACAGCGTCACAGGGCCGAAGTTCTCACGATTGAGGACCGTTGTCGCGGCGTGGCTTTCGAGGTGTTCACGCAACGTTTCCGCCATCGTGACCAAATGACCAAGCAGGCTCTGTAAACCCTGCCGACCAAACAACCGCAAATTCGCCAACGCCGCCATCGGGCCGGAACCACTCCGTGTGGTTTCCAGCGTGAATTTGCCGGGATGATATTTGCCAGACTGAAACAAGTAGGGCATCGTCTCATCGGGGCGACTGATCCGTTTCAATTCCGCCCGATCTCGAAGAATGAACGCGCTGGAGATGTAGGGACAGAATCCGGTTTTGTGATAGTCGATTCCCACCGAGTCGGCGAGCGGGATTTGGCGGATGCGTCGAGAGGAATGGGCAAGGGCCCGAATGGTTCTCGCTCGGAATCTCAGGGGATTGGACTCGAAATCGTAATCGTTAAACACGCTCCACGCCCAACCGATTACGGCATCGGCGTGAATGTGCGGTCGGTAGTCGAGTGCAAACTCGTCGGCCAAACGGTCGACAATTTCACGGACTTGTTCCAAGTCGTCGATTCCAAAAGCATCCGTGGTACCCATCGTCGCGACGACCGCAGCGACTTTTCCACCGGACTTCAATACGTCACGCAAATGCGATTCCAGTAAGCATGGACGGAGGGCGTTGTCATCGGTGGTAGGGATACGGATCACATTGTCTTCACCCAAGCCGAGCCAATTGGCAACGGTGGTGCATGCGTAGTGAGCGTGGTCGGAACACAAGATGACCGCCCGTTCGGAGACACCGGTTTGCTGTGTGCCGGGGCACGCTTTCTCCAACCCGATTTTGACGGCATACAGCAACGTGCCTGTACCGCCGAATGTGAACACGCCGCCGGCCTGCTTTGTATCGTAGCCCAGCAGGTCCGCCGTCATCGCGATCGCTTCGACTTCCGCGACCGCAATTTTGCGAGCCGACTCATCGCTGACCAAGTTCGGATTGTAAATCGACGGCAGCATACCACCGATAATGCTGGGAATGGTCGGCGATGGCACCACGTTGATCTGAGAACGCGGATGCCCCCAAATGAACAGCCCGGAAAGATATTCGACCAACTGCGACGTGACCGCTTCTAAGTTCTGCGGCGAATCCGCGACCGTCGCCTGCATGGCGGCGTGATAGTCGAGCTCCTCCGATTCGCCGAGCAACGGTCGATCGGACTTCATCGCATCGACCTGGTCCAAACTCCGCAGAAACGAAAACACGAAATACGCATCATGCACGCGATTCGAAACCGGTTGTGGAAACGCCTCGCGGAGTTGTTGGAGAATGTCACTGTAGGGTGTTGTCATCGTTGCCTCTCACTAATGGGATTGGCACCGATTATCGGGGATTCGCGGGTGAAGTCCCAGGGATGACGTGCAACCAATGAAAAAAAGACGAGTCACCGGCGGGCGCCGATGACTCGTCCGGGGCAGGACGATTGACATACAGGGTGGCAGAAAGCCTGGTCGTGCAGTCCGTTAGGGAGAGGATGGACTGGCGAATGCTTGACTGAGTCGTTCCGATTTTTCACTGCCGGGATTGCGGGGGAAGCCCGACCAGTTCGGAAGACGACCACCTGCGGCCGCTCGTTCTGCGTCGTTTGCGTCGAATTTAGGTGTGTTGTTAGTTTCAAAAGGCGGCGGTGTATTCGCGGCTGGCTCGTTTGGCTGACCGGCCGGTGTCCAGCCTTCGTTGACGGCTCGTCGCCAACCTGGGGAATCCTTTGTGACAGCATCACGCGGACGGGCCACCGTTCGAGCGGGGGCTGTTTTCGGTTGGGTCGGCGGAAGCGAAATAATTGGGGCGTTGCCAGTGGGTTGCGGGCGATTCGGGGTCATCTTTGGAGCCGCATTGTCGGGGCTTTGACCCCGAATGATCGGTTGATTTTCACGACCGGCGGGTTGCTCGTTCGAAGCCAACTTGGTGTCCGGAGGCAAGTTCAATCGTGGACTACCCGCCATGATCCAGCCGTTCCAACGATTTTCGAGACTGTTGACATCATCAAGGTTGTAATACTGCTTGATGGCTGCATCCCAACCGATTCGGTGAGCGGCATCGAGAAATTCCAAGAATCGTGTTCGTCCACCGGCTTGAACGAGGAAGTCAGCGAGTGAGTACCCTTCGGCATACAACGTCAACACATCTTGCATGTCCTTGGGATACTCTTTGATTGCGAGCAGTCGTCGCAGCGGGATGCGGCGGGAGGAATCCCACACTTGTTCCAAGAGCAGCCGTTGACGACGTTGTTCCGATTCGTGTTCGACTAACGTTGCGGCACCTTCATCCGCCCATCGAGGCAGCGGGCGACGGAAGTGACACGCCAACACGGTATGACTCACTTCGTGCGGAATCACACTGTCGAGGATGCGTTCGAGTGTGCCTTGCACATTCATCCGCCACCCAAAGACTTCGCCGCGATCAAAAGCGAATGTGGTGGCTCCACCGGCACCGATTTGTCCGACTTTCACAGACAACGTGCACGGTTTGTACCAACGAGGCATTTTCTTGCCGAGCCATTTCATCGCGAGTTCTTCTCGGAAATGCTCGGCGGCGTCACCACACTGCTTGGCGATTTCCGCCGTGGGAGCCGTCACAATGAAATTCGGCGTCCGATACGTGGCGCCGGCGGTTGTCATCACAGTTAAAATCAGACCGAGCCTGATCACAAGAGCTTCCATGCTCATTGCAGTCTCCACTGAGAATTCATCTCGCGATCATGCGAAATGACATGTTCTCGGGTCCAGGATGATCGTATTCCACGACCGTCCGAATCTGCGGGGGACAGGGCGACTCACAAGGTGAGCTGACCCTGAGCTAGCGAATCCGTGCCAGCTGCTTCCTCCAGTAGCAAACTTGAGTCCAATCGAGCCATCCAATGAGTTTTTATCGAAGTTTTTCCAGCTCGCGATCAAAGGTCGATATTCTGAAACGAGTTACGACGCCCACCCGATATCAATTCACTTGGATAAAATGTTCATTAATTGGGGCGTTTTTGTAGAACCTGCAACTTGGGATTGTTTGCAAATTGCAATTTTTGCTCTGAAAACAGTTTTTCATCGCATTGTTCACGTCGGAATCGGCATTGATACGAAGAGCACGTCTCCCTGACCGTAGGGATGCGGCATCCGTTAAAATATGAGTGGCCAGGTGGACAAAGTATGCCCACAGGTATAATTCGTTAACACCACCGATCTGCTGCCCATTGGCATACTGGAATGGTAGGATGAGGCGGTCTCGCTTCGTTCGATCAGATGGTTTTGAGTTTCATGTTGCGATTTCATTTTCCCGAATGCTTTCTGTTGGCGATTCCGCTGGCGTGGGTGTACTGGCGTTGGTGTCGTCCGGTCGATGGCGATCGAGTCACCGAAGCAGTTCGCATCGGATTGTTGTTGTTGCTACTGCTCGCGTTCACCGGACCGGAAGTGAACTTGGGAGGCCTAGGGTTGGACGTCGTCGTGGTTGCCGACCGCTCCGCCTCGATGACGGATGGCGACATTGACAGCATTCGCGAGCTGATCCAAAACCTCGACAACACCCGAGCCAGTGGTGACCGCGTGGGCATCGTAGGGTTTGGCCTGACGCCATCGGTTGAACGCCAACCATCGGGAGACGCTCGATTCGCCGGCTTCGAGAAGAATGTGTCACCTGAGGGGAGCGACCTGAATGAAGCTCTGTTGACCGCGCTCAATTTGGTCGATCGCAACAGACCAGCGAGAATTCTCGCCCTCACGGATGGCGAAGCGACCGGGCTTGATCCGCGGTCGGCGGCACGACGGGCACGAGAATTGGGCGTGCCGATCGACTTTCGCGACTATACCCGACTCCGAACCGGCGACATCGCCATTGAAGCCGTTTCATTGCCCGAGACAGTCAGTCCACGAGAGCCGTTTCAATTCTCAGTTCGCGTCTTTGCAGACACCGACTCCGATGCCGAGATCCGCATTCTTCGTGATGATCAGGAATTCGCCACTCGAACCGTTTCCCTTCACAGTGGAATGAACGTGATTCCGTTTCGGGAAGTGCTCGAACGCGGCGGGTTCTATAAGTACACGGCCGAAGTCATCGTCGAAAACGATCCTCTCCCGGAGAACAATCGCGGGTTGGGGGTTGTTCGTGTCGATGCCGGTCCGCGGGTGCTGGTTTTGAATGCGGATGGTCAAGCCGGCAACATGGTCCGGGCGTTGCAAGCGGCGAGTATTCCAGTCGATGTCTCTGAAGCCAAGTCGAATCCGCTCATGCAGGATGATTTGGATCCTTACCGAACGGTCATTTTAGAGAACGTGCCCGCGGACGATCTCGGGCGACTCAAGATGGAACGACTGGCTCAGTTCGTCGAGGATCTCGGCGGCGGTCTGCTCATAACCGGGGGACGAAAAAGTTTCGGCGGGGGCGGATATTATAAGAGTCCGCTCGATCCGGTGCTTCCGGTGTCGATGGAACTTCGTGAGGAACATCGCAAGATGCGGGTTGCGATTGCCGTGGTGCTCGACCGTTCTGGAAGTATGTCGGCCCCTGTCCGTGGTGGGCAGACAAAAATGGATTTGGCCAACATTGGGACGTCGGAAGTCGTGCGGTTGCTTTCATCGGCGGATATGGTTTCGGTGATTGCAGTGGATTCCGCACCTCATGTCGTGCAGGACATCACTCGTGTCGACGATGCGGAGGCAATCGTTAGCCGTGTGAAACGCATCGAAAGCATGGGCGGTGGAATCTTCGTTTACGATGCATTAGTCGCGGCCGGCGAGCAACTAATGCAGGCCGAAGGCTATCAAACGCGGCATATCATTTTGTTCTCGGATGCCACTGATAGCGAAGAACCTGGCGCCTACGAAACGCTGCTCGATCGTTACTCGCGTGCTGGAATGACCGTGAGCGTGATCGGTCTCGGTTCGGATACCGATGTCGATGCGGGACTGCTGAAAGACATTGCGAAGCGTGGCGGCGGAAATATCATGTTCACTGATGACGCCGCGGAACTTCCCCGCTTGTTTACACAGGACACCATGAGCGTGGCTCGGAGTACGTTCATCGAGGCCGGTGACGAATACCCAAACGGCATTCCCGGCGAATTGCTGCCTGAACCGGCTCGGCTGATGGGAGAAATCGACTTCCCCAACTTCCCGACGGTCGGCGGATACAACTTAAGTTACCTCAAACCAGATGCAACAGCGGCCGCTCTTTCACGAGACGAATACGCCGCGCCATGGTCCGCGTTTTGGTACCGTGGACTTGGCCGAGTGGCGGCGTTGACGATGGAAGTTGACGGACTCTACACCGGGCGGTTTGGAAGTTGGTCACACTATGATGACTTCCTAATTACGCATGTTCGATGGCTCTTAGGAGGCGATAATCCCAACGACGTTTTTATCGACTTGCAGCGGGATGGACAAACCGCGTTGATCACCGTGGAACTTGATCCCACCGCTGAGCAAACAACTGGAAGACTACCGACGAACGCCCCAGCACTATTCGTCGTACCGCCGGGCGCGGAACGTGAAGAACCCTTGCGACCAGAGTTCACCTGGATTGGTTCCCATACGCTCCAGGCTCAGTTCGCTATGAACGAATTGGGCACATATCGTACTTTGGTGAAGACCGGCGGTCGGCAGTTCACTCGCGGACCGGCATTGACACTTCCCTACTCTCCCGAGTTCGAGCCGAGACCCAGTTACGAATCCGGTCGGTCGATGCTCGCGGAACTAGCAGACCTCTCCGGTGGCGAACGTCGGACGGATGTCGTCACGATTTTCAAAGATCCTCCGTCCTCACCACGAATGCTGCCATTGTTGCCCTACCTAATGATTCTAGCGGCGACAATGTTGCTAACGGAAATTGCCGGTCGTCGCCTAGTCCTTTGGAAACGCACAAAGATTCCTACGGCGGAACCACTTCCGAGTGGAGGGCCACTGCCGCCACCGAAACCAGCGAAGAAGCGGAAGGTCGAATGGGCATTCGGAAAACGTCGACCGTCCCGAAAAGCCACGACTACCGTTAGTTCATCACACGCCGACCGTGAACAATCTCGATCTTCAAAACCGTCTGCAGGTGACATTTACGCACAGGCAAAACAAAAAGCGCGTCGCCGCCACGAGTGAGCAATTCTGTACACTTTTGATTGGGATTCTGTTTCGTATTGTGTACTATGTGAACGCACATCATTCGCGAGATTTTAGTCTCGCAAATCTATTCAATCTCGGAAAACGAATATGCCTGGCTTCTTTGAAGCATTTGAAACTCTTAGTGATCGTCCTGTCTTCGTTCACTTTCAGAAGCTCGTGCAAACGGCTCGTCCTTCCATGCAAGAAGCCCAGGTGCAAGGGCAGATCGCGGAATGGGGGGAATCCCAGGGCTTTCGAGTGACTCGCGACAAGACTGGGAATATCTGCCTGCACGTCCCCGCCCGTGGAGAGACGCAAAACCAGAATCCCGTCATCATTCAAAACCACACAGATATTGTCGTGTCGAACGCTGATGACGCTCCCGATGGCGTCGACTCGGCAACCGGAAATATCCCTGTCGATCGGGGCAATGTGGGTCCGGACGGAGCATTCCATCCCGATCAGCAAGGGGCATGGTTACGAGCACCGTTCACCACTCTAGGAGCAGACAACGGAATCGGTTGTGCCATGGCGATGGCTATCTGTGATGATCCGGACGCCGTTCATCCTCCCCTCGAATTGATCTTCACAGTCGACGAGGAACAGGGCTTGACCGGAGCGCTCCAATTGGATGCGGAGGCGCTTGAGATTCGTGGTCGCACGTTGATCAATTTAGACACCGAAGACGACGATGAATTGACCATCGGTTGTGCAGGTGGAATGGACACGGAGATCACTTGGCAACGAGAACGCCGTGCGATTCCGAAGGATTTGGCCGCATTCGAGATCGCACTTGGCCCGACAATGGGTGGGCATTCGGGGATCGAAATTGACGCCGGTCGCGTCAATGCGAATCGGGCGTTGGCACGTATCCTGCGACATGCCGCGCTGCAAACCGAACTTCATTTAGCGTCAATCGTCGGCGGTGATAAACGCAATGCGATTCCGCGGACTGCCTCGGCTGTCGTCGTGATTGACCCGGCAGATGAAGACAAACTGCGGTCTGCAGTCGATGATGTGCGGACACATCTTGCCAAGCAATTTAGCTCGCGTGATGTCGATCTGAATCAAGCGATTGCCGATCCAAAAGCAGTTGCCCTACCCGACACCGCATTTCTACCACAGTGCACTCTGCACCTCATTGACATGCTCCTGGCGTTGCCAGCTGGAGTGTTGGGGACGACTCCCGAAATTCCAGGTTTGGTCGAAACCAGCAACAACTTGGCGGTTTTACAGACCGAAGGTGATACGGTCCGCATCGCATGCAATTCTCGGAGCAGTTCTGTCGAAGCTCTACGTGATGTATCCGCGACGCTTTGTGCCGCTGCGGGGCTGGCGGATGCCACCGCCAAGAAGACCAATCAGTACCCTGGTTGGCAACCCGATGTAAACTCATCGTTGGTGAAATTGACCGCGAGTGCGTACGAGGAACTCTTTGGCGAGAGCCCCAAAGTTCACGCGATCCATGCCGGACTAGAGTGCGGCGTGCTAGCTGAGCGAATTGGCGGGGATGTCGACTCGAT
The DNA here is from genome assembly GCF_011634775.1 of Thalassoroseus pseudoceratinae. NCBI lineage: Bacteria > Pseudomonadati > Planctomycetota > Planctomycetia > Planctomycetales > Planctomycetaceae > Thalassoroseus > Thalassoroseus pseudoceratinae. The sequence goes on from NZ_JAALXT010000003.1 coordinate 224,408, forward strand.
CAGCTTCGGCCCAAACATTCGCGGCAATCACGCACCGGGAGAACGGGTCGAGATCGAATCCGTCGAAAAGTCGTATCGCCTGCTCAAAGCTTTATTGCGATCTCTCGCAGAGCAAGGTTCACCGTAGTCCAACACTGCCGCGTTACATGATGTACCGCGTATTCCAGTTTCCATGATTAGAGAGCCGACTAGCCATGAAACGAATCGAACAACTGCCACCCTTGCCGGACCGAAGCCAAAATTCCCATAAGGGAAGCTTCGGTTCGGTTTTTTTGATTGGCGGGTCGCGCGGGATGAGTGGAGCGATGGCGTTGGCCGGGATGGGGGCGTTGCGGGGCGGTGCCGGGCTCGTCACGCTGGCGGTGCCCATGGGAATTTTGTCGACGATCACGGCACTTGAACCTTCATACCTCACCAAGCCACTTCCCGAGGACAAACACGGCTGCATTTCCCTCGTGGCTTGGTCGGCTTTGCATGATGCAGACAAAAGATTCGACGTGGTGGCCATCGGTCCCGGTCTATGCCGAACCGACGATTCTCAAGAACTTACTGCACGTCTTTTTGAACGTTGTTCTGTGCCGCTTGTTGTCGACGCCGACGGGCTCAACAACCTGACGGATCGAAAAACTGTCTTGAGTACCCATCCGAAGTCTGCGTCCGCCGCTCGAGTACTCACACCTCACCCCGGTGAATTTGCTCGTTTGCTGGATGTACCCGTCAGCGAGGTGCAGGCGAATCGTGAGCAGTTGGCTGCAGCATTTGCCGCCAAACATCAACTCATTGTGGTGCTCAAAGGTCACGGAACAATTATTACCGATGGCGAACAGATTGCTGTCAATCCGACCGGGAACCCCGGCATGGCGACGGGGGGAATGGGCGATGTGCTCACAGGTCTGATCGCGGCACTGCTTGGCCAAGGCATGGCGGCGTTCGATGCGGCCCACCTCGGGGTCTACTTGCACGGTTTGGCGGCTGACATTGCCGTCCAGGAATTCTCACAACCGGGGCTGATTGCCTCCGACCTGCCACTTTACATCGGTCCGGCATGGCAAACTGTGCTCGGTCAGACGCCAGAGTGAATCAAAACTTCTAACGCCGGTTGCCCCACACGGGTACGTCCGTCGCGTGATGGATGGCAAATTGCCAACGCATGGCAATGCTGGGCAAGACTGGTCGAGCTAATCGCGAAATCACTTCTCAGAGAAGTACTCTCTCACAACTTGCCGATGTCGTGGACGTAAGGACTGACCACGCGATTCGCGTCCTGTGGCGGTCTCGAACTTTCGTTGATTGCCCCGTTCATTGGAACCCGTGACATCGACATCCGGTTCCGCAGCGGTTTCCCCAACTGTTTGCAGATTCTGTTCATCATTGAAACCGGGGGGCAGTAATACGCTTTTGAATTTTGCCCGGCTTTCGTCGGACTCCTCACCCCAGGTGAGTTCAGCGTCGCCTCGTCCGCGAGATGACCCACCGCGACCGGGTTTCTGGCCACTCGTGGCATTACCTATGCCTTCACATTGGCCGTCACCATTACAGAGCTTAGCTCCGGCACACCGCCCGCGACATTCGTTGAGTTTTTGAGCCTGTTCTTTGAGAAACTCGTCTAACTCGGAAAGCAATTGCTCGCGTTGTTGACCACCATCCAGACCGTCGCGTTTAGGCAATTGATTCTCCTTGAGCAACCGTTGAAGTTGCTCGCGGAGAGCTTCCGGAGATCGTGACAACGCGCCACGCTCATCGAGTTTGCGTAACGTTTCCAGCATGTCTTTTTGAAGTTGCTCGCTGCGTTCAAGCGACAACATCTCGCCCCCCGGCCCGTCCTCACGCGATAGCGCTAATGTCGCTTGCCAACCTTTCGCGACGGAACGCTCGGCCGCTTCCAATTCCTGACCAAGTTCGCGACGCAGGCTGTCAATCGCTTCCCAACGTTCGTGCGTCAACGACGACTCTTCGGTCTCTTGGCTGAGTTTTTCGATTTCTTCATTCAGCTCTTGAACTTCCTCCTCCGTCAAGACGTCGGCTTCGTCCAACCATTCGACTCCCTCATGAAGTCGTTGCAACGTGTTTTGGGCAAGCGTGTCTGGCGGGAGTTCCTTGGATGACGTTTCCCGCAACGGCACGGCACCAGCGGAGATCACGAAGCTCAACGGAATATACAGGTATTTTGCAAACCGTTTCGGCCAAACACGAAGTAAGCCTCGTTGCCAATTCGGAATTCGACGATCCAACTCGGCTTGCCAAGAGGGGTCGTGGTCTTCGCTAAGCGTCATCAATAATCCACCGGCTTCCAGACGTTCGTCGAGAATCGCAACGGTCTCGGCGTGCGTAAAGCTTTGTCGGTCGGCTTTCCACCAGGCCGCCAGAGCGACGGGAACAACTCCCATTCCCGCCCAGAGCACGTACGGCCAGCCAGAAGGGAGAAAGAGTTTCACCGCAAGTACGCCGGCACCGAAGACAAACAGGAAGATCGCCAACCATTCTGCCGCCGTGGCGAGAAACACGCCAACTTGCAAGCGACGACGGTGTTGTTCGATCCAACCATCAAAGCTTTGTGTGGCCATCGAGGACTCCGAAGAAAATTCGCCGGTCTCTGCGTATTATTGTGGCAACGGACCGACACGAAGGCAATCGCTCCAATTGTCGAACCGAGCATCCGATGAGACGTCTGACGGCTCAAAAAGTTCCGAACCTTCGAGACGAATCGTTCCCCGATTCCCGACGAGCAAGACGTGGGCAGCGGGCGATTCGTCGGTGTTGGAGACCGATACCATCACGGTTCGTCCATTCGCGCACGTGGCCAATGCGGACATGACATTCGGCGATTCGGGAGTTAACCCGACACTTCGAATCGCTGAATCCAAAACTTGTTCGCTGTCACGAAGACAATCCGCAAGCAGTGGTTCGAGTTCGCTTCCCGACGGCAATCGCAAGTGCCAACGTACCGCGACCGGAGTGCCAATCTGATCCGCTTCGATGGCTCGACGTATTGTTTGGCGAATTTCCGCGAGAGTCATGAGGTTGCTTTCGAAATCTGATCAAGACTCCTCAAGTTTACCACATGACATTCGCTTCATGCGAGAGCGGTTGCCGGCTGATTTACGGGATGGTCCTGATCCAGTGAGTCGGCAGCAATCCAGCCCGACATCAGCACCATCGGCATTCCCGGTCCTGGGTGTGCGGCTCCGCCAGCAAGATAGAGACCGGCAATGTCGTGACTGCGATTCGCAGGTTTGAACGCCCCGAGGAACCGCCCATGACTGGCCAATCCGTAGATGGCACCGTTGAGAACGTGGTAGCGGTCGTGGATGTCCTGCGGTGTGAGCACCGCTTCGGTGACGATTCGCTCTTGCAGGTCGGACATACCGGCCGTTCGAGACAGTTTCTCCAAGATCGTCCGCCGATAGTCCGGCAACAGACGCGACCAATCATGACCCGGCCGCAGATACGGCGTGTGCACAAGGACGTAGAGAGCCTCACCGCCAGACGGTGCGACAGCTGGTTCAGTCACCGCTGGCGCACAGACGTAACAACTGGGATCGGGCGCAGGTTCCCCCTTATCATAGATGTATTCAAACTCTTCGTCGGCATCGCGGGAGAACACGAAATTATGGTGAAGCAGGTGTTCGTAACGTTCTTTCAAACCAAGATACAACACGACGCCAGAGCATGCCGGTTCGTACTTTCGGCGTTTCTCGAATCGCTTCGTGGCGGGGCTCGGTTCGAGTAACTCCGAATGCGTGCGGACGCTGTCGCAGTTAGAGACGACCGCGTCGAACGGAAAGAATTCTCCGTCGTCGGTCTCCACGCCCCGGACGACCTCGTGTTTCGGTCCGGTTCCGCCTCGCGTTTCCGTTCGGATTCGTTGAACTCCGGTTCCGGTGTGGATCGTCACGCCCAATTCTCGGGCCAACTTTTCGAGAGCAACGGGAACCGCCCGAGTTCCGCCGATCGGATACCAGATTCCCTCCTCGGTCTGCATGTGGGCAATACCACACAATACCGCCGGTGATCCGAATGGTGATGAGCCGACGTATTGAGTGAAGTGGTCGATCATTTGAGCGACCCGTTCATCCTTCACACACGACCGCACCACGCCAGCGACGGTTTGTCCCATCCGGAGTTGAAGCAGATCGGAAAGTGTTTTCGAGTTGAACGTTTCGCCAAGATTCAACGTGTCTCGAATACCACCGACACTGCGATAGAAGAAGAAGCGATCGGAAATGTTGTGCAATCGTTCGGAAATGGTCAGGAACTTTTGGTAACCGTCTCCATCGGCGGGACGCTCGGAAAACTGGCGGATCGAGTCGGCCATGGCGTCGACGTTTTCCACCAAATCCAACACCGAATCGTCTTCGAAGAAGCAACGCCATTGTGGATCGAGCCGGACCAGCTCCAATTCCTCGTGCATGTCCCGACCGGCTTCCCGGAAGACACGTTCGAGTACTGAGGGAATTGTCAGAATCGTCGGTCCCATGTCGAAACGGAAGCCGTCCTGCTCCAATACAGCCGCTTTCCCACCCAGCCACTCGTTGCGTTCAAACAACGTGACCCGATGACCACGCGCCGCCAATGTGCAAGCCGCCGAAAGACCGGCCAAACCGCCGCCGATCACTCCGACCGTGCGTTCACTTTCCATAGTTCGATTCCTAATCAATTGTTTGATGTATCTCAGGATGCAGTTTCGGTCGTCGAAACGGTTGGTGTTTTGGATGCGTCTTGCGGTCCGTCGGGTTGTTTCTGGCGTCGTTTCCAGACCTCGAAACCGGCTCGCATCGATTGGAATATGCCGCCGCAGCGACGAAACCAACTCGAAGCGTGACGCGTTTGCAAATACGCTCTAAGCAAGTCTTCGATGTCATCAGCTTCGTGCGTCAAATGCGGAGCGAATCGGCCTTTCCGAATGAACACCGCTTTGTAGGCGGTCATCTGTAACAATCCCTCGTCACCGCGAGTGACGCCATGACCACTCAATCGTCGCCCACCGAAACCGGCACGGGGATCGGCTGTCGGCGCGAGCATGTCATTGACAACGACCGTGCCCGCATCGATTTGACTCGCCAGGATTTCTGCTTCGCGTCCTTCGCCGAACACCGTCGCCCCAAGCGCATACGCACAACGGCGATTCGTGGCGAGTGCGGCTTGATCGTCCGGAACGCCAATCAGCGAGAGAACGGGAGCAAACACATCCTCGTTCAGCAACGGCATATCCTGGTGGGCATTGGAGACGATAAGTGGAAAACTTTCGCTGAGGTTTTCGCTATCGAGATCCCCGGCGAGTAGCGTTGCACCATTCTCGACAGTATCCCGAACGAACTTTCGAGCCGTCGCTGCGGCTTGAGGATCGGGTTCGATTCGCGGCAACGTTTCCGTCATCGCGAGCAATCGTTCCTCGAACTCTTCGAGTTTTTCTTCAGGAACGAAAATCCGACGTGGGGCGATGCAAGTGGCGCCGCTGTTGAAACTCAGTCCAAACCGCAACGCCGGGAACACCCGATCCCAATCGGCGGAACGTTGCACAAACACCGCGTCGCAGCCGGACAACTCCATCGTGGTCGGCGTCATTGTTTCCACCGCATTCCGACAGACCGCTTTCCCGGTGGTTGCCGATCCCGTGAGCACGATTTTGTCGACGCCGGTTTCGATGAGAACTTTCGCGGGGGTCGGGTCTTCGGTGAATACGTGAAGCAAGTTTCGGTCGAGACCGGCTTCGAATAGCATTTCCGCAAGGAGGTTGGTGACCGGGACCGCATCCCGTCCCGGTTTGACGAACACGGCATTTCCAGCAACGAGTGCTTGTAGCATCTGCACGCCGGTGAGAAGTAACGGGTAATTCCACGTTCCGAGGATCAGCACCACGCCCAACGGATCGCGGTGAATTTCGGTTCGCACGCCGGTCATCCAGAGCGGTCGATCTCGCCAGCCCAATTTGCGTGGGGCGAGCAAACGGTTCGCGTTCTTGTTCAAAAACCGACACGCATCTGCCAATGGCACCACTTCGGCCGCTAACGTTTCACGCGGATTTACACGCTGCGGAATCTGAACGGCGGACACCAAATCGTCCACACGATTCACGATTTGGTCACGAAATCGCCGCACAATTGCGGTGCGTTCACGAATCGGGACCGCGGTCCACTGCCTTTGTGCTGTTCGAGCAATCTCCAGAAGTTCGAGGGGATCGGGGTCAGACAAGTGCGGTCTCCATGTGTTGATCGGGTTGTTCCGGCGTGATGGGCAACTCGGGTTCCGGCAAGTCCAAACCGAGGTCATCACCCATGAGTTTCGAGGTAATTCGCGCCGATTCGAAGATCACAGGCAAACCGCTTCCTGGGTGCGTTCCACCACCGACGAGGTACACATTCTGCAAGTCTTCGAAGCGATTGCGTGGCCGGTTATGCAACATTTGGCCGAGATTGTGTGCGAGGTTGAATGTCGCTCCGCGATGGATGGCGAAGTCGTGTTCCCAGTCGGCGGGTGTAATCACGCGTTCGTAGCGGATACGTGATTCGATGTCGCGGATTCCCACCTTCTCAAGTTGCTGAAGGACCCGGCGTCGGAACGGTTCCCGCTCACGCGACCAATCTACGTTCGGATGCCGATTCGTCACCGGAGCGAGCACATACAAAGTGCTCTGGCCGTCAGGAGCCAACGACGGGTCCGTCACACCGGCGTTTTGCACGTAAATCGAAGGGTCTTCGGACAGCATGTGCGTTTGCTCAATCTCCCGCAAATTGCGTTGGTAGTCTTTGGCGATGTAGATGGAATGGTGAGCAACGTCCGTGTCCAATCCGTCCACACCGAGGTACATCATAAAAGTCGAGCACGAAAACTGCTTGCGGTCGATCTTTTCATCGGTCCAGCGTCGACGCAAACGATTTGGCACAAGTTTCTGCATGGCGTGGGCGAAGTCGGCATTCACGACCAGTGAGTCGGCCAGGTAGTTCGCTTTGGTTGTCCGAACACCGACGGCTGTTCGTCCCTCGAAAAGAACTTGTTCGACAGGTTCGTCCAGATGAATCTCCACACCGAGTTCCCGGCAGATTTCGGCCATTCGCTCTGTCACCGCACTACACCCGCCCATCGGATGGAAGACGCCAAACTCGTATTCGAGATAGGAAAGAATCGAGAACAAACTCGGGCATCGAAACGGTGACATGCCCAGGTATTTCGATTGGAAACTGAACGCGATGACCAATCGCGGATCGGTGAAGAACTTCTGCAACTCCGTACCCAGCGATCGCCACGGTTTCACATGGCGGGCCGCCTTCAACAACTCTGGGTTGAGCAGATCGCGAACGCCGTTGAACGGGGATTCCAAGATGGGGCGGAACCGTTCGAGCTTCGTACGGTTTTCGTCCATAAACCGACGGAAAGCACCCGCATCTTGCGGTGAAAGTTGCGTCACTTCCCGTTCCATCTGCTCAAAATTCGGCGTGGCATTCAATTCACCGCCACTACCAAAAATGAGACGATACTGCGGATCGAGTTTTTTCATCGGAACTTCAGAAAATAAATTCCGACCGACAGCTTGGAAAATCTCGTCGAGCACACGCGGGTACAGAAAGAACGTTGGACCAAGATCGAAGCGGAACCCTTCAGCTTCAATTGCTGACGTCCGACCGCCCACTCGGTCTTTCCGCTCCACGATCCGAACTTTTGCACCGGCATTAGCCAAAAGCATCGCTGCCGCCAAACCGCCGGGACCGGCACCAACGATGAGTATTTCCGGGGTTTTCATGGGCGGCGTGCGTCCTTTTGTTGACATTTGAATAGGTTGTCTCGTTCAGATTCCGCTTGACGCCGAATAGGCGTCGGTATTATTCCCCGCATATGGAAGTTGGACAGGCTGTGATCGGTTCGAATTTCCTGAGATTCCGGAAACCTGAACGGTGTATTCCACCAGGGGGCGTCGCTGGACGCGATCACGCTCTAGCATCGCCCACAGAACTTTCAATTTCAATACCGATGTCATGAGGTCCAAGATGAACGGCGGCGGTTTGAGCCGAACTTGGCACTTGGCACGTAAAGACTTGCTACTGCAAGCCCGTGATCGCAAAGCTATGCTGATCATGTTGGCAATGCCGTTGGTCTTTATTGCGATCATTGGGTTTTCGGTCGGTGAGATGGCCGGTTGGCAGGGCGAGACCCAAGGGCTGAAGATCGCCGTCGTCAATGAATGTCGCGATGAACTCAGCGAGAAGGTGATTGCCGCTCTTACAAAACGTGACGGCGTGCGGATCGATCTGGTCGCTGACCGCAAAACCGCCGAAACACGTGTGCAACGCCAGCAGTCGGATGTTGGGTTGCTGATCGGTTCCAACTTTCGAGCGAAGTCCGACCAATTGCATTTGGGGGATGTGCTCGATCCTCGGTCTGGCCGGTTGTCAGCCGGGATTCAGGCGTTCGACATGCAAGTGGTCCACAAGGATTCGCTGGTGAATGTGGGCGGGATCGCCGAGCAACTGATCTATGCGGAAACGATTCAAACGCTTGCGCCGCATGTGGCGGCGAAGAATCAATTCACGAAGCAGATGCTCCAAGATGCCCGTGAAAACGATCGGCAACAAGTCGCTGACACGGCCGCAGAATCACCTCCGGTCGGTGGAGCGAAGTTGACGTATCAGCAACTCGTGCCGGCGTATACGGTTTTGTTTGTGTTCTTTCTGATCACGATTATGGCACGTTCGTTTCTCAGCGAACGTGAACAAGGAACACTCAGGCGATTGCGTCTTGCACCGTTGCGTCCTTATCAACTTTTGATCGGCAAAACGCTTCCATTCTTTTTGCTGTCATTAGTGCAAACCGGACTGCTGTTTTTTGCCGGTCATTGGTTGTTCGGCATGGAACTCGGTGGCCGACCCTGGTTGCTTGTGCCAACGGTCTTGATGACCTCTCTCACAGCGACCGCGTTGGGACTGATGACTGCCACGCTCGTACGGACGGATTCGCAAGTTTCGGCGTACGCAATCTTCATGTTGCTGACGATGGGGGCAATTAGCGGTTGCCTGATGCCTCGCGAGTTGCTGCCAACCGCGATGCAGAAAGCCAGCCTGATTACTCCGCATGCCTGGGCTTTGATCGCCTTCGAAGAAATCCTTCAGAACCAGATTCCGAATTTGGAACAAATCGTGATCTGTTGGTCGGCATTGGGACTATTCTCTGTCCTGTTTTTTAGCATTGGATGTCAGCGGTTTGCCACGGTCGACCAACCTGCGATCGCTTGAGTTCTGCAATTCGGCCCAATCCGGCGGACGGATGATCTTCAGTTGCAGACGGCCTCCTCTTGCGACATGCTGGAATCATGACCGATTTATTGGGGGCATGCCGTCGTTGCGGCACCGTACAGAACCTGCCTGTACTCTCGACGAATGAAATCGCAGCCTGCGTCTGTTGTGGAACCATATTCCCAACAGCTGAGGATCGGGAACGGTCCGTGCGTCGCACCGCCGCCGCCGCGCTCGGATCATTCTTTTTGTTTTGGCCCGCGATCTTGCTGCCGATCTTGAAAGTCGAACAATTTGGACATCAGTCCTCAGCAAGTATTCTTTCCGGAACGTTGGAAATGCTTCGTGACGGGGAGTGGTTTGTCGGCAGTGTGATCTTGCTGTTTTCCGTGGTCTTCCCATTGGTCAAATTAGTGTTGTTACTAGAGCTGTGTTGGCTTGAACTACTTCATGCCCGGCACCGGCGCATTGTGTATTGGATAGTCGAGCACATTGGACGGTGGAGTATGCTCGATGTGATGCTTCTGGCTCTATTGGTGATGTTGGTCAAAGTTGGCGATTTAGTCGACTTCCAAATTGGACCAGCGTCGGTGGCATTTGTCTTATGTGTGATGATGAGCATGGTGGCGTCTTTGTCGTTTGATCCGCATTCGATTTGGGCTCCGCAAGAGTCGCGGAGTTCTGCATCATGAATCCATCGAACTCCGATCTTCCAACCGCCGACCGCCGAGTGCGGTCTCGGAATAACGTCGGGACGCGTTTGTGGTGGGTGACGTTTCTGTGTCTGGCGGTTGCCATCGGGATCACGTTGATAACCTTGAAACCGGGCGGACCGCAGATCACGATTTCGTTCGAGCAAGGTCATGGCTTGGTGATTGGTGACGCCGTGCGTTTTCGGGGCGTTGATGTGGGGGCAGTCACGGGAATGACGCTCGCAAACGATTCCGAAACCATCGAGGTTCATGTTCAACTGACACCGGAAGCGGAAGCGATTGCTCGGGAAGGAACACAATTTTGGATCGAACGGCCCGAACTGAGTCTTTCCCGTCTCCGCGGGATCGATACGGTGGTCGGGGCGAAGTACATCGGAGTGGCTCCTGGTCCGGACGACGGTGCAAAACGGTTGGAGTTCGTCGGCAGAGAGACGATGCCACGGCTTCCAGTAGGGCGATCGGTCGAGGTCACGATTACGTTTCCCGATGGAAACGGTTTGGTTGTCGGGGATGTTGTTAAGCATCGTGGCATTGTCATCGGTGAAGTGACGGCTGTCTCGCTGGTCGAAGACTTCGACGGGGTGCAAGTTACCGCGAGATTGGTGGGGTCGGCGACCGAAATTGCTTGTCAGGGCAGTCAATTCTGGATCGAACGGCCGCGGGTCAGTGTCACCGAAGTTCGTGGATTGGACACACTCGTTCGTGGCAAATACATCGCCGTGCGTCCCGGTAAAGGCACCAACGAGCATTGCACAGAATTCGTTGGTTTGGATGCTGCGCCGCCGGGGGATCTGTCGCCGGGCGGATTGGAAGTCGTGTTGGAAGGCCCAAAGCGTGCCGGTTTAGAACCGGGGGCGCCCGTGAGTTACCGAGGTGGCAAGATTGGTCATGTCATTTCCTCGGGACTAGCCGTCGATGCGGCCACCGTGGAAGTTCGGATATTCATTGAACCCGACTATCGGCAACTCGTCCGATCAAACACACGGTTTTGGAGCAACAGCGGATTCAATTTCAACATCGGTTTTACCGGTGTCGAATTCAACGCGGAAACGCTCTCAACGATAGCTGCCGGAGGAGTCTCTCTGGCCACACCGGATCAACCGGGGCCACCCGCTGCGACGGGGCATCGATTTGCACTGGAAGCCGAACCGCAGCAAGCATGGCTCCAGTGGCAGCCTCGGATTCCGGTCGGCGGTTCGCTATTGCCCGATGGTGCCATTCTTCCCACACCGCTACGTGCGAGTCTCCGGTGGGACGATGGAATCATCATCAGTTGGACGCAGCGAAGAACCGGTTGGCTGTTGCCATTATCCGATGGCACTTGTCTCGGTCCGAGAGATTTGCTCGCCCCCGCTGAAGGCAGTGAAGTCGACACCGTTCTTGAGGCGAACGGTGTCGAGGTGCCGGTTGGAACACTCCAAGTTGCCAAGGGAGATTCACTCGCGGTTTGCACGGAACCTGATTTTCTAGGGGAGCAGGTCGACCGTCTCTGGCCGATTGACCGAATGAGAGTTCCGGCAGCTCCCGAAGAATGCGTTCTAGTGGCCGACGCTCAAGCGAACAAGCTGCTTGTGGCGGCCGTCCGCATGAGCAAGTCAGACGAAGGTTGGAAACTCGATTCCTCATTGCCAATTACGTCGGAATGGCACGGAGGCTGTGTTCTGTCACGGAAGGACGGCAACCTGATCGGTCTAGTCTTGGTCTCGGACGAAACCGCCCGCATTGTTCCGCTGACCGAACGCATCGTGAACCGCTCTCACGAGCCGTAGGCGATCGAAAACTCTCAGGCAACCTACTGCGGAAGCATGTGGGAGTGATCAATCAAGCTGACCATCTGGCGAACACGTTCGATCCGAATCTCAAAATCCTTGCCTGTGTAGCGTGCGGGGTCGGCGAGGAATTTTGTTTGGTTCTCTTCGGAAGACAACATATAGAAGCGGTCTTGGTAGAACGCACCGAATTGAATATCCCCTTGAACGGCTTCACGGTTTTCGTGCAACTCAATGGGATCGCAACCGAAGTAACCCGGTACGAAGTCCATTGGCGATTTGCGAAATTTCCGTAATGCGGCTTGGGTCTGGAACTGGTAGGTCAAGCCGGCATGTTCGGCAACGAATTTCTCGCTTCCTTCGACCCAATCTTGCGTTTCGGCCAACGTAACCGGACAGTAACCAGCCAAACCGAGACTGTCATCGACGGTGAGAATCAGCGGTTTGTTTTTGCTTTTCTTCGTGCTGGACTTGCTCTCCGCCAAGACCTTGGGAGCAAACTGTTTCGCAACGGAGTCGATTCGCTGCACGTAAGTTGATTCGCTAGACATCCCTTCGTGCAACGAAAGTTTGTCGCCACCGGGAGTGAGGAACAAATCACTGGGCAGACGCTCCACACCAAGGGCTTTCGCGAATGCTCGATGGTGATCGACGTCAATTTTGACACCAATGACAGCATTTTGCAGTCGTGAGCGGACCTCTTCCGTGTTCAGAACCGTCCGTTCCATCGATTGGCAGGGTTGGCACCATTCCGCATGAAAGTGCAGCAACATGGGTTTGCCGGAAGACTTCGCTTCCGCCAACGCTTTCTCGAAATCATGCTGCCAATATTCTGCCGCGTCGCTACGATCAATTTGCCAAGTCGCGTGAAAACAACCAAGAAGGACTGCAACCAGTCCGATACGCTCCATCCGCGTCATTCGTAAATTCCTTTTGAGGGAGTCAGGCAGGTGGCGCTTCTGTGCCTTTTGGAGGGATTTAGAGGTAGGTCAGTCAATCCACCCCGCTGAGTGAGCGAGATTCTGGGGCAGTTGTATCGGTTTTTCAAGCCTGGATTCAAAATGTCTTCATGGAAAATACAGAATCGCCTACGTGCAATTGCCTAAATCACGTGATTGAGATGACTTGCGAAGGCTCCGTAAACACGAGCCGATTGGCAATTGCAGATGGATTTAAGTGGTACATTTTCGAAATCGCATCGCGATAAGCGAGCTGCTGTGGTTCGTAGTGTTTTACTAGATTGTCTATGTTCTCCACACTTCCTTTCGCGAGGCGGTCCGTTTTGAAGTCGATGATGTCGGCGGCCACGACTTCCGTTCCATTGCGGAAAAGCACGAGACGGTCGATCTGACCGCTCACCAGTCGATCTTCCAAACGGACCGCGAGTGGGAATTCCGTTCGGACGATTGCAGCGTTCGGTGTGATTCGCGTGGCGATTTCGGCTGGCCAGATGTCTTCGGCGTTCGTGTACTCCTCACGAGAAAGAAGACGGGCAATTCGCGGAACCGCGATAGCCGTTTGAAATGCTGCCAACTCGGTTTCCCAATCCATGTCTTCCCGCGAAACCCGCATTGCAATGCGACGCAATCGTGCAAGGTCCGGCATTCCGGTGAGCCAATGGATCTGCTCAAACCACAAATGCCAAAGCCGCCCGCGTGTGGCTCCCGAACTTTGGGGGGAGTTGAAGTCCACATCGAACAATTGATCGGAATGGTCATCGAGTTGCGATGGACGCTCACGCGGAAGATGACGCTGACGAGACGTGGACGATTGCAACCGAATCGAAAAGTCCTCGGGTTGGGGTGATGAGGAAGACGGCGAATCCTCGATCGAATCATCGGCCCACTCGGGATCGCCGTGCTCCCAGAGAACCGTTTCAGTCGGGCACGTTGGAGAACCGTCCGTCAACGCGGACCGAAGCAAACCGGCGAAGGTCGCATGCAAGCTGCGGGCTTTCTCGTCGGGTCGCACGATCATGTGCAACGCATGCACCGCACGAGTCATCGCCACGTACAACAGACACAGCGATTCATTGACCGCAGCGGTTTCCCAATCCTGCACCATCGTTTCGAAACGCGGTGGCAAGATCGCTTGCACCTCCGTCGCGGGATACGGGCTCACGATGTCAATCGGCGCAATGGCCGACTCGCGACCGACCATGATTGCCGGTCGCTGTGGAATAATCTTCGAATCCAACTCCGGCAAAACCACGATGTCGAACTGCAAGCCCTTGGATTGATGCACGTTCATCACCCGCACTTTCGCAGCTGTCGGGTCTTCGACTTTCGTGGCATCCACTGTTCGCAAGAAGTCTTCCGTTTGCTCTGTCGCTTGCGATTCGTAACCGTAGGCCAACTCGACGAGTTGCATCAGGCGGCGAAGATCCCGTTCATCGCAAAATGGTGCGAGTTGCTGGGCGAAACCGTAGATCGTGGGTCCGTAGCCGCGTTCCAACAGCGACGTTCGGACTTCCAATGACAGAGTTTTGGCGGTCTCGTCGTTTGTCCAATCCGTGAATGAAAGCAGTTTTCCCCAAGGAGATTCGGCAACGTGGAACCTTGCGATCGTATCTCCCGGGTGATCGGCAATCGTCAGCAGTGAAAGCACTAAAGTGACCGCAGGGGAATCGACCAGGGGATTCCCACCTTCTTCACTGGCAACAATTTCATGATGCTGACGGAGTTCGTAGATCAATCGCCCGACGGCCGCGTTCGTGCGAGCCAAGACCCCGATCGTGTGTTGCGGGTGAGCTCGATGAAGTTCCGCGACTTGAGCCGCTGCGTACCGCAACGTCTCCTGGGATTGATCACCCCCCTCCTCGACTGCCGATGCGGTTTGCAAGGTGACATAACCGGGGAAATCGCGTGCGGTGCTATGCGATTGGAATCGCTCCGACCACACGTGGGCCACATCGGGGTATTTCCCGCCGATGATCTCGTTTTTCGCCAGCGTCTCAAACGTTGCGTTGACGGCGTCGATGACAACTTGACTCGAACGGAAGCTGCGGTCGAGTGGAATCGTCTCAATTCCTTCGATGTCGCTGCCTACGTGATCCAGCAATTCCGAGACCCCGCCCCGCCAACCGTAAATTGCTTGCTTCACGTCGCCGACGCAGAACAGGGAACGTTGTGGATCACTCGAAGCATTCTCGGCGAACGGGCGAACCACCGCCCATTGAGCCAGCGATGTATCCTGAAATTCGTCCAACAGCATCTGACAGACCGGCATGTCCATCCGGTACGCCATTTCGGTTTCGTCGAGCCGAGTCGCGGTGTCGGCTAGTAGTCTGGTGACATCTTCAAATCGCAATCCGCGCCGGTCGAACTTGAGCCGGGAGTATGCCGTGTGGAAACGGTCCAGTAGTTTCCAAGTTGCCTCCGCCTGATTGGCGAGTCTCGACAAAATAACGGCTTGGGCGTGTTCGATCAGTGGCCTGTAGATTTCGACGAGATTCTCGGGGATATCCTTTCGATAAAACTGCGACTCCCCGGCAGCTAACTTACTTGCTAATCCCTTGCTGAGAAACGAAGGCCAATCCTCTTCGCGAGCAGAATCCAAATTGCTGCCACCGGCTTTGCGAAAACGCTTGTCGTCTGGCCAAGCAGCATCTTCCAACGCTTCTATTGCCGATTGCAGTTCCGCTTCCGACAGCGGTTTCCGACGCGGAATTTGGTTCCATGTCGCCGGTATGTCGGCCGATGACGGATCGCTCCCGCGAGTTTCTCGATAGATTTCGTAGGCGTCCGAGATCGCTCGCAACAACTGATTATTGACGGAACTCGCGACATTCCCCTTGCCCAACAGACGCAACAACGCCACGGATTCGGCCACGGTTCCTTCAGTCAACACCTCTTGCACGGCAAGATCGCGGAGGATTTGATCCTGAACTTCTTCAAGAATTGACCAACCCGGTTGCAGCCCCAAATCCAAGCCGAAACTTCCGGCGATTTGGATGAAGAAACTATCGAGCGTGCCGATTCGCAATCGGTGGAGTTGGTCGATTACACGTCGCAACATCCCGACGCAATTGTGGAGTTCGTATTCCTCCTCGTCGAGTTGGAGTCGAAGCTGCGTCTCGAGATCGGCCCAAGCATCTGAGTCGAGCGAGGCGTCCGCGAGTCGCAACAGCACACGGTCAAGGATTTCTCCGGCGGCTTTGCGGGCGAAAGTGGCGGCCAGCACGTGATCCGGTCGCTCGCCTGCAACAAGCAGGGCCAAAAACCGGTGAGCCAGTTGGTATGTCTTCCCCGTGCCGGCAGACGCGCGGATCAACGTATTCGGGAATGACCGAGAAATTTCACACGAGACCATAACGTAACATACCGCTATTGTTGCAGGGGAAAACTTCAAAGGATGGCGTCTTGCGATCCATGCTGTCAGAACGCAAATGAATTCAATTGCAGCCTATACGGCATGAGTATCGTGCTTGTGACACCTCCTGTAAACCATCACACTGGATGAGGGAACAGGTGTTTTGTGATTTTACAAATTTGAATGTCGGTTTTGGCACGTGGTTTGCACATTCAGTTGGGTGCAGCCAAGTTGGTCCGAATTGACACACTTTTTCGGAATTTCGACTGAAACGATTGGAATTTTCGTCCAACAGACTCCTGCAAAATGGCGTAGGTGAGAGTGAGGCTGATTTCACCAGCCCGGAGTCAAAACCGCCAAGGTTCCTCATGTCCAGGCAACAAACGCTCAATCAACTGGATCTTTCGACACCTCCTTCACAAGACGGTGACCGCCGACGTTCCGTCGTGGATGCTCGTCTTGTTGACGATGCTCGTCGCGGAGATGCCGAGGCGTTCGGAGAATTGGTTCAACGGTACGAACGGCGGCTCATTCGTGTGATTCGTCGGTTCGTGTCCGACTGGGAAACCGCCCGCGATTTGGCTCAGGAGACATTCCTGAAGACATACACGAAGTTGGATCAATTCGATCCATCACGGAGATTCGGTCCTTGGCTTTTTCGAGCCGGCGTCAATTTGGCGTTGGACCATCTCCGCAAGAAAAAACGCCGAATCCGATGGTCGTTGTTTAGCGAGGCGAATACGGAGCGAACTCCCGATCCGAGTTCCCCCGATCCTCGGCACGCCATGGAACTGAGCCAGGAAGTCCGTCAAGTCATTGACGAACTCCCGGAAAAGTACCGAGCCGTCTTGGTTTTGCGGGATTTGGAGAATTTTTCGACTTCGGACATCGCCGCGATATTGAATCGTAAAGAAGCCACGATACGCTGGCGGTTGTCGGAGGCACGGAGCCGATTTAAAGACCTGTGGGAGCAGCGAGTCGGCACGGATTTTCCGGACGGATCATTTTCCGACCACGATGAAGAAGACGCCGACGACGAATCCTTTTAACGAATAAGATCATCTCGACGGGCACGAGGGCACTCTGGCCATTTGGCACCCCTTGTCCGTAGAGGAGTGAATTTAGCATGAACTGTCAACAAGCACGGTCGCAGATTGCTCTGTGGGTTGGCGACGACTTGGACGCATCCGCCTGGGAAAGTGTGCAAGAGCATGTCCGCCGTTGTCCCAGTTGTCAGTCTTACCAAACGCGAATGCAGAGAATGCTCGAATTGTTGGGCGCGAGCGACGACAGCCAAGATCCATCGGCGGAGAGTGAGTTGTCTCACGATAGTCTTTGGCCGGCGTTGGCTGCTCAGCTTCCCAAACCGCAACGCAAACCCCGCAGCGATGAATTTAACGGGTGGATTCCGGCATTCGCGATGGCGGCTGTTTGTATGGTGATGGTGTTCGCGGTAAGTCGGGTTCCGCAGCGAACTGATGATGCCGGTTGGACTTGGGGAAATCGGAAAGGCGTGAGTTCCGAGTTGAACGTGGCACCAGTCTGGTTCCGGTCGGAATCAAACGGTGCGAACACCGAGGGTGGGATGTCGGCGAGGGATTCGCTGATGGATTTGGACGTAGGGCCGGATTCCTTCTCCAATACACTCCCCCGACCGCAAATGATCTACGTCACTGAGTAAGCAGGCGTGAGATTGGGAGTCGTGACATTCTTGACGACTCCTGTCATAATGGTCGTTCGGACGGGTCCGAGGCCGTCATTTTGACACCGCTCGATGACGTCGCTGACTCCGATCATGTTGAGGCCAGCGTGCTCATCTGAGAAACCGGCCCCGAAACCCGTGACACAATCTGCACTCACTCTAGCCGAGTTGGTTCGAGAAACATCATGCCGCTTTTTGAGTTCCGCTGCCCCGCTTGTGACAATCAGTTTGAGTACCTGGTCCGCGGGCAAGAGTCCGTACAATGCCCGAAATGTCAGAATGCGAAGCCGGAAAAGCTGATGAGTGCCGCCGCCGCACATGGGTTCAAGAGTGCGTCGCTGCCGGTTTCTTCCGCGTGTCCCCCCAGCGACGCACCGCCCTGTCGGCCGAACTGCTGCCGAATTCCGCAGTAGTTGGCGTCGTTTATTTCTTTGGCTTGGGCCACTGAAGATGACGGTGTAGAAAGTCGAATGTGCCCTTTGCGTTGATCGTATGTGGGCCGACGAACCATTCAATTTCGCATCGGTCACCAATCCCAAGTTTCGCGTTATACAGTCGACGGACCTTGGCGAATTCCGCGCCCACGGTTTTATCGGGAGCGACACCATCGAAGTGCCCGCGTTCCACCATGAATGGCCGGGGAGCAATCAACGCGGCCATCTCAGAATAGTTGAATGTTCCACCGAGATTGAATTCATAGATCTCGTATTCTCCGGTCCACACGTAGCTGTGCTTGGCTCTTGTTGAGGCGTTCTTCCAAACCCATTCGTTGAAGTCCGCCGAGCAGATCGACAACGCATAGTCGGTCACGAGCGCGGGAATTCGCATCGCACTTTTTCCGCCGTACGAAAGTCCGTAAAACCCGATGCGGTCAGGATCGACTTGCGGTAACGTCTGCAACCAATCGACGATTTGTTGATGTTGCGGCACGATGATGGAGAACAGCGATCGACCCAGTGGATTGGCCTTCCGCTGAAGTGTGCGAAAACGGTCTTTGAATAAGTACGGATTCTGCGGTGCGAACACGATAAACCCACGTTCGGCCAACTTCGCTGCATAGTCGTGGTAGGCTCGATGGTCGTCGAGAAAGGTATCCGTCGGCCGGCCTTCCAACCCATGTTGGCAGACCACCACCGGGCGTTTTTCGCCGTCTTCAATACCTTTGGGCATCAACAGCACGCCATAGGCGAAGACATCTGGAAAGACATCCAGCACAACTTCGTATCCCGTCCAATGTTCGTTGTTCCAGGTTGTCCGAGATCGCGGATTGAACGGCAGCGGTTCGATATCGAATTCCCCAATGACATCCTCACGGAAGGCCGTGCGGTAGTCTTCAATACTTTCAGCGTAGTCTTCCAGTGAATCGGTCTTGAGGCCCTTGAAGAACTCTTCACGAACATAGGGACTCTCCCGCAACACCCACTGATTATGCCGATCCGCGTTCGCGAGCAATCGTCGTTGCCGAGAAGGACTATCGACAATTGATCGGGGGGCTGCTTCGTTCTCGTTTGATTCTTCGGTCGGCAACTTTAATGCTTCCAACAACGCATGGACGGGAGCTTTCTTCACGATGCTGATCGCTAACCCGTCGTTCTTCGGAAGGATTTGCCGAGCACGATTCACTTCGGCTTGCACATCGTTCGAGGGGACGCGGGCAAGTTTCGCCGGGGCACCGCCCTCCCCGGGAATTTCCACCTCCGGATACTCCGCATCCAGGACGATTAGCGTTCGTGGAGCGATCATCGTCGCGATTTCGGCATCCCCGAAATGATTGAGCCGTCCGAAGACGTTGCGACTAATCGGTTCCTCCCAAGATCGTTCGCGTGGCCCGAAATACCCTCCGACACAAACGGCGTCGATTCGCCCATCCAATGCAGCGGTATACAGGGCAATCATTCCGCCTTCGCCCGTGCCGAGAACTCCGATGGGCACCGCCTCCGAATTTGGAGCGGTCCGATTCAGGAAATCGACACCGGCAATCACAGTCTGGACTTCATAGCCAACAAGATGCCGTCCCAGCACAAATGCCGACCGATACAGAAACTCACGGTTGGTCAAATTCGCTCGCCCGTTGCGTTTGGCCCGCTCACGACTGATGAGCGTGGGCACCAGAACCGAATAGCCCTGCTCGACCAATTGTCGAGCGTATTGCCGATCCACCGGCAGCTCACCCGCGATGCCCGCCAATTCTTCAGGAGATTGGTCAGCGTCCGGGATGACGATGAATGCTCCGTGCGGTTTGCGATCTATCGGGGACAGCAACAGTCCCTCACCTTCAATCGACGGCTGATCTGGCCAACTCGGCCCCGGATACCCCAATACTGGCCAACGAACAGGCGTGGCAGTCCACGATTTCTGATGGCTCGGTCGCGGGTTCCCAAGACGCTCGAATTCATCGAACGGCAATCGCGAATCGACGACGCCGAGCATTTTCGCCAATGCGGTACGTTTCTGCTCGATAAACTTTTCGCGTGATTTGGACTGCGTGAAAGCCGATTTCCATTCGTTGAACCGTTCAGCGCGTGTCTGGTCGATCTGCCGAAGCAAGAACCGATCAATCCCCGCGACCATTTCCGAGGCCAAATCGCCTTCCATCGTGAGTGGTTGCGTCTCCGGCAACGGATCGGCTTGCCCAATTGCCGCCAGCAAGTTCACACATAACGCAGCCAACAAAATCCGATGCATCGACCGTCCGCCTTTCCAAACCAATTTCCGGGAATCTTCCACATCATATGAGAGAGTTTTGATGATTAGGCTCTGCCTGGCTTGGGAAGTCAAGTGTTGGTCGGAGAAAGGTCTTGATCCGTTTCGGGGGATGGACTACGTTCCCCCCTCTCTCTTCTCTGAACTCAATTCGAATTTCTTAACCGGGAGTTTCCCATGTTGAAGCTCTTGTGCGGTGCGTGCTTACTGTGCGCCTCGACATTCGCCGTCGGATGCCACGACTTGATGCCCCATCGTCTCCAACGCATGAATCGCGGCCCGGATATGACCGGTGCTGACGGCTACAATTTCTCCGTGCCCGATCCGATTCCGCCACTGCAACGCGACTCGGAAGACGATTCGACACCGCCGACCGAATAGCTTGACAACCAACGATTTGACTTCCCAGTAGCCATTGGTCATCGTGAACGCAAAACTCATGCGCACGAGGATCATCGAAAATGCTACCGGGAATCAAGTTGTTCGACCTGCACGGCAAATCCGCAATCATTACCGGCGGGTCCAAGGGACTCGGCCAGGCGATGGCGGCGGGTTTGGCGTCGGCGGGGGCGAACGTACTGCTCACCAGCCGACACGAGGACGAAGCCAAAGCGGCAGCTGAAGAAATCGCGAAAGATTTCGGTCAGGAAGCCGTCGGCATGGTCGCGGACGTGACTGATCCCGAGGACGTCCAAGAAATGACCGAGCGTGCGCTCGATGAATTTGGTCGGATCGACATTCTGATCAACAACGCCGGCATCAACATTCGAGGTGCGATTGACGAACTCAGCTTCGAGCAATTCCAGCAGGTTCAAGACACGAACGTCAACGGACCGTGGCTGTGTGCTCGAGCGGTTGTGCCACATATGAAGTCGCGGAAGTACGGTCGCATCATCAATCTGGCGAGCACGCTCGGTGTGGTCGGGCTGGCGAATCGCACGCCGTACACGTCCAGCAAGGGAGCCGTCGTGCAGATGACGCGGGCCCTCGGTTTGGAACTCGCCGAGTTCGGCATCACCGTCAACGCGATCTGCCCCGGTCCGTTTCTGACGCCGATGAACGAACCGATCGCCGACTCCGAAGAAGCGAAAAAGTTCATCGTGGGAGCGGTCGCCCTGAACCGTTGGGGCCAGATGGAAGAAATCCAAGGAGCCGCCATCTTCCTGGCCTCCGACGCCGCCAGCTACATGACCGGCAGCCTCATCACCGTCGACGGAGGCTGGACCGCGAGATGAATGAAACGCCTGTCGATCCCACAACCAAACCGACCAACCGCCGGCTCTTCCGTTGGCTACTCGCTGCGATGGTGTTAGCAGTCATGATTACCGCAATCGCCATCGCGTTGCCGGTCTATCGTGATCACCAAGCCGCCGTAGCGTGGTCCGAAATTGACGGTAGCATTTGGTGGAGTGACGACGACAGCCTAGCACGTATCCCCGAAAGCAATCGACTCGCAGAGAGGTTTAATCAGCTCGTTCCCCACGTCGCAGTCGCCTACTATGTCAAAGGCGAGCACGAGATGCGCGAACTACTTCCCATCATATCCGATTTCCGAAGACTCGATGTTTTGATGATCAACAATACGGCTATGACGTCATCGAACCTACGCCAGATCGCCGTCTATCAACCGGAATTGCGAACCCTCGGATTGTCGCTTTGCTGGGTTTCGGACAACACACTTTCCGAGATCGGTCGACTTCAACGACTGACTCAACTCAACCTTTCCCGCGACCACATAACGGATACAGGTCTATCCCATATATCGAAACTCGAAAACTTAGAGATTCTCGGTCTATCCAGCACCGAGATCACCGACGAAGGCCTATGGCATCTTCGCACCCTCAAGAACCTGCGGGAACTCGACGTGTCCAACACTCTCGTCACCGACGAAGGCGTCGAACGATTGCGGGCGGAAATCCCAGGCCTCGAAGTTTGGGATGACTGATGAGCGAATTGATGCCCAAGAAATCCGATCGGATGAGTGTGGAAGAGAAGCAGTCTCCTAGCCGCCGACTTCGCTGGAGCCTAATTGTCGTCGAGTTGCTTGGCGTATTTCTGGCCTTGAGCATTTGGCCAATGCTCCGGTATCCGGAACATCAAGCCGCTAGGGAAGCAGAGAGTCTGGGTGGTCGTATCCCCGTTTCCTGGAATCTACCGGAACAACCTCAGTGGCTTTGGGAATTCTGCAGAAGCCGCCCGATCCGACCGTTGTACAAGTTCTGCTTTTCGACTTATCGAGACGCTTACTTTGTCGGTTGCCATACATCTGCGACGGAATCATTGGAATCAATTGAAGCTCTTCAGAACCTGGAAAAACTGTGCCTTGAAGAATTCCAAGTCTCGAGTTCCGACGTGGAGCGACTCAAAGAATTCCCGGATCTGAACCAGTTAATTCTCGTTGACTGCCAGCTCTCGTCCGCCGCGATCGAGAAAATTGGTGAGCTGTCCCAATTGGATTGGCTGAGTTTGCCCCGAAGTTCCATCGAAGATGTAGACATCCAGCATTTGGCGAAATTGAACAAACTCAGGCTATTATATGTCAACAGCACGGGGATAACAGACATTGGTCTTCTGAAACTCCATTCGCTCAAAAATCTTCGTTGGTTAAATGTGGCCGGAACTGATGTCACCGAGGACGGCATTCAGCGGTTGAAAACGGCACTTCCGGATCTCGATATACGGAACGAATGATGCGAACAATTGCGGTCGGCGGTGCGTCTCCTATAATGGGCGTCGCTTTGGCTGATTTTAATTGGTTTGAGATACCCTTCGGAAAGTAATTTCGTGCACCGCACCAAGACTTGTGGCGAACTTCGGGCCGGCGATGTCGGCGAAACAGTGAGATTGTGTGGCTGGGTGGAAAGCTACCGCGATCACGGTAAAGGCTTGCTGTTCGTCGACTTACGCGACCGATACGGCAAGACGCAGATCGTTTTTAAGGTCGACGAGGAATCTTCATATTCTGGAGATGCTCACGATCTGCGGAAGGAAGATGTCATCGGCGTGACCGGCGTCGTGCGGGATCGCGGTGTCGATGGCGAAGGCAAAAGCCTGACGAATCCGAAACTCGCGACGGGGGAAATCGAAGTCGTCGCGCAAGATTTGACCGTCTTCAACAAAAGCCAACCGCCGCCGTTTGAGCCGAACCAGGCGGAACTGCCGAACGAAGAACTCCGGTTGAAGTACCGCTTTCTCGATCTGCGTCGCACGAAACTGCAAGAAAACATGCGGATTCGGCATCAGTTGGCGAAGATCACACGTGATTACTTTAACGACCTCGATTTCTTGGAAATCGAAACGCCAATGCTCGGTCGGAGCACACCGGAAGGAGCGCGAGATTACCTGGTTCCCAGCCGCGTTCACGAAGGTTCGTTCTACGCGTTGCCGCAATCTCCGCAAATTTACAAGCAGATTCTGATGGTCGCCGGTTACGACCGGTATTATCAAATCGCCCGTTGCTTCCGAGATGAAGACTTACGAGCCGATCGGCAACCGGAGTTCACGCAGATCGACTTGGAAATGGCCTTCGTTGAGCGGGACGACATTTTCCGCATCATCGACGGATTGGTCGCAGCGTTCGTGAAGGAGATTCAAGGCAAGGAGATGACCACGCCGCTGCCGCGATTCAGTCATCGCGAAGTCATGGAAGTCTACGGCAGCGACAAACCGGACCTGCGGTATGGAATGAAGCTCGTCGATATCAGTGGTTTGGTCGCCGACAGTGATTTTGGTGTGTTCAAGAACACCATTTCCGGCGGTGGTCGGGTACGGGGGCTGAACGCCAAGGGAGCCGCCGACAAATATAGTCGTAAGAATATCGACGAACTGACGGCGTTCGTTGGCGATTACGGTGCCCGCGGGTTGGCCTTCTTCCGCGTGAAGGAAGGTGCCCTCGATTCGCCAATCGCCAAGTTCCTCTCCGCCGAGAAGCACGCTGCAATCATCGAAGCGATGGGAGCCGAAAACGGCGACTTGCTGTTCTTCGTTGCGGATAAAGACAAAGTCAGTTCGCCCGCGTTGGCAGCGTTGCGAAGCCGTCTCGGCAAAGAGCTTGAACTGTTCGATCCCACCGAGATCAACGCCGCTTGGGTCATCGACTTTCCGCTCGTCATGTGGAACGAAGACGAAAACCGTTGGGATGCAGAACACCATCCGTTCTGCTCGGTGGTCGAGGAAGACATTCCGAAACTCACCGAAGACCCAGCGATGGTGCGGGCTCAGTCTTACGATTTGATCGTGAATGGATACGAAGCGGCTAGCGGGAGTATCCGGATCCATGACCCAGCCGTGCAGCAAACCATCTTCGATCTCTTGAACATCTCACCGGAGCAAGCGGAATCCCGGTTTGGGTTCCTCTTGGAGGCGCTTCGGTACGGTGCCCCACCACACGGTGGGATTGCGTTGGGGCTTGACCGGTGGGTGATGATGTTCACCGGCGACGACAACATCCGCGACGTCATCGCCTTCCCGAAAACGCAGAAAGCGTCGGACTTGCTCAGCGGTGCACCGGCGGAAGTTGATGATCACCAGCTTCGCGACTTGCACATTAAGCTGAATCTGCCACCGGCTCCGCCGAAGTAGGTTTCCGTTTGAGGATGTTCCGAACATTCAGACATGCCCCGGCTTTGAGCACTAAGTTCAATGCCGGGGCTGTTTCATTGTGACCCTATTCTCGTTCCATCAGCAGCCGCGAAATCCATTGTTGGAGTCGAATCTGTTCGCCGAGCGGAGCGGGCAGATTCGCGAGTGCATAGGCCATTGGTTCGAGGTCTTCGTCAGTGTCGACGTCGGAAAGCGTTGGCAGTTCGTGAATGGGACCGAACGATCTAATTGCGGCCAACAATTGGTCTGCGGTCGTCGGTTCGCTGTAGGAAACGGATCGCCAAACGTTCGGAGGAATCGGGGAGTTCCCGCCGAAGAGGTAGAATCCACCGTCGTCGGCCCGGCCGATTACGAACTGTGGGTTCTCTGTTTGGGCGAGAACTCGGTGGGCTTCGGTGAGAATCTCGCTGGTGATTTGCGGAGTGTCGGCACCGATCAAAACCGCTTGCCGATTCTGGTCACGCAACGTCGAATAGATTCGATCCAAGCGGTCGGCTAAGTTTCCATCGCCTTGCCACACCGTCGGCAATCCCGACCACAACACGTTGTCTTGTCCGGCTTGTTCCGCGACGGCCCAACATGGTTGGATTTTGCCATCTTGGCTGACCGTGTCGGCCACGGCTGCCACGGCGGTCGCCGAAAGCACATGGAATTCTTCCGCCAACTCCTCGCCAATTGTGCTGGCTAGACGCGTCTTCAGCGGTGTCATTCCGGGCGTCTTGACGAAAATGGCCACGGCGGTCGGTTCGAGATTCATCAACGGGATCGCTTTCTAATCAATCGCCAGAATTCGGGAATGGCTTGGCGGAATGTCAGGATGACGTGTCGGCTTGTCGTCCGCCACCATCCGTGTTGGCGGTATTTGCGGGCACTGGTTTGGATGGGTTCACGGATGCCGTTCAGGCAGATTCCGTTCTGCCTCGCTTTCCAGACGAACAGATGATCTTCGCCATACGCGGCCGTCTCGTCGTATCCACCTAGCTTCTGAAATGTGGATCGTTCGATGCAGATTCCTTGATCGCCAAACGGCATTCCTAACCAGCGGGATCGGAACCAAACGCCGGCGGCGTTCAAGTTCATTTGTCGTGGTCCGTCATCCTGAAACTTCAATCGGAAATAGTGCAGTGCCGTCGGCTGTCGCTGTAGTTCGTTCTCAAGTGCCGCAACGGCAGCCGTAGAAACGATGGTGTCGGCGTGCAAAAACCAAAGAAAACGTCCGAGTGCAGTGTTGGCTCCCGTATTCAATTGCTTCGCCCGTCCAGGGGAACTTTCCATCCATCGAACACGTCCTGCCAGACCGAGACGACTGACGAAATTTTCGAGTTCATTCGGCGGCGGAGTCGTTCCGACCAAGAGAATTTCACATGGCCACGGGAAATCTTTGAAACAGGCCAACAAATTCCGCCACTGTGTCTCGTTGGACGCGATGGGAATTACGATGGAAACTTGGGGAGCGATACACACTGAGAATTCAGAAAATCAAATGCCGTTTGAGTGTAACCCTTGATACAGAAGTCGATTGGCGGTCACATTATTATTTGAAATCAACTTCACTTGCTGAATCAACTGCCGACTGAGTCTTCGAACACAACCGACCGCTAGTCATACAGGAGTATTTGCGTCGTGACAACCTTGCCCCAGTCGTCGAAACCAAACGAAGAGCAATCCGTTTACACTCGCTATGCGGCGGCCGCTGGGCAACGCGAGGAAGACCTGTGCTGTCCGGTCGATTACAACCCACTATTGCTGGAAGTCATTCCCGAGGAAGTTATCGAACGCGATTACGGCTGTGGTGATCCGTCGGCGTTCGTTCGTTCGGGTGACACGGTTCTCGATCTCGGTGCTGGTGGTGGCAAGATTTGTTTCATGGCGTCGCAGTTGGCTGGTGCGGACGGACGCGTGATTGGTGTCGATCTAAACCCCAAAATGTTGGCGTTGGCCCGAAAACACCAGTCGACCGTTGCGGACCGGATTGGCTATGCCAACGTGGAATTCCGACGGGGAATGATTCAAGACTTGGCACTCGATTTGGATCAATTGGAAGTCGAACTTGCGAAATATCCGGTGAAGGATGCGTCGGCGTGGTTGGAACTGCGGCAGATTGAACAACGTCTGCGGGAAACAAGTCCGATGATCGCCGACGAAAGCGTGGACTGCGTGCTCTCGAATTGCGTGTTGAATCTGGTGCGTCCCCAAGACCGTGTGCAACTGTTTCAAGAAGTCTTTCGAGTCCTGAAACGCGGTGGGCGGGCCGCCATCAGCGATATTGTTTCCGACGAAACCGTTCCCGCTCATCTGCGAGCGAATCCCGAATTATGGTCCGGCTGCATTTCCGGAGCGTTTCGCGAGGATGAATTTCTCAACGCCTTCGAGGACGCCGGATTCCACGGAATGCACATCGCCAAACGACAAAGCGAGCCATGGCGAACGGTGGAGGGCATCGAGTTTCGGTCGATCACCGTCCTGGCATACAAAGGGAAAGATGGTCCATGTTTGGAGCGGAAACAGGCCGCGGTGTATCGCGGTCCGTTTAAAAAAGTCGAGGATGACGACGGTCACGTTTACCGTCGTGGTCAACGAATGGCGGTCTGCGACAAATTGATTCGGTTGCTCCGGCAAGAACCGTACGCGGGATCGTTTGAAATCATTGAACCGCGGATCGAAGTTCCCCTCGAATCGGCGCAACCATTCGACTGTCGACGCGGACAGATTCGCTCCCCCCGTGAAACCAAGGGCGAGAATTTTCAAATCACGACAGACGCTGGCGACTGTTGCGACCCGGGCGGCGACTGCTGCTAAGAGTTATCGCCGAAGCCGCGGCTTCTTGATCGTCCTGTCTTTGACTGAAAACGTAGCAATAGAAAACGAAACGACCATGACGCAACTTTCCCTGCTTCGTCAGGATCATGAATTGGCTTCGACCGACGTGCAACGCGACGTTCTGGAGAATCGGAGTGGACAGCCGATTTTCGCCGAGACTCTCGCCAGCACCGGGCATACGCCATTCCGTGCGACGGGCATCGACGTGATGCAGGTCAACGTTGGGCGGGTGTGTAATCAAACCTGTCGGCATTGTCATGTGGACGCCGGTCCTGATCGACGCGAGGCGATGTCGCGGGAGGTGTTCGAGGAGTGTTTGCGTGTCCTTCGACAGACGGACATCCCCACGGTCGACATTACCGGCGGCGCACCGGAAATGAATCCGCATTTTCGGTGGTTCGTTGCCGAGGTGCGAAATCTCGATCGGCATGTGATCGACCGCTGCAACCTGACAATTCTGCTCGCGAACGGATACACCGATCTTCCAGAGTTCCTGGCCGAACACGAAGTGGAAGTCGTCGCGTCCCTCCCGTGCTACCTGGAAGAAAACACCGATGCTCAACGCGGTTCGGGTGTGTTCCAAAAGTCGATGGCCGCATTGCGGCGATTGAACGAACTCGGCTACGGTTTACCCGACGGCGGACGAACGCTCTCGCTGGTCTACAATCCGGTTGGAGCGTCGCTTCCGCCAGACCAGCACGTGTTGGAAGAGGCATACCGTCGCGAGTTAAAAACGCGTTTCGGAATCACATTCACACGACTGTTTACCATCACGAATTTGCCGATCAGCCGATTCCTGGAGGACTTGCTTCGACGGAATCGTTTTGAATCCTACATGGAGAAACTTGTCGAGGCGTACAATCCGGCGGCGGTCGATGGCGTGATGTGTCGGTCAACGTTGTCTGTTGATTGGGAAGGCCGACTTTATGATTGCGATTTCAATCAGATGCTTGAACTTGGTTTGACCAACGAGCAACCACAGAACATTCGTGACTTCGACCTCAATCGACTCCGAAACCGTGTGATTGCAACCGGACAACATTGCTACGGTTGCACCGCCGGTGCAGGGTCGAGTTGCCAGGGTTCGATTGTGAATTGACCGGAAGCGTGTTTCGAAGCGGTCGCTCGATGGTCATTGGTTAGGACGACCGATGCAACCGAATGTCACGACTGGTCGGAATGTTTTTGATTTGCCAGATGTTTAAGCCGTTTCCGGCAGGAACGCCGGAATATTGACCCCGCGAAACGGTTGGAATTCGCCTAGAACTTGGCAGAAGTGCATCTCGCAGTTCTTTGCACCCCAACCGTACATTTGCCGGACGAGCACCTGCTGGTCCATCGGGATCACGCACACTGGACAACGTCCGGGAAACGCGTTGAAACCCGCGTGAATCAACGCGACCGCCGCAGCTTCATTTCGCGCGACACACGGGCCGAGCATATTGCTGCCAGGGTGATCGCTGGCGATGAGAAAGCCATCGAGTGTACCGTCGTCCGCCTCAATGACAAAGGAGACCCACATTTCACGTTGGTTTTCGATGCAGTACCGGTAATCCATTTCTCGGGAAATCCCGCTGACTGCCATCTCGACAGCAGCCATCTGCGGAACGTCGGTCAGCGTCGCAGGTCGCACACGATCCGCTCCCGGCACGGACGAAGCGAGACCGGTTTCCGGGACGTTCAGGAACATATCCTGATAGCTATACCGGGGTACAAAACCAGCTTTGTTGTAGAGCGAAAAAGAATCGACATTCAATGCCGACTGCGTCAATCGGATCGCGGAGTAGTTGTGTGAGTCGGCATACTCGATGATATGTCGCAACAGTTTCCCACCTACGCCCATCCCAAAGTAGTTGGGGTGAACCGTCATGATGCCGAGGCTGAGGTGATGCTCTCGCGGGTGATAGAAACACGAGCCCATAATCCGCCCGGTATTCGGGTGAACCGCGACCACATTGCAACCTGGCGTCAAATCGTTGTAAACATCGTAGAACACCCGTGCGACATCGGGACCCCCTTGAAAAATTGCCGGGGCTCCGTGTGTTTGATACCAGTGGTTGATCGAAATGTAGATCAGGTCGGCAACTTCCGATTGATCCGCTTCGTTCATCGCTCGCAATATCATCGCGCTCATGATTGTTCGAGTCCCAAGAGTTTTCTCGCCGCGGATTCGACTTCGGAAATGGTCTCCGGTGGCAATTCACTGAGTAGCGGGGTGATCGGGCCAGTCTCAGCAATTCCGGCCAATGACAACGCTCGGTGCAGCACGCGAATCGGATTGATAGAGTTTCGTAGCCCTTCGAGTTCCGCAAACTGTTCGCGAATTTGTTCCGCTTCGGGCAGACGCCCTGCCTTAAGGGCTTCAAGCATGGTCATCGAAAGTCGCGGTGCGACACAAACACATCCGGACGTGAAGCTGCCCAACCCGAATGATTGCAAGTGCGCGATCGCAGGTTGTTCGCCGATTCCACTCACGATTTGAGCCGGCGTAACCTCCTGACACAATTCCTCTAGGAAATCATCGTTGGTCGGGTCGTCGCGGACGATGGCATATTTGATCCACGAAAGACAACCATCGTTCATCAATTTGGCGACCGTTGGCACATCGATCCAGTTGTCGTGTTTGATGTAGAGAACGGCCGGTCGTCCAAAAACGTCGACAAAATTTCGAACGGCAGTTGCTAGTCCGTCGGGAGTGCACAAGTCTCGTTGCGGGAGAATCATGGCTGTCGGGAACGAAAACTCTCGCAAGATGCGGGCCTGATCCATCATCAGACCATATGCGGGCCCGACGGAAGGAATCACCATGGTCGTTTCGCCTGCGTTCTCTTGGAGCATTTCCAAAAGACCCGTGTATTCGCTGAGCGCAACATGGTAGAGAATCGCGTTTCCACCGTAGAGCAATGTGGAGACACCGCCGGACTCCAAATGACGGATAATCTTCTGGTTTTCAGACGAGCAAATCTTGGAATTGGCATCACGAGCCAATGGCGGAACCGCGATGACAGAATTGGCGAGAAATTCGGGAGTTACAGGTGTTTCACGCATGACGAGATTGATTCTTGAGGAAGGCGGTACAATACGCTCGCCGCATCATACCGCCTTATCCATCAAGAATCATTCATGAATCGCGACTTTCTCGCGTTCCATTAGTCCGTCACAGCATCGGCAGCATCTTCCGCGTTGTCTTCGGCAACGTCCGGTGTACTTGGTGGGGGCGGATCGACATCGTGCACTGATTTCAGCAGTCGAAACAATTCGCTGTCAGTCGTCAGGATCAACCGGCTTTGGCCGTTGAGTGCCTTCTTGTAGACTTCGAGAGTTTTCTCAAAGTTGTAGAGGTCGCCGGTTTCTTCAATTGCGTTGGCGTACTTGGTAATCAGTTCCGCATCGACCTTCCCGCGAGTTTTCTGGGCCTCGCGTTCACCTTCCCCAAGGATTTTCTCTACCTCGGCGTTGGTGGCGTTGAGAATCTCCTGTTTGCGTTGAACCCCGGCGTTGTAGTAACCGGCTGCAATGGATTCCATGAATGCCTTCAGACGCTCGAAGGCCATTTCGCGGACAGTCGGTACGAAGCCGATGTTGGAGATGCCCACATCGACCAACTCGATTCCGCGGTTGATCTCGCCTTCCTCCTCACCCTGCAATCGACGACTGACGTTGTCTTTGATCTTCTGAACGATCTGCTCGCGACCGATAGTAACACGCTCGTCTGCTCCTGGTTGAGCCGGGTTTGTAATCGCCGCTTCGTTGCCGTCGGCTTCATCGACATTCAGAAGCTGAGAGTCCGGTAGTTCAAACCGCAGAGAATACGTTAGTTCGCGATCCGTGCTCCGGACTACTTCGGACAGTTGATGCCGAGTAATCTCATCGCGAATCGTTGCCCGAACACGGTCGCGAACGGCAAGCTCCCCTTGTTCGACAGTTCGCAAGACTTCGACAAACGGCTTCGGATCAGTGATTTTCCAAAGAGCCCAAGCCGTCACTTCGATTTTCTTACCGTCAGCAGTCGGAAGATCAACGATGTCGTCAGCACTTTGCCAAAACTGTAACGTGCTAGGTAACCGTCGAACTTCCTGCGTGAATGGCATTTTCCAGTACAAGCCCGGTTCGGTGATGCTGCGAACGTGTTTCCCGAACTGCAAAATCACAGCCAATTCACGCTCATTGACCACAAAGGCCGAGGACATCACAAGAATCAACGCAACAAACGCCGCGATGCCACCGGTGACGAGAACTTTGGGACTCCTCATCGGACACCTCCTTCACGTAGTGGCAACAGCGGAACGACCTGCTTGAGATCGCTATCCAAGATGATCTTTTCGTTGACGTCTTCCAGAACTTCCTCCATCGCATCGAGGTACATGCGTTTTCGCGTCACATTGGGAGCTTGACTATAAGCGGCGTATTTGGCTCGGAGGGCTTCGATTTCCCCCTCGACTTCCGATCGCCGACGAGACGCATAACCCTCGGCTTCCCGCATCTTCTTATCACGCTCGGCTTGAGCAGCCGGGATGAGTTTGTTGCGCTCTTGGTTGGCTTCCTTCTCCAGTTTGTCTTGCTCCTGAATGGCGGAGTTGACGGCGTCGAATGCCGGACGAACCTTCGCGGGAGGCCGAACCCGCTGCATTTGCAAATCGGTAATGGCCACGCCGCATTCATATCGATTGAGAATCTTTTGCGTGGCTTCGCGTGCCGCAACACGGATTTCTGAACGCTTTTCCGTCAGGACTTCGTCGATGGAATAGTCGCCGACCAAACGATTCATCACTGTTCGAGACGCCATCGTAACGACTCTCTCAAGATAGGCATCTTCGTCCATGCCAGGAGGCGGAGCGAAACGGAACAGAACTTTTTCCGGGTCTTTGATCTTCCATTGCACCGTCCACTCAACTGACGCCGCGTTGAGATCGCCGGTGAGCATCAAGGTTTCTTCTTCAGACATATTCGCCATGCGTTCCGAAGTCCCTCCGATGGGAAGGCGAATCCGTCGTTCCTCGGTGACATTGACTTTCAGAACCTCGTCGATGAACGGCAAGGCGGTATGAAAGCCGGGATCTTTCGTCGAATGATACGTACCGAACCGCAACACAACGGCTTTTTCATTTTCTTGTACGGTGTAAAAACACTGCGAGCCGAAAAACGCCAGGCATAGCACAACGAACACGATCAGTGTCGGCCCGGCAAGCCGGCGGGCATGTTCCTGCCAATCGTCTTGATATTCCATGAAGTCTCCTCATGAGGTTCAAACGTGTGATCACTTTCTGGGAGAACGGATTCCGTCCTCGTTTGGATCATTCCAATTTCTCGAATGTAGCACGTCGACTGAATCGAAAGGTCCTCAAATCGGTAGGACTTCAGAGTTCGCTCCGTTAGGATGCAAGCGAAGTCGAGCAACGTGACGAAACCATTGGTCAAAATCTAATTCTTGCGGTGAGGATTCGACGTGATTTTAAGCGGGCTGGAGATTCGAAAACGGTTGGGAACCGACATTCAGATTGATCCGTTCCGCGAGGAGCAACTCAATCCGAATAGCTACAACTTGCGATTGCACAACGAACTGATGGTCTATGACGAAGAGGTTCTCGATATGAAGCGGCCGAATCGGCATCGTCGTTTGACCATTCCCGAAGATGGCTACGTGATGCAACCCCATGTCTTGCATTTGGGCAGGACGATCGAACGCACCGAAACCCATAACTTCGTGCCCATGCTCGAGGGGCGTTCATCAATCGGCCGACTGGGGCTGTTCGTGCACGTGACCGCGGGGTTTGGCGACGTCGGTTTCTGCGGGTATTGGACACTCGAAATGTTTGCGGTTCAACCAATTCGCATCTATCCGAACGTCCCGATTTGCCAGATCTTCTATCACACGATCGAGGGCGAATTCACGGAATATCGAAGCGGCAAGTACCAAGACAATCGTGACATCCAACCGAGCCTTTTATTCCACGAGTGGGATGAAAGCAATCAAGACCAAACTCCCAACGAGAGCGACTAGCCACAACGCAAAAACCTCGCCATCAGCCAAAGCCGATGACGAGGTTTCGTTTCGCGATTTTTATACTTCAATCCACATCATGGTCGGGTCGGGATGAAGTCGTGATTCTTCCGAGTCGGAACTACTTCGAGCAGGACTCACAAGCAGGTTCTGCGGACTCGCAAGATTCACAGGCAGGTTCTTCGCTGACGCAAGAGTTGCAAGGCGAGCAGGAGCTAGCCGGAACCGAGCAGGACACGGTCTTAGGAACCATGTGACAGACTTTGACCTGAACTTCTTTTTCGACTTGAACCGGAACGCTCACATAGTAGGTTTCGGTTTTTTCTTCTTGGACGGTTTCGTACGAGGTGACGTTGACAGTTTTGGTCTTGGTCACTGGCTTGGTCACGCAGTACTTAACAGTCTTGGTCTTCGGAGTTTTGACGTAGCTGCAAACTTTGACGGTTTTGGTCTTGGTCACAGGAACAGTCTTGCAGACCGTGTACGTGTAAGGCTCTTCCGTCCAGACGTTCTTGCAAACTTTGACGGTTTTGGTCTTGGTCACAGGAACCATTTTGCAGACGGTGTAGCTGTAAGGCTCTTCCGTCCAAACGTTCTTGCAGACTTTGACGGTTTTGGTCTTGGTCACAGGAACTTGTTTGCAGACCGTGTAGGTGTAAGGCTCTTCCACCCAGACGTTCTCGGTGTAAGAAACTTTCTTGGTCTTGGTCACAGGAACTTGTTTGCAGACCGTGTAGGTGTAAGGCTCTTCGGTCCAAACGTTTTTGTGTTCCGTAACAGTTTTGGTACGGGTTTCCATGCGAGATTTCGACACCGTGTAGGTGTAAGGAACTTCTTCGCAAACTCGTTCGTAAGTGGTCACAGGAACCATTTTACGTTCGACGGTCGGAACCCAAACTTTGCAGGTCGTGGTCGCGGTGCAGCCGCTGTTGCATCCAGAATTGCATCCGCTGTTGCAGCTAGGAGCAACTGGTTTGCAGACGGTTTCGTAGTGGCCACCTTGGACGCAAACTTCTTTCATCGTTTGCACGGGGACGCACTTCGAAACTTTTCGCGTACCGGTCATGGTTTCCGTGTAAGGAACACAGACTTGGTAGGAAACTTCTTTTTGCTCAGCGACGGTGTTGCAGACCTTCTTGGTGCCGGTCTTTTCTTCCTTCACCGTGTTGTAGACGGTGTAGGTCACGTCTTTTTGTTTGGTGACTGGCTTGCAGACCTTTTTGGTGCCAGTCTTTTCTTCCTTGACCGTTTCATAGACGGTGTAGGAAACTTCTTTGTCTTCCCAAACTGGCTTGCAAACTTTTTTGGTGCCGGTTTTTTCTTCCGTTACCTTTTCGTGAACGGTGTAGGAGACTTCTTTGTCTTCCCAGACCTGTTTGCAGACCTTTTTGGTGCCGGTCTTTTCTTCTTGAACCGTTTCGTGAACCGTGTACTCAACTTCTTTTTCGGTCCAAACTGGTTCGCTGACGTAGTAGGTCTCTTCCTTGGTTTTCCACTCTTTTTCGTGGACGGTGTACTGGACTTCTTTTTGAGTCGTCACAGGCACTTTTTTGCAGACCGTGTAGGTGCGAGTCCGTGCTTCTTTTTGGTACTCGGTGCAGGTGACTGTTCGGGTTTCGTAACCCCATTCTGGAACCATCACGGTTTTTTCGACCGTGCAGTAGGACGGGGCACAGCTGGCTGGCATACAGCTGGCAGCAGTTGAGCAGCTGGACGCACAAGCGTCATCGCCGCCACCGCAGTGACCAGCATATGCTGAAGCAACCATTGCGAAGGTTGCAACCATAGTAGAAAGACATTTTGTTAACATTCCGCTTTCGCTCCTCTTAGCAGTCGCTCTGAAGAATTGGAGGCTGGACAGACGCCCCCCCAATAAACGATGGTTGATTGATGTTGGAAACGGGCCGAAATCTTGGAAGCTTGTTCTCACCCCATGCACTCCTCCCAAATCTCAACTGACATAGATTGAATATCCACTTCGAATGAAGTGGTGGTCGCCGTCCCCACGGCAACCAGATCGCGAAACTTAGCTTGCATAGATGAGATAGGCATTCTAGACGGCCACTCTGTAATACGAAGCTTAGTGAGACTATACCGGCGAGGTGAATGGTCTGGCAAACGGTTTCCGTCCATTTTCTCAAGATTCCCCAATTTAACTGGACGGATTCCGCGGCTGTACATTCCGTCTGACGCAGTTTCTGGTCAGGGAAAGCTGATTCTCAACCGGGATGCGTGTTTTTCAGGGATCGATTCGAGTAGGATGCCGATTCTTCCGGGATCAGAACTCGACGGGCTTGCCCCCAGGGCGTCTTTGCGTTGGATCATGAGGCGATCGGCTATGCCGGCACGAAACATTCACCTGTCGCGATGGCTGTTATGGATCGCCCATCGTTTCAGCCAAAAGGTCTCTCATTGCTTTCGACGCTTGAGAAATGCGAAGAAGCCGGTGACGCCAGAGATCATCAGCTACCGGGGCTTCGGCAACATTGAGCAAATCCAAATCATGGGGCGGCTTGTCGAACACAAGTCCCATACGGAGTCAACCGCCGACGATTCCTGGTGGAAGAATATGCGGGCGATGTTTCGCCGATTCACTCGGGTTCAGATTCCCGAAGCAACCGTGGAAGTGGAGTTTGAAGGTTGCCAACGAACAGCCACTACCGATCAGGCTGGCTATTTCCGGTGTGCGTTGCCATCTTCCGCTACAGTGCCCACGGATCGTCTTTGGCACTCGGCCAACGTGCGTGTCGTAACGGATCCGGCTCACGCAGAGGGTGAGACCACGGAGCGATTTCTACCGGCCTCCGACACGCTTCCTGTCCTGATCCCGCGTAGTGATAGCCAGTTTGGGGTGATCAGCGATATCGACGACACGATCATGCACTCGCATGCCACCGACCTCATACGATTGGCCTGGCTGACGTTCACTCACAACGCCCGGACGAGGGTTCCGTTCGAAGGGGTCAGCGCGTTCTACCGGGCACTTCAGCGTGGCCATTGCGAAACACGACAGAATCCCGTTTTTTACGTTTCGAGTTCCGCATGGAACCTGTTTGACATGCTGGTCGAATTCATGGAAATTCACCAGATTCCCAAAGGGCCAATTCTGTTGCGAGATTTGGGCGGGAACAAGCAGAACTTCATTCGCTCTGGGCACGAGCACAAGCTCGAGAAAATCGAACGAATCTTCGCGAGCTGTCCCGACCTTCCGTTCATCCTTATCGGCGACTCTGGTCAACAAGATCCGTACCTCTATCGCACCGTGGTTCGTGATTTTCCCGGGCGAGTCTTGGCGATCTACATTCGAGACGTAGCCGACAAGAATCGAAGCAAGGTTCTGGAAATCCGAGATGAGTTGCGTGCGGCTGGTGTGGAAATGGAACTTGTTTCTGACACCGAAGCAGCGGCCATTCACGCGGCCGAACATGGATGGATTCCAGAGTCACGAATTTCGGATGTGCGCCAGGACATCGCCCGTGATCAAGATCGCCAGGAATAAAAAAACACCCTGGATGAACCCATCCAGGGTGTGCGTTCAGAGCATCATCTTTCAACCAGTTCGTTGGCCTCGTTACTTCGCTGAAGCGACTTCCGATTGCGGTGCGACCTTCTTGATCAGCTCGTCAATCTTCTTTTGCAGAGCTTGAACGGTGGTCTCTGCTTGGTCCGCAGCGGTCTTTGCCGTCGCCGCTTTGGTTTGAGCGGCTTGGGCTTTTTCGGTCATCGCCTTCGCCACTTTTTCCATTTCAGGAAGATTCGCCATTAGGGTCTTGAGCTCAGTCTCGACAGCAGCGAGTTGGGCTTGGGCTTTCTTCAAGGCATCTGTCGCCTGGGCAGCCTGTTTCGTCGCTGCTGCGAGCCCTTGTTTCTTAGCCTCATGAACAGCGTTGGCTTTCGCCAACAAATCCTTCAAGCCGGCATCTTCTGGGGCTTTCTTCAGCGACTCCGTGGCCGCTGAAACCGTTGTTTGAGTCGATTTGACCAGTTCCGTCATTTGATCGACTGCACCCTTGGTTTTCGCAACTGCTGCCGTAGAGTCGCCAACGGCCTTCTTCGCTGCCGCCACTTTCGATTCCGATGCTGCAATCGCTTTCTGGATCTCTGCGACTTTCTGCTGTGCCGTTGCCAGTTCCGTTTGAACTTGTTTCAGCTCAGTCGCTGCTTGATCGCTGACGGCCATCGCCTCGGCCGCCTTGTCCTTCGCTTCACTGAGTTTGACTTGCTCATCGCGGAATTGGATTTCCGTCTGCCATCGCGTCACTTCACTGTTGGCGTCAGCAAGCGCCTTCGCCGCAGCATTTGCGGCATTTCGTGCCTCTTGAGCTTTCTTGCTCAGCGGCTGAACTTGCTTTGTCAATTGCTCCACACTCTGCTTGGCTTTCGCGAGGGCGGCTGTTGCTTCCTGGATCGTCTTTGTTGCGGCTGCTTCATCTGCAGTCGCTTTTTGCATAGCAGCCGTCTTCTCGGTTACCACTTTTTTCGCGGCAGCCATTGCTGCATTCTTTTTGTCCAACTGGGCCTTAACTGATCCGAGGACGGTGGCGAGTTCCTTGTCTTCCGGCGCCTTCTTCGCCGCTTCCTGAGCCTTTGCAAAAGACTCACTCAGTGGACCGGCGACGGCTTGAAGATCGGTCGCGGATTTGTTGGCAGCATCAATCTGCTGCTTCATTGTTGCGACGGCTGCCTTGAGATCTTTGGCCGTCTTAGTCGAGGCATCGATCTTGGCTTGACTGTCGGTGGCGGTCTTCTGAGCTGCTGCCAGAGCGGCTTTGACTTTGGCGAGTTCCGCTTCCGCAGCTTTCGCCGTTGCTTCCAACTTCTCGGCTTCTGTTTTCTGACTTCCCAGGGCAGATTGAGCCGCCTGGAGTCGTTGTTCGAGCGTCGGAGGGTTTGCCGTCAGCTCGCCAACTTCTTTTCCGTCCTCGGCGGTCCAAACCTTGATTTGTCCAGTCCAGTCGCCGGCGATGACGCGTTTTGCATCATCACTGTAGGTCACAGACAACGCAATATCACTGAACGCGGGGAACGCACGCAACTGCTTCCCATTCTGGTCCCAAAGTTTCGCAACTTTGTCACGACCTGCACTCACAATCTTTCCATCACGGCAGAACTCAACGGACTGCACACCTCCGCCATGAGCCGTCCACGTTTTGGTGTTTTTGCCGTCCATCACCTCCCAAAGGCGAATCTGACCATCTTCGCTTCCACTTGCGACGATGTTCGAGTCCGGTCGCCAAGAAATGCCGGTGATACAACCCTTGTGGCCGGTTAAGCTCAGGTATTCGCGTCCGGTCATTGCTTCCCAAGCGAAGACACCGCCATTACGGTCACCGGTTGCGAGCAAGACACCATCGGGGCTGAAAGCGAGTGATGTGACCCAGTCGGTGTGTTTCTTGAGTTCGTACTTGAGTTCACCGTCCTGAGTCGAATAGACGCGAACGACTCGTTGAGGACCACCCAGCGCCACCATCGACTGGTCAGCACTGATGTCGGCGGCAAGCACCGAATCCAACTCATCGCCAACTTCGATGACTCGTTCACCGGTGCGAACATTCCACACCACGACTTTCCCGCTATAGGAACCTTTTCCACCACCGGCGAGCAGCAAACCACCGTTGCGGCTGAATTTGAGAACTTTCGGCTCGCCTTCTGGGAATGCAAGGACACCGACAAGTCCCAAGCTGTTCGCATCGTAGAGAACAACTTGCTTCGGACCACCCACGGCGACCAATGTTGACCACGGGTTGGTCGCCAACGCCGTCACGGCTGTCGTGTTCTTGGTGTGGACGATCGGGTCAAGCACAAGCTTTTTCGGCATCGGTGGCGGACCATCAGGTTTACCGATGGACACACTCATCAACGCTACTTCGGCTTTTTTCTTGCGAGCGATCGGCTTGCTGCCACTGTTCTCCAACGCGCCGCCGTCGATCCACTTGCGAAGAGTGTCAATCTTGGCTGCGGCAATCTTCTCCTGATTCGGAGGCATCGTTGGTTCGGAATCGTGATTCACCAGCATGAACAAATAGCTGCTCGACGAATCGCCGGGTTCCACCGCTGTGCCTGAACTCCCACCCTGCATCATGCTGATGTAACTGGTGAGGTCGAGACCAGCGACCTTTCGGTCGGTGTTGTGACAGTTGAAACAATGCTGCCGAAAAATCGGCTTTACGTGATCATCGAAGGTGACTTTTTCGTCCTTCTTATCATCAGCGGCGAAGACGTTCGGCGCGATGAGAAGAACGATCAAGGAACACAATGTAAAACGCATCAAACCCTCTCCCCGTGTTTTCAATTCTCGAGGTGATCCATCGAGACGTTGTTGGCCGTATTTCCGCATCTTGTCGGATCAGTGGTTAAACAAGAACTCCCGTGAATTCAGCAAGGCCCAGAAGACATCCTCTAGGATTTGCTGAGTGTTCTTGGGGTCTTCCGCAACGAGCTGAGCGATCGCAGCACGCTCCTTCTCGTTGGGTTCACGACACAATGTGCGAATATACAACTCTTTCAACACATCTTGCGGTGATTTTCCATCGCCAAGGAGCGTTGCAACGAGTTTGCCTTGCTGAATTTTACTATTAACCGTGTCACCGTTCAGCATGTGCAGAGCCTGAGACAAGTTCGGTGAGATCGAAACCTCGCAGGAGCAAACGGTCTCCCGTTTCGCCCGGCCGAACGTGGTGAGGAAGTACGTGCTTGTGTTTCCGTTAGCAATTTGCACTGCACGGGCTCCGAGCGGAAGTCCTTGGAACTTGTTCTTGGTATTGGTGATCTGTGAGATCGAGTCTAGCATGACTTCACTTCGTAGCCGCCGTAACATCGCGTGCGAGAAATTCGTCGTGTCGGTGGCGTTCGTAGCATTGGTGGCCGTCGAGAGTTGATACGTGCGTGACGTGCAGATGTCGCGAACAAGTTTCTTGAAGTCGTAGTTGTACTCCGTAAACTTCTGCCCCAATTCGTCGAGCAATTCTTGATTGACGGCCGGGTTAGAGATTCGCACGTCGTCAACCTGATCGATGATTCCACGACCAAAGAAGTGAGCCCAAACAATGTTCCCCAAGTTCTTGGCGAAGTATGGATTCTCCGGCGACGCCAACCATTTTGCGAGCACCTCGCGACGGTCTTTGCCTTTGACGTCCGGCACGGCACCACCAAGAAACTTGGGAGCCATATTTTTGTTGGTGACCGGGTTCTTCACCTCACCACTTCCACGGTTGTAGACGATCGTCTCCCGAGGATCTTCGCCTCGCTTACGACCGATTTGTGAGAAGAAGGCGGCGAAACTGAAATAGTCATCCATCGTCCAGCGATCGAACGGATGGTTATGACATTGGGCACACTGAATTCGCATCCCCATGAACACTTGAGCCACGTTTTCCGCGGTCTTTAACGTGTCACGTTCGGCTTGATAGTAGTTGGTTGCAGCGTTCGCGAAGGTTCCGCCGTTGGCGCCGAGAAGCTCCTGAACCATTTGGTCCATCGGCATTTCGTTCTGCACACGTTCTTTCAACCAGTTGTAGTACCGCAACATCGACTTGTAATCGACGCGATTCTGAACAGTTCGGACCTGCAAAAGTTCAGCCCACTTCATCACCCAGAGTTCGACGAATTCTTTGCGATTGAGCAACTCGTCGACCAACTGTTCCCGGCGATCGGGAGCTGGGTTATTCAGGAATGCGTGGTATTCTTCCGTGGTCGGTGGCACACCGATAATGTCCAGGTAGGCACGCCGCAGGAACTCTTCGTCGGTGCAAAGTTCCGATGGGTTAATTCGCAGCTTCCGCAACTTTTGGTTGATCAATTGATCGATGTAGTTGTTTTCTGGCGGGTTCGACCACGTGAACTCCAGGCCTTTGGGAAGTGTGATGAAGTGAGACCCGACAGTATGCGTCTCGAATCGTGCCATGATGAACGACTCACCACGGGCGTGTGCCGTGACGACACCTTTTTGCGAGACTTCTGCGGAGTTGTCGTTGTTCGAGCTGAAATACGCCAGATGGGTAACGTCACGGTCGGTGCCGTCACTGTATTTTGCTCGCACCGTCAGTTTCTGTGTGGTTCCTTCGCCGTCCAAAACACCGGAGGGGGGATTCAACTCGACGGAAACAACTTTGGGAATCTCACCTTGATCGAGCGGAACACCGGCCCGGAGCCAACGCAAGAAGGTCTCGTTAAGTTCGCTATCCGCATCGAAGCGTTTACCACCGGTATGCGGAACCATGCCGATCGACTTTGTCACGAGAAGACTTTCTTCCGGCAAAGCCAAGTTGATCCGGCGACCGGCGTATTCACGGGTTAGTCGGAAGTGGTCTCCGACGGGATCGAAGCCGAACAGTGAGAGTCGGAAACCATCTTTCCCACGGGCCGCACCATGGCAAGAGCCCATGTTACAGCCAGCTTTCATGAAGACGGGCATTACGTCTAGATGGAAACTAATCGGACGCTCGACCGTCGCATTCTTGACATTGACGGGGATTTCCACTTTGGCTCCGGCATATTCGACAGCCAAGGTTGTCGAACCATCTTTAACCGGCCACAGGGTTTGATCTTCCCACCGGGTGAACGTGGCATCGGCCAAGGTAAACTTGGCTTCAGCCGTCACATCTTTAGTCAGGCCATCCGCGTATTCGGCCTGGATAACAAGCGACTGGCGGTCACGCTGACTCGTCAAGTGCACGTCCTGTGGAAACACGTGCAGTTTCGCGAGCTTGCTTTCAGCAACTGCGGACGAGACCGTCCCCAGCAGAGCCACGGAGGCAACAGTAAAGTGGAGGATTCCACGCATGGTATTCTGACCCTCAATCTTGCGTAAGTCCATTGGTGACGCAGGGTGATTTCAATTTCGTCAACGGGGCTCACAACAGGCCACGCTGAGGTTCACTGTTCGAGATACTATTGACCGGCCTCAACCCGTTTCTGTGCGTCCAACCGAAGCTGTTCAAGCCGGCTCAGCCGTTTCGGTGGAGCTTCTTTCTTGGGCTCGGGCTTCTTAGCGACTTCTTTCTTCGGTGCTGGTTTGGGCTTGTCTTTCGGAGGCGGAAGCGGTTTATCGATCCGCAACTCCGTCTGACCGACATGCCGATGCAAGACCGTCTCGCCTTGTTGTGGCACTGTTACCTGAGCAAACACGCTCTTGTGCCGTCCGGCGGGGCTTGCAGGATCGGTCGTGACTTTGAAGACCAACTCTTCGGTGTCCTTCGTGAACGTCAAATCTTCTGTGGCAACTTTATTCGGCAGACCGAGCAACTTTGCTGTGGCACTGCCTTCGAATGGTTGCAAATGTTCGATCTTGGCAACGATCTCGGTTGGTTTGCCCTGCTCGGTTGCGGTTCGCTGCAAAGCGAATTTCACGAACGGCTGGGCAACTTCTAATTCCGCAAGTTGAGATGACACCCAAGATGCGCCTTGGTTTTCACCTTGGCCAATCACATACACGGGCCACTTCCCGACAGCAGCGTTTCCATTCGCATTCAGTGGGTAAATCAACTCATTCTTGCCCTTGGGCATCTTCATTCGGCTATTCGTGCCGACACCTGGCGGACGGAAGGGGAACTCAAGCGTAATGTCTTCGTCCCAGCCTTCTTTTTTATGGGCGATCACCTTGAGATTCATGGTCCCATTTTGGACCAATGGCGTTTTGGGTTGCACGATTTCCAAATGGAACGGCACTTCGTCGACAACCGCCACAGCGAGACGATCGACATCGCGGGTCCAATAGCGTGATTGGCCGGGGTTGCCAATGATCAAGTCGGCGGTGTTCGAGAACCGTCCTGTGATGCCTTGCTTCGGGTCGGCGTGATGGACTTGGAAGTCCACCAAACCACCTTCAACCGGTGCATCAGCAGTTGCTTCAAAGACAACCGGCCAAGAGTTCATACTCGAAGGCACATTGCGAGTATGCATTTTGATCCCTGCTGGTAGATCTTTGGGATCAAACGACAATTCGCCGCCGAAATTGCGACGTGCGAAAGAAAAGCGAGTCGCGAAACGATTTCCACGCGGAACGAAGATCGTTTGTCGAGACTGCGAGTAGCGAGCCACCTGCGGGATGGTCACTTTGACGGTCTTCTCGATATTCTGGAATTCCACACGGTAAACGAAGTTCGGTCCACCACGCAGAAGATGGTCGTAGACTCGAACGGCATACTCACCGTCGGCTGGAACACTGAATCGGAAATAGCTATCCGGTCCACGCGAATCGTCGTTACCGGTGATGGTTTTCAGGCTCTTGCCATCGTTGACGATCTGGAACACGTGCATAACAGGATCGAGCGGCGAACGAATACGGCGAGCGTAGCACTCCACTTCGAACGTCTGACCCTTCTTCGCCGAGAATCGGAAGTAGTCGTAATCGCCACTCTCTTGGATGATCCCGTTGAACGCCAACGGTAGTTCGCCAGTCGTGGCCGTCTGGAAGTCGTTATTTGGTTCGACTTCAAGGACGTTACCGTGCTCGCTCAGACGGAATGGGTTTTCGGATGGCGCGACTTGGTTATCCTGTTGTGGCAATAAACCGAAATCGTCCTGCAACTCCGCGGGGAGCGTGAGTTGCTGTTGGAAGTCCCCGGAAGGATCGCCTAAGAACGTGACATTAGTTTGCTCACCCAATTTTCCACCAGCGGGATAAACCGCGAGTGGTCGTGGGAAATGGCCAATGTGTGC
Source organism: Thalassoroseus pseudoceratinae (assembly GCF_011634775.1). Lineage (NCBI taxonomy): Bacteria > Pseudomonadati > Planctomycetota > Planctomycetia > Planctomycetales > Planctomycetaceae > Thalassoroseus > Thalassoroseus pseudoceratinae. The sequence goes on from NZ_JAALXT010000003.1 coordinate 268,912, forward strand.
ACGATAACGGCAGTCATTCCGTCCGCCGTAGGCACTTTCACGGATTTCGATGATGTATTGACCGTCTTCTGGGGCGATCGCCGATGCCGCAGCATCCTGGTATAGCAGCGGTGTGTCGTCGGCGGTGGCCAATTCGAACCGCTTGGAGTCCAGAATAGCGACATAGGGATCAAAAAAGCGGGTCCCAAGACGCATGGCCTCGATTTCGACGGAGATACGCTGCCCTTTCTTCGCTTGGATCGCGAAGTAGTCAACGTCTTCGTTCGTGACGATCCCGGCGACAGTAACACCGGCCTCGATGGCCTGCGGTGTATCGAAGTCGCTATTGGGTTCCTTCTCATCGACTTGGGGGAACGGACCGACAAAGAAGGTGCGATATTCAGAGATCCCGCTCTTCGTACGGACTTGGGCAACGTGTTCACCCATCCGGCAATCGGGGGCGACGTTGACCGTCACGTCGATGGCATTCGCGTTGACCGGTTTGATTTCCTTAACGGTCAAGCCAGGCCGGTAGAAGAAGATCTCTGCAGCGTCCTCCAACCGCCGACCGCTGAATCGCAGGACGGTTTCGCTGCCTCGTTGCACACCACGCGGGGTGATGATGGAGAGGCTGGGGGATGCAGCTGAAAGCAGAGCGGGAACAAATAACGTCAGCAGGGAAGCGATCGCGAATCGTCGCATCACCGTCCTCCATTGGCAGGAGCGGGGAGAGAAATCGGCAGGGGTCCATCAGTCGTGTTGTTCACTTGTGTGAACAGGGAGTCGATGGGACGTGTTCTTTGGAGAAAGCGGCTTGGATTGGGAACCAATCCAAGCCGCTATTGCATACAACTAATTAGGCCAACAGTTCACGGCGAACTTTACCGCCATCGACGATTTCGATTGGGCGATCGCCGGGGGCCATCAATTCTTTGTCGGCCACAATACCCAAACAATGGTACATAGTGGTTGCCCAGTCAGTCACCGTCAACGGGTTATCTTCCGGTTCACTTGCAGTTGAGTTCGAAGAACCGTAGATGGTGCCGCGTTTGATTCCACCACCAGCCATCACGACCGAGAAGACCTTTGGCCAGTGATCACGACCGGCGGTCGCGTTGATCTTCGGTGTTCGGCCGAATTCACTCGCGACACAGACGAGAGTTTCATCCAACATTCCACGGCTTTCTAAGTCGTTGATCAGAGCCGCGAATGCTTGGTCGAACTGAGGAACTTGACGATCGACACCAGCTTTGATGTTGCTGTGCATGTCCCAACTTCCGTAGGTCAGGGTCACAAAGCGACTACCGGCTTCGACCAAACGACGTGCGAGCAACATCCGAGCACCAGCGGTGTTCCGACCGTAGGCGTCACGAAGCTTCGCGTCTTCTTTGTTCAGATCGAATGCTTCACGTGCCTGTTGGCTGGACACCATCGAGTAAGCTCGTTGGTAGAAGGTGTCGACCGCATCGAGAGAATCCGATTTCTCTTTCAATCGGAAGTGCTCGTTAACAGTGTCGAGGACGTTACGACGACGAGCAAACCGAGCGTCGTCGACACCGCCAGGAAGTTTCAAGTCCCGAACAGTGAAGTTACCACTCGCCGGGTCTGAACCCAAGCTGAAGGGAGCATAGGAAGAACTCAGGTAACCCGTTCCAGCGAACTCGTTCGGTTGGTTGGGGATACAAACGTACTGAGGAAGGTTGTTTCGCGGAGCGAATTCGTGCGTCACCACGCTACCCATCGACGGGAAGCTCAACGCAGGGCTCGGTCGATAACCCGTGAACATATTGTGCGTGCCACGTTCGTGAGCGGCTTCACCGTGCGTCATCGAACGGCAGACGGTAATTTTGTCCATGACGCCAGCGGACTTTTTCAGGTTCTCGCTGAATAGGACGCCATCAACATTCGTCTTCACTTGACCGAGCGGTCCGCGATACTCCAGTGGAGCAAATGGTTTGGGGTCCCAAGTTTCTTGATGGGCACATCCACCAGGCAGGTAGATGAAGATTACCCCTTTCGCAGTTCCTTCTTTCGATTCGTAGAACTTTTGTTCCGCTTGAGCCTGACGAATCCGCAAGAACTGCGGCAAAGTCAAACCCAAACCGCCCAAAAATCCGACGTGTAGGAAGTCACGACGTGATGGTGTCATCGGCATGAAAATCTCCTTGGGAGGGCTGCTTTGCAGGCAAAGCACAAAATTGAGGGAGCAAAGTTGAAGCAGTAAACAGTCAACTTTGAGCGCAGTCTAGGAAGGTTATCGATCAAGGTGAATCTTACGATTCCGTTGATATGGGAGCAAATACTAATTGCTCCTCAGGTAGGTATTGTGTCCATCGACTAGATGGTTACGGGAAATTTCCCGGTATCGAAGTTTTTTTTCTTATCCTTCAAATTCAACCGAAACTCTTGAGCCGAGAATGGTTCTGATTCGTTGATTGTTGAGAGTACGATGGTTTTTTTGAATTTGGTTAGATCAACAAACTCTCACCTATTATGAAAGTGAATTTACTCACAAAAATCAATGGTCAAGTCTCTTTTCTGGGATATTTTGACAAGATTTCCTAATCCGTATGGTCAACTAGTCCTCATTCAAACTGCCAATCACCAATACTGAAGGTCTTGTATGGAAGCTTTTTCGGAAACGGTTCTCGAATACTTGGAGGAGCATTGGATCGAACTGCTGGTGGCCGCGGGCTCAGCGGCGGTTGGCTGGTTCTTTGGGCGACGACGTGCGGCTTCGGAGTGGAGAAAACGCGAGTTTTATGACCGATTGAATGTCTCGTTGACTTCCATCCACGACGGGAAACTTCGGATTCGAACGCTCATTGAAAAGCGTTGTGATGAAGTCTTTCTCAATCGAGTGGCGAGCGAGACAGTCATCACCAAGGCCCGGCAGACAACGACGGAATCGTGTTTGTTGGATCTGCCAAAAGATGATTACTGGTTCTATTTGAACTCAGTTCTGAACGAGGTCTCGGAACGATTCGCGGAAGGACAGGTTCGTCGCGACTTGCACGCGGATGTCTGTTGTGCCCGGTATCTGATTTGTCTCACATCCGAGGCGGCAGGTTCGGTTCGCACGAGAAAAGTCCGGGCGATGGTTGTCCAACAGTCGCTCTTGGAAAACATCGGGGAGGAGCCGCCGGAGTTCGAGAGCCCCAACCACCTTACTCGTTGGGAGACAATGAAGGAACTTTCCGTCGCCTGGAAGAAGACGCCTTGGAAGTTTCAGTCGGTGGAAATTTGCATGTGAATCTCGCCGCCTCCGGCAAGAGCAGTCGACATTCGTCGAAATTCTCGGCAGAATGAATTCATCTCATCCTTTCGATGTATCGTTCTTGTCGGTGTGCTATGCGATTGAGCAAGCTAATTCTGGGGATCGTGTTTTTCGTCTCGCTGGATTGCACACGGGACTTGCTGGCAGACGAAACGGCGACGATCCAATTCGCTCGGGACGTGCAACCAATCTTTCGGCGGCATTGTTATCGCTGTCACGGCCGAAAGAATTCCGAAGGCGGGTTTCAGCTTTCCAACCGAACCTCTGCCTTCAGTGAGAGTGATTCCGGCGTTGCTCCCATTCAAGCCGGTCAACCTAACGAAAGTCTGCTGTTTGGACGTCTAACGGATTCCTCACTTGGGGATGTCATGCCGTTGGATGGCGATCCGCTTTCACGGGCTGAGATCGCGACCATCCGTCAGTGGATCGAACAAGGAGCCGAATGGCCAGACACCGCAGCGGATGATCGGCATTGGGCCTATGTCAAACCCGGCAAATCGCCGTTGCCCAATTCAGAGCCCCAATGGGGTCATAACGCCATTGATGCATTCGTGGCGGCGAAACTGCATGAAGAGAGCCTTTCTCCAAGCCCCGAAGCGGACCGAGGAAAATTGATCCGGCGGGTCTCATTGGCTCTCATCGGTTTGCCACCGAGCCCCGATGAGGTTGAGAGATTTGTTGGAGACGACTCGCCGGATGCCTACGAGAAACTCGTCGATCGGCTGTTGGCGTCGGAACAATATGGTGAGCGGTGGGCGGTTCGCTGGCTTGATGTCGCTCGATATGCTGACTCGAACGGGTTCCAGGCCGATCAAATTCGTGACAGTTGGGCCTACCGAGATTACGTGATCCGAGCGTTCAATGCCGATATGCCTTTTGATCGCTTTGTGGTTGAGCAACTCGCCGGAGATTTGTTGCCCGATGCCACGCTCGATCAGAAAATCGCTACGGGTTTTCACCGGACGCCAACTTGCAATGTGGAAGCTGGAGTCGACCCAGAAGGGAATCGGGTCAATCAGGTGTTGGATCGTGTCAACACCACGGGCACTGTGTTCCTAGGGACAACTTTAGAGTGCTGCCAGTGTCACGATCACAAGTACGATCCATTTTCACAAACCGATTACTACCGGCTTTTCGCGTACTTCAACAACACCCCCCTGGAGGTGAAGAAGACATCTGGCGTGACCTTCGATTTCGTAGGCCCGAGCATGCCGTTGCCAATTTCGGAGGCCGCTCAAGCTCGCTATGACGCGATTCAAACCGAGATCAAATCATTGCAACAAGAGCAAAAGGCACTCTCCAAGGACAAGAAGGAGAAGAAGAAGACAGACAAAGAAAAGAAACGGATTCAGTCTGCGATTAGCCGACTACGCAGCGAAGCCAAAGCGATCCAGCAGACCACGCTGGTGATGGTCGAAAATGAAGAACCCCGGACGACACGAATGCTCAATCGGGGGGACTATCTCGATCCTGGCGACGAGGTTCCGGTCGGCACGCCAGAGACGCTGCATGATCTTGATGGTTCTTTACCCCCGAATCGACTCGGCTTGGCTCAGTGGTTGGTGTCGGAAGACAACCCGCTGTTAGCACGTGTGACGGTCAACCGGTGGTGGGCCGGGTTTTTCGGGACGGGATTGGTCACCACGCCCGAGGACTTTGGCACGCAAGGAGAACCGCCGACACATCCGAAATTGCTTGATTGGCTCGCGGTTGAACTAATGGAAAACGGTTGGTCGATGAAGCACATCCACAAGCTGATTGCGATGTCTGCGACATTTCGACAGTCGTCCCATTTCTCCGCAGGCTTGCGAGAGCGTGACCCGAGTAACCGGTTTTACGCTCGTGGTCCGCGTTTTCGCATGCCAGCGGAACTCATTCGCGACAATGCCCTCGCTGTGTCCGGGTTGTTGCAGCCAGAAATGTACGGTCCGCCAATCATGCCTTATCAACCGAACGGGATTTGGCGAGCCGTCGGTCGGAATGCTCCCAAGTGGAAAACCGCGACCGATGAAGATCGATTTCGACGCGGTGTGTATGTCGTCTGGCGTCGAGCGGCTCCGTATCCGAGTTTTATCAACTTCGACGCTCCCGATCGAGCAGCCTGCACCGTGCAACGTCCGCGGACAAACACACCTCTGCAGGCATTGACGTTGCTCAACGATCCAGCGTACGCGGAGATGGCAGTCGCGTTGGCTCAGCGAATGCTTTCCGAAGCCCCGAGCGGAGAACCCCATGCCGTCGCCGAATTCGGGCTTCGGCTATGTGCCGCCCGTGAGCCTCGTCCGGAGGAAGTTGATACGCTCGTTCGTCTTTATACCGAAGAACGAAAGCGAATCGCCCAGACACCTGGTTTAGCGGTCAATCGAATGACCAACATGCTGTCGCGACTTCGGCAATACGACGACAACCTGCAAGAACTCGCGGCTTGGTTTGCCGTCGCCAATGTGTTGCTGAACCTTGATGAGACGATCACGCTCAATTGATTTACTGACGGCGAGACTCATACCCATGACTAATCTCACGCCCAAATCGGCCATCCAACTGCAGACCCGTCGCCAACTATTTCAGACTACCGGGTGTGGTCTCGGTTCGGCGGCATTGGCGTCGTTACTGCATGCGGACACCGCGTCGGCGGCAAAGCCAGGGGCAATTGATCCGCTGGCACCGAAACCGGCACATCGTCCTGGCAAAGCAAAAAGCGTAATCTATATTCATCTCGTCGGGGCTCCGTCGCATTTGGACTTGTACGATCACAAACCGACCCTGCAAAAACGCGATGGCGAACTCTGCCCGGAATCGTTTTTCGAGGGGCAACAGTTTGCGTTCATCCGGTCGCGACCGAAGATGCTCGGGACGCCGGATAAACCCGAATTCCGGTTCCAACAATGTGGTGACGGCGGGGGCACAATTTCGAATCTGCTGCCTCACTTGCAAGGTGTGTCCGACGAAATTGCCTTCATCAAGAGCTTACATACTGAGCAGTTCAACCACGGCCCAGCTCAACTTTTTCTACTGACCGGTTTTAACCGCTTTGGTCGGCCGAGTCTCGGCTCATGGGCGACGTACGGTCTTGGCAGCGAGAACGCGAACTTGCCAGGGTTCGTGGTGTTGATTACCGGATCCGTCCTGGGTGCTGGCAACAGTGCGTGGGGAAGCGGCTTTCTGCCGACGGTTTATCAGGGCATCGAATTTCGAAGCCAAGGTGATCCGGTGTTGTTTCTCTCCAACCCCAAAGGCGTGGACACCACGAGTCGGCGGCGAATTGTCGATACGATCAATCAACTCAATCAAACCCGGCTCGCAGACGTAGGAGATCCCGAAATTGCCACTCGGATTAGCCAATACGAAATGGCATACCGCATGCAAACTTCGGTTCCAGAGCTGATGAGCATCGACGGGGAACCGGAGCATATTCACGAGATGTACGGGACTCAGCCTGGGAAAACGAGTTTCGCGAACAATTGTTTGCTGGCTCGTCGACTCGTCGAACGTGGCGTGCGGTTTGTCCAACTATTCGATCAAGGTTGGGACATGCACGGGGGGGTGTTCAACAATCTACCGAAGAAGTGCAAGCAAGTCGACAGACCGATCGCCGCTCTGATCACCGATCTCAAACAGCGTGGACTACTGGACGAAACCTTAATCGTCTGGAGTGCCGAGTTCGGTCGCACTCCGATGGCTCAAGGAGACCGTGCGTCCGTCGGTCGCGATCATCACAAAGATGCTTACACCGTTTGGATGGCGGGTGGCGGTGTCAAAGGTGGAGTGAGTTACGGCCAGACCGACGAACTCGGCTACTCGGTCGCCAATAACCCGGTTAACGTGCATGACTTCAATGCCACAATTTTGCATCTACTTGGATTGAATCACGAACGTTTGACGTTCCGCTTCCAAGGACGCCAGTTTCGACTCACCGATGTCCATGGGCATGTCGTGCAAGACCTGTTGGCCTGAGTCCGCGCACCTCGCCAGAGTTGGTTGCCAAACCCACTCGAAACTTGAGGTGCATCATGGAAGAAAATCGACGACCGGAACGTCAAGACGTGAATTTCGACACGAAGTCGGCCCCCCTCATTCTTACGCAACTGAAGAACTTGGAGCAGTTGATCGCCAAGCGAAATGACGATTTTGACGATTCCGCGATGCGACTGCATTTGCTCGAAGATAAAGTCGATCGCATCCTCGACATTGTCGAAGGTTCGGACTCGCCACCGTTACTGACTTCGATCAACTCCTTGGAGAAGGACGTCGGGCAACTTCGGGAGTCGGTCGGTTGGCTTCGCCGAATCGTTTACAGCGTGACGGCGTTCTTGTTGGTAACGCTTCTCGAAATTTTTCGTGAGACACTCATTCTGGCTCATTGAATCGGCATCAAACCGGCGACTGATCTTTCTTCAGCATCCGGCTGACTTCCGACAACGCCGGATCATCTTCGATTTGGGTCAGAATCCGATAGCGGCCGAGATCACTTTCATCGACCGTCGTTAGCAACTCGTTTCGTCCTAGAGCGTATGCCCGGTGGATGAACCAATCGCGGATTAACGAATTTATCGCATAGCCACCCAATGCGAGGAGCAAATACAACCACCAACTTTGCAAACTCTCGACGCGGACACCGGCAATATCCGTGAACCATCGCAACTCGATGCTAACAATCACAGCGAGAATCGCCAGACGAACGACCCACGTCAGAAAGCCACCGGCTTCTTCAAGTCGTTGATTGATTGCCAAAAGATGCCCGTACAGTTCCTCATGAGACTTCTTCAAACGACTTCCCGACAGCGGACGATCGATTTCCAATTCACCATCGGCTCGCCGAACCAGAAATTCTTCCCCCTCGTGGACGAAGTCTTCCAGACGCAAAGTGAGATCGGAAATTCGTTTCTCTTCGAGGGTTTGCGATTTCGCCTCGACCGTTTCGGTCATATGCGATCAATCCATGTCTAACGAGGAAAACGAGAGTTGATCACCAAACGCCCTTGGGACCAACTCTCGTTCATTAGACCGACCGACAGACAAATTGTCCAGATTTTCGTCTGGGGAACTCCGTCGGCAACCGTCGCGGTGGCTAACTTAGACCGATTTCATTCGTCCGGTGATTTCCTCGACCACGCGATCCGCCGGGATGCGTTCTTGCTCGAGAGAATCGCGATCTCGGATCGTCACGGTGCCATCGTCTAACGTGTCGCCATCAATTGTAATGCAGTACGGTGTACCGATTTCGTCTTGCCGGCGGTATCGACGACCGATCGCACCTTGTTGGTCGTATTGGCAAACGATGCCGGCTTTCTTGAGTTCGTGATAGACCTCCGCCGCCTTCTCTGGCATTCCGTTTTTCTTGATGAGCGGAAAGACGGCGGCTTTGATCGGCGCGAGATGTGGATGGAATTGCATCACCGTGCGTTTTTCCATTTTGCCTTTGTCGTTGGGTTGCTCGTCCTCGCGATAGGCTTCACAGATGAACGCCAACGTCGCCCGATCCGCCCCCGCTGCCGGTTCGATCACGTGCGGAATGAACCGCTCGCGGCTTTGATCGTCGAAGTACTGCATGTCTTTGCCACTGCCCCGGTATTTGGGTTGGCCGTGCTCGTTTTTCTCAACGACCAGTTCCCCGGCCTCGTTCTTGACGAGTTTGCCTTCCATATGCGACCGCAAATCAAAATCACCGCGATGCGCAATTCCTTCCAACTCGCCATACTCTCCGGGTGACAAGAACGGAAACGCATATTCGACATCGGCTGTGCCCACAGAGTAGTGAGCCAACTCTTCTTCGGTGTGGTCACGGAGGATGAGGTTTTCTTTCGAAAGCCCCAAATCGACATACCATTGATACCGTCGATCCCGCCAGTATTCGTACCATTTCCGCGACTCATCGGGTCGGCAGAAGAATTCCATTTCCATCTGTTCGAATTCCCGGGAGCGGAACGTGAAGTTTCGCGGGGTGATTTCGTTGCGGAAACTCTTGCCGATCTGTGCAATACCGAAAGGCACTTTAACCCGGGTGGTGTCCATGACGTTCTTGAAGTTGACGAACATACCCTGTGCGGTTTCCGGTCGCAGGTACGCTTTATCTTCATCACCACCGAGTGCGCCGATGGTCGTCTCGAACATCAGTTTGAAGTCGCGTGGTTCGGTAAGGGTGCCAACTTTCGTCGCATCGGGAGCCAGAATATTCGCCAAACTATCGGCATCCCAAATGGGCCGAAGTTCCGGGTAAGGCGTGGATGGTGTTGTCGCGAGCGATGTTCCAGCACTGATTGATTCCGCCAGACCACCATGCTCGCCGGTACCGAATTCGATTCTCTCGACGTCTTTGGTTCGCAATCCGAAGAATTTCAGAGCGTTTCGCGTGACCTGAGCGAGACCTTCATCGGATGAAAGGCTCGTTGACACAAAAACTCGTTTGCCTTGGTAACTCGCCCAGCGTCCTTGCAGATGGTCAAAGCGGTATCGTTTCTTCGATTCCCGGCAGTCCACCATTTTGTCGACAAACAGATCGTAGTGACCGGAAACCTTCCAAACATGGGGGTGCATGATTTGGCTGCACTCGACGGCATTCATTTGGAAGGGCGACGGGGCACCTTCGGGAGTGGCCAACTCATTGTGGTTGGTGATCATGTCCCGATACCAGGCTTCCCGCACGTTCCGCTTGAGTTCCGTGCCCAGCGGGCCGTAGTCCCAAAATCCCTGGAGTCCGCCGTAAATGTCGGAGGATTGAAAGACAAAACCCCGGCGTTTGCACAAAGCTACGATCTCGTCCATGGACTTCGCCATCGGAAGCACTTTCTTACTGAATTCAACTGTGGGTATTAAACGAATTTGCGAGTGATCACGTGTCGGTCAGACAACACTCACACGGCCCATGTTCGGATCATATTCCGGTACGACGGGCACTCGATCGACTTCGCAGACGGTTTCGATGTCAGCCTCGAAGCCAAGACGCTGTAAATTTCGTCCACCGATGCTATCGCAGACGGCCTCGTGGAGTTGACCCGCAACCATGCGGTAGCAATCGATTGCGATGCGAGCCGCGTCGGTTCGCTCGAGGCTCTGACCGATTGTGTTGTAGCTTTCGGTGCAAGCGTTCGCAATCGCACCGGCACAAAGAACATCTTCCCGCGTGACCTGCCCGTCGGTTCCGGCACAGGCGATTTGAATGGATCGACCCGAGTCCACCGCAAACAGACTGACCGCCGCTAAATTCACGAACGATCCGACAACGATTCGGTCGGCGGATTTCGATTTCGCGAGGGCTTTGGTTCCGTTGGTTGTCGTGAAGACAATCGTTTTTCCGCTCACGTTTTTGGCGGTGTAATCAGACGGTGAGTTGCCAAAATCGAAGCCTTCGATTTTCACGCCCTTCCGTTCTCCACCGAGAATGACAGCGGTTTCCGAAGACAACTTCGCCGCGACTTCTCGAGCATGATCGACGGATTCACACGGAACGATCGTCTCCGCTCCGGCCGCTAACGCGGTGGTCATCGTCGTGGACGCACGGAGCAAATCGACCATGATTGCCACGCAGCCATGGAGTTTCTCGTTGGTGAGTGTGATCGGCAGAAAATGGACGTCGATATGCACGGAACCGCAAAGCCTTTGGTGAGAAAACTCGCTGACGGATGGAGTTCAAGGAGACTAGATCACGTCGAGATTTTGTGACAGAGCCGGTACTACCGATTCACTCGGATGTCGTTGTCCGCGAACGCAACGCCTGAGCAACACGCGTACTAGTAACGACAAATTCGACTCGCACCGTTGAGGTTTTTGCTCCATACCGTTCGGCCGGTGGGAGTGACTTCGATCACGCCATCGGACGAGGAAATGAGCGTGTTGCCATTGGAGAGACGTTGGGCATCGAGCGGGTTCTTGATATTCTCGTGCGACCACACCATTTTGCCGCTGGCGTCGTATTCGGCGACCCGTTTCGATGTCGCTTCGGTGACTAGGACATGGCGATTGGGCAGCATGTGGGCAGATCGCGGTTTGCCGAGATCTTTCAACTCCCAGACGGGATCGCCTTCTTGATTGACTTCGACGACTTTTTGGGCTTGGTAGAGAGTGATCAATGTGTGACCATTCGGAAGCCGTTGAGCATCCATCGGCGTGCCGGATTTCGTAATTTCCCACGCCTTGGATTTGTCGGGCCGATATTCGATGATCTTGCCTGTGTTGTAGCAAGAAATGAGCGTGTTGCCGTTCGATAGCCGTTGCACACTGAACGGTCGGCCTGGGATATTCTTGATGCTCCAAATTTCCTCGCCATCTTGGTTGTATTCGGAAATTGCTTGCTGCGTGTAGAAACAGATGACCCGGTGCCCTTCTGGGGTCCCGTCGCAATCCCAGGGACCGTTCACCTTTTCGAGTTTCCACGTCTGTTCGCCACGCTCATCGAGTTCAACGACTTCTTTCCGCCCGTAGTAGCAGATGAGGGTTCGTCCTAGTTCGACATCACCCTCAAGAATGGGCAGATTCAAAGGGGAGTTGGCGCCGTTTTCACTGACCCAGGTTCGCCACTCGTTCGCGGCTTGTTGCCGGGCAGCGGGCTCATCATAGGGAGTGAACTGAAACCGTTGGCCCGTTGCCGATCGCAATGTTTGAGCGGCTTGAAGACGGACCGTCAATTCATTGGCATCGAGCAACTCCACGAACGTGTTCAACGTGTCTCGTTGACCGTGATTGAGCAATGCCCGAGCGGCTACGAGTCGCAATTCGTTGTCTGGTCGATCCAGCAATGGCAGGAAATCCGTTGCGGCTTCCGGGCCAAGGACTCGGTCCAACGCTCCAACTGCCGCAATCGCCATCGAGGAATGTTCGCTCGCCAGCAATTCGCGGAGCCAATCGGCATCGTCCACAGTCGCCGAGGCGGAAAGTGCCTGCCGTCCCGCACGTCGAACGGAATCCGTCTGCGCCAACCGCAACGAAGTTGCCACCGGTTTGGCTAAACCCGTGAGTTTTCGGTTCTTGATCAAACTAAAAACAGCGAACAGAATTCGATCTGTTCGCGTTCGATTTTGTTTCAGAATTTGCCGGGATCGCCAGCGAATTTCCGGGTCGGGACTTTCGCAGGCCTCCATCAAGACTTCAGGGCAGCATGCGGGAATGGTCAGCAACTCGCGGGTGGCCGCTTCGCGTTGAAAGAATTCCGCATCCCCGAGTTGCTCCGTCAATTTGCGGAGATGGGCGATGGTTTGCTCGGTCGGATGAAGACTTTCCAAGAATTCCTGCAATGCGACTTCGTCGTCTCGAATATCGTTTTCCGTCAGAATATCGACGTAGAAACTCTCATTGGACGCGAAAAGCCCTCCTCTGCAATTTCCCAGGGCCAGGACCATCCAACCGATGAGAATGAGAGGTCGACTCATGACGTAACCTGAAGTCCTGGGAAATCCGAGCAAGCGAAATTTACTGATGCATTGGTTGAGACCGTTTTACCATCTTTTGTGTCCGCGGAGGACGAAAAAACACTTTGTTTCCTGGCCTCCGCGAGACAAAACCGACTGCGATCAAATGCCGACTGATCTAGTTGCGGCCTTCGATCGGCACGTAATCGCGAACGGTTTCGCCGGTGTAGATTTGTCGCGGACGATAGATTCGGCTGCGGCCGTCGCGGAGTTCTTTCCAGTGTGCCAACCATCCTGGCAGACGACCGAGGGCGAACATGACTGTGAACATGTTGGTCGGAATGCCCATCGCTCGGTAGAGGATACCGCTGTAGAAATCGACGTTCGGGTAGAGTTTCCGTGAGATGAAGTACTCGTCGGTCAACGCGACTTCTTCCAACTGTTTGGCAATATCCAAGAGCGGATCGGTCCGCCCCATCTGTTCCAAAACGGCGTCGGCGGACTCCCGAAGGATGTTGGCCCGTGGATCAAAGTTCTTGTAGACGCGGTGACCGAAGCCCATCAGACGGAAATCGTCGTTTTTGTCTTTAGCTTTGCTGACCCACTTTTTGTAGTCGCCGCCGTCCTTTTGGATCATTTCCAGCATTTCCAAGACGGCTTGGTTCGCTCCGCCGTGCAGCGGACCGGATAGGGCGCTGATCCCGGCGGAGATCGATGCGAATAGGTCCGCCTGCGAACTCGCGACCATGCGAACGGTTGATGTGCTGCAGTTTTGTTCGTGGTCGGCATGCAGGATGAGTAGGCGATTCAACGCTTTGACGTGCTCGGTGGGAACTTCGTAGCTCTCCGCGGGGACCGAAAACATCATTCGCAGGAAGTTTTCGCAGAATGTCAGGTAATTCAGCGGATAGACAAACGGTTGTCCCACGGACTTCTTGTACGCATAGGCAGTGATCGTCTTGACCTTGGCCATGAGACGAATGATGTTCTGTTCACGCTCTTCGTCGACGACGGGGTAGTAGCTCGACAGGGAAGCCACCATCGAGGACAAGACGGCCATCGGGTGCGCATTGGGAGGATATCCTTCGAAGAATTTCTTCATATCCTCATGCAGCATACTATGATACGTCAACTCATGCCGGAAGTTGTCGAGTTCTTCCTGAGTGGGCAATTTGCCGTAGATCAGCAAATAACTTGTCTCAATGAAGGAGCTGTGGTCAGCGAGTTGCTCAATGGGATACCCGCGATAACGCAGGATTCCTTCTTCTCCGTTGATGAATGTAATTGCACTTTCGCAAGACCCGGTGTTGCCGAAGCCGGGGTCTAGGGTAATGGCGCCCGAATCTGAGCGGAGGCTGGTGATATCGATCCCGATTTCGCCTTCCAACCCGACCACGACGGGGAGTTCGTATTCTTTGCCATCAAGAATCACCTTGGCCGTGCTCATCACATTCGTCCTTCAGGGTCAGCGGATTCAATTGTCTTCGGTGGATGTTGATTCTAGCTGATTGGCGGACGGTTAGCACAATGTGTCCGGCCAATCGGAGTGTATTGTTGGGTTTTCCATCGATTTTCGCCACCCTACACGACGGAAAGTCCGTAGAGGCTGAAAATGATGGGAAATCGGCCTAATTTTCGCCCCACAGGGAATTCAGACGACTCCTCACAGATTGTGAACTTTCGGGTTTGGGAGCAGCGTCGGTATGTCCCTCGGGCGAATAGACGATCTCATCAAACGTCGAGCGGACCTCATCACTCACAAATGGGGTGAGCCGGCTGAATGATGGAGCGAAGAACTGGTTGCGTTGTCCCATGATTCGTTGAGGGTGACAAACAAACAGGTTATTTTTTCCGCGTGTCAATGCGACATAAAACAACCGCCGTTCTTCCTCGATCTGTTCCGGTGAACCGGTGGCCATTTCGGAGGGGATGCTGCCTTCGATCGCTTGCAACACGAATACGCTGTCCCACTCCAGTCCTTTTGCGGAGTGAATCGTGCTGAGCACGAGCCAATCGTCTTCATCAGGAGCGGCCGGATCACCCAGTTCGGCAGTTGACGATGGCGGATCCAACGTAACTTCCGCAAGGAAACTCGCTCGGTCCGCATACCGTGCCGCTAAAATCTCCAGTTGTTCCAAATCTCGCATTCGGACTGCGGCATGGTCGTGTGCATCTTCCAAGAGCGGTTTGTAGAACGTTCGCACTCGTTCCACCTGTGTCGCGACAGACGACTCCAACAAGGGGCCGGATGATAACTCATCCAAGAGTTTGACAAACGGTTCCCATTGGCCACGGGTGCTGGCGGGGGCTTTAAATTCTCTCCAGGCGGCGAAGGAACCGTTGGCGTCCCGTAGCGATTCCATCAACCGCCCTGCCCTCGCATTCCCAATGCCCGGCAACAAACACAGCACACGCGTGCCGGCCACGATATCCCGTGGGTTCTCCGCCAATCGCAAGTAGGCGAGCAAATCTTTGACGTGGGCTGATTCGATGAATTTCAATCCACCGTATTTGCGATAGGGAACGTTCCGCCGTGTGAGTTCCAATTCCAAACCTGCGCTGTGATACGAAGACCGGAACAGCACGGCTTGGTCCTGTAATCGCACACCTTCTTCGCGGGCATTGAGGACTTGCTCGATCACAAAACTGCTTTGCGATTCCTCATCGGCACATCGGATGACTTGCGGCCGAACTCCGTGTGTTCGTTCTGACCACAGCTTTTTCGCATGCCATTCTGTCGATTCCGTGATGACACGATTGGTGGCATCGAGAATTGGTTGCGTGCTGCGGTAATTCTGTTCGAGCGTCACGATGCTCGAATCGGGGAAGTCTTCCGGGAAATCCAAAATGTTGCGAACGGTGGCGGCTCGAAACGAGTAAATTGACTGCGAATCGTCACCAACGACGGTGAGACCGGTTCCGTCGGGAACGAGTCGTTTCAAAATCTGACTTTGCAGGACGTTGGTGTCTTGATATTCGTCGACATGCACCCGATCGAACAACCCACGAACGACTTCCGCACCTTGCGGATTTTCCAGTAACGCCAACCAGAACACCAACAGATCATCGTAATCCAGCACAACGTGCGACTCTTTTCGCTCCGTGTATGCGGTGAACAATCGCCCCAGGTTTGCTTCGTGGGAAAGGTGCGTCGGGAAATCTTCGGTCAACACAGTTTTCAACGGTGCCGAGCGATTCACGCAACGACTGTAGATCGCGAGACATGTTCCCTTGAGCGGGAAGCGGCGTTTGCCGTCGGACAAGTTTAAATCGGTCCGCACGACATTCATGAGGTCTTCGGCGTCGCCGCGATCGAGGATTGTGAACTCCGCACCGAGCCCAAGAACCTCGCCATATCGTCGCAGCAATCGCAAGGCGACCGAATGAAACGTTCCACCAAAGACGTTCGCGGATTCCCGACTCGTTTTCCCGACGGCTTGCAGGATGTCGTCCACACGTCGCAGCATCTCGGCGGCGGCTCGGCGACTGAACGTCAGAAGCAAAATTCGTCGGGGTGAAGTCCCTTGAAGAATCTGCCACGCGACTCGATGAGCGAGCGTCGTCGTTTTCCCGGTTCCGGCACCAGCCACAATCAACAACGGCGAATCCCCATGTCGGACCGCCTGTTGTTGAGCTTCATTAAGTTCTGCGAGCAATGCATCGGACGGAGTTTTCGACACTGTCATCAACAAGCCTGAGTCCAAGAATGGCCGACGAACACGGATTCAGACTCAGTTATAGCATGACGGTGCCAACCCGGTCGAACGAGTCCAACCAAACGACTCGGATTAGGATCGTAATTTCCGTCGGAGCTTGGTGAACAAGCTGCCGTATTTGCGAGTCTGTTTTGGCTGCGGTATCTCGTGCTCGGTGTGGGCAGCTTCGGCGAGTTGCTCCGCGATCGATTTTTGCTTGGGTTGCACCTCAGACTCAGACGCCTCGGTTTTGGACGTACCGAGTTTTTCGGCAAGTGTGTCTTCCAAGGCGGCTGCGAGTTGCTGGTCGACTTCACGGTTGCGTGGGCTGCCGTAGAGTTCCGCCTGAGTGCTCACGCAGGTGTCGAGAACTAAGGCCCCGATCTCGGTTTCCAAGTCGACTTCCGAATCCGAGTTGTGGAATTCTGCGATTTGCTCTTCTACCGATTGCAACACGTCGGCCGCGTTCGCCGGAGCGTTTTCGACGGGCTCCACCGTCTCCTGTGATTCGATTCCGTCGTTCAAAGCACTCTCGACCTGCGGGAGAATCGCGTCGATGGTGTCCAACGGATTGGAGTGCGAGACCGGTTGGTCTGGGGTTTCCGATGGACTCGGAACTTCGTCTTCGATCCACTCGACTGGCAAGGATGACTTGGCAAACGGCGATGGTTCTGCGGGAAGCCAGCCTTGTTCTTCACAACGAAGCTGGACCGTGGGGCAGACCGAAGTCGTTGCGATGGATTTCAAGCTGAAATCGATCGAGCGTCCTGCGTCCAACGCAGAATATCGATCCGTAACGGCTTCCTCGGCGAATGACCACGCATACGGACCAACGGCTTGCCGAACCCGTTCGGTTTCGATCGTCTCCGGAGTTTGCCGCCAAGTCGGAGTGGGCGGCACGATTACATGGTGTTCTTCAGAGGTCGGTGCCGGTTCTTGAACAACGTCGGAAACCGAAGACTCGTCCGGTGAACCAAACTCGATCACGTTTGACTCCATGGATTCTCCAACCGGCTCGTTCGTCCAGACTGATGGAATTTGATCTGTGTCTACATCGCTGGTGGAGAATTCCGTGTCTTCGTCTCCGCCGACTTCAAATACGGATGCCTCGACGGGTTCCGAAATTTCTGTAGTCATGACGGGCGGGGTGACGCCGTCAGCGACTTCATCGGATCCAAATTCGAACACGGCAGCATCCTCGGAAGCGTCGACAGGGGCCACATCGGTGTCCGAGGGTTCGAGGACTTGTTCCTCGGTGTCCACGTTTGCTTCGTCTTCTGCGGATTCCTCACAGAACTGAGCGTGTTCCTCCGGAATTGGCGCGGACGGAAGATTGTTCCATTGCAACGGCAGCGGTTTGAGGTCTTCCAACGCTTCGTGTACCCGCTCGATGGTGATCGGTTGTTCCTGAAACGCGTAACCGAGGAGCAACGTATGGTCGCACAATTGATTCAAGCAACGTGGCACACCGCCACTCGCCTGACAAATCGCGAGCAACGCATCCGTTGTGAGGATTTCATCAACGTTGCCATCAGCCAACTGAAGTCGCGCAGCGACGTAGCTGATGGATTCCTCGTGTGACAACGGTTCAAGGAAGACATGGCAGCCGATCCGTTGGTTCAACGGTTCCATTTGCCGGTCAATCAGTCGCTCCTCAAAGGACATATGAGCCGACAGCACAACTCGAATCAACGGCACACCGTCGATCGCCAAGTGCGTCAACGTCCGGATTTCCTCCAGCAGTTCATCGCTGAGGAAATTGGCTTCATCGACGATCAGGACTAAACCGCGTGTGTCCTCACGCAATTCCCGGAGAGCGGTTTGAAGTTCTAACCGGAGTTCTTGTTCATCCAACCGAGTGTAGGGATGACCGATTTCGTAAAGAATCGCCTGCAACAACGCTCGCGAGTTCGGGTAATTTGAACTCGAAAGGAACACGACCGTGTATTCGTCCGCCAGCCGTTCCGCCAATTGCTGACAGACGAGAGTTTTGCCCAGACCAACTTCCGCCGTGAGAATTCCAATGCCCTGGTCCTCACGGACGGCATGTTCCAAGCCATCCAGAGCGGCTTCCGACGACGCATTGGGCACATAGAATGCCAGAGCCGGTGTGGGCGCGAACGGACGACGGCTCAGCCGGTAAAGCGATTCGTACATCGGGACGCCAACTCCCTCGGCGATAGATCAGAATTTCACGGTCTCCTCAAACACGGGCGCGCATCTCATCCAGAGAACACGACGCCTCAGAGACATCGGCAAGCAGACTTCGGGAACTCCAGCAAAATCCGCGTAATCCGGACACTTTGACATTTCTGCCGAATACAAGCAGAGGGAAATTCCTGGGTTACACACCGCTCGCCAAACCAAAGAAAGTGTCTTGAGTCTTGGCTCAGACTGCGTCAATCGGATTGATTCGGAGTGCTCGGCCTTGGGCAAGACTGCGACGAGCTTCTTCCAAAACTTGCAGGTGACTGCACAAGTCGCCCAGGTCAGCAACGGGGATCAGACCGCCAACGACGCGACGGCAGAAGTGATCGATCAATACCTCCGCAGCCGGACGTTCGTTGCTGAGATCCTCGACCGTTTCCTCGTTATCGCAGTTCCAGCGGATGCGATGAGTTTCTTCGATCGCGATCCGTCCTTGGTCACCTTCGATGATCAACTTTGGTGTCTCGGATGACTCTCCAGCCTGCAAATGAATTTCGGCTCGCGGCTTGAAGCTGGCGATTCGTGGCTGCCGAAACTCGACGACCAAACGCTCGCCGTGTCCGTTTTGGGTGGCCTGGATCGTCGCGGGTGGGGTGCGGGCGATGTGCCGACACCAATCCAGCAACGCTGTGAGCTCCGGGGACGTCGCCAACCCGACCTCCGTCGTCTGCAAGGTTGCTCGGATCACACGTGCCGGCCCGATTCGGGTGGCGAGAAGTTCCTGCACGCGGTGCGTCGCGGGGAGATATCGCCGGAGAAATTCCGGCATCAGTGTCAGTCCTGTCGAGAGTCCACTCAAATGCAAGCGGGCGAGTGTGTCGATCGGGAACGCATTGGGAGCGGCGATCATCGTTGGTTTGCGGGCAGCGATCGCAAATTGCAGAGGGGCATCGCCTTGCCACTCGGTACCCAGCCAAAGAATTCCACGGATATCCGGCCGCAGCATCATCGCGCGAATTCCGCCAACGACGTCGGCATCGACCGACTTCGCCGCCGCAGCCGCCCGACTCGGAACACAATCATAAACCGCGCACACGCGAACCCGCGAGCGCAGCGCCCGTAGCGCTGGCCGATATCGTGTTTCCCAAGCCGGCCCCAAACCGACGATTCCCAAATTTACCATGACGGAATGCAATCGCGAAGAAACGGCCCATCTTCGGTGGACCTGTCACGCATCGACTCCGAATCATCATACGGTGATTCGAAACGGACACAAACCCAGATTTTTAAACTCAGGCGTTCCGAATCTAGTGAACGGCACGGAATCGGTATCGTCTTTTCCCAACTTCGCAGACTCCGCTCAGGAATAAACCCTACCTACCGGGTCATCAAACGTTATACTCGAAGTGACGAATCAGAGTCACATTCTTCACTCGATGAGGTCCATTCGTGTCCGAAGAGTCCACAGACGTAATTGATGGATATCGCTCAGTCAACGAGATTGCGGCCGGTAGTGCGACGGTGATCGAAGAAGTCGTGGAGGAAGCGAGCGGCACGCACTTCGCAATGAAAATGTTGCGTCCGGAGGCTCTCGAGAATGCCGAGCACAAAGCCACACTCAAACGCGAGGCGAAGATCGGGTTGGGATTGAAACACCCGAACATCATCGAAACACATAAAGTGAAGGTAACCAAGCAGTTCGGTTACATCATTATGGAGTATTTCCGTGCACCGAACTTGAAGCAACAACTCAAGAGCGATCTACCGGGATTGCAATCACGGTTTCGGAAACTATTTGACGGGTTGTGCCAAGCGTTCGCCCACATGCACGAAAACGGGTGGATTCACAAGGATATCAAGCCGGATAACATCCTTTTCAATCGTGGCGGAGAACTACGCGTCATCGACTTTTCTTTGACCGTGAAGAAGGCGGGTGGGCTCGGCAAGTTTCTTTCGCTTGGTGGAAATGTGGTCCAGGGAACGCGGACGTATATTGCGCCGGAAACGATCCGAAAGAAGCCACCAACCGCCGCGACGGATATCTACAGTTTGGGAATTGTTGCATTTGAAGTGCTCACTGGGCGAGTTCCGTTCGCTGCAACGACCCCGGGCGACATGCTCCGAATGCACTTGCAGACTCCGCCTCCCACACCTTCGGCTGTGAATCCAAATATCACTCCCGAGATGGATCGTGTCATCGCGAAGATGTTGGCGAAAAAGCCCGAAAAGCGCTACGCGGACATGAACGAACTTCACGCAGAACTTCGTTCTGTTAAAGCGTTTAAGGAAGATCCTGCTGAAATGGCCGCTGCCATTGCCAAAAAAACCGAGGAAGATCGCAAAGCCAATTTAGCCAGTCTGAGTAATCGACTCGATAGCCGAACGGACGCGGAGCGACAGGCACTCGGCATCAAGTCGGAGGCTCCCAAACCGAAGCCGAAACCAAAAATTTTGGATCCGACCAACAAGAAGAAAGACAACAAACAACAAAATCAACCGGCCGCTCAAGGACCGCCGCCCCAGCAAATGCCGCCAGGTTATCCCCAGTATCCGCAATACCCACAGCAAATGCCGCCGGGATATCCGCAATATCCGCAGCAAATGCCGCCGGGTTACGGTGGGCAGTCGTATCCGCAGCAGGGGATGCCCCCGCAGGGGATGCCACCACAACCGATGCCTGGGCAACAACCCGGTCCACAACCGCAAAATCCACAGCAACAACGGCCACCCCAACAACAACCGCCGCAGCAGCCAGCGGCAGAGCAAAAGCCTCCTGCTTCCGAGAAGAAACCAGAGAAAAAGCCTCAAGCAACCGAAAAGGCTGATGATCTGGAAGAAATGAGCATCGACGACTTGGATATCTTGTAAGGAATTCAGTCGAGTGCCGTGGCGGCGTCTTGCGTCCACTGCGAATACAGAAGACCGTCATTCGGTTCAACTGATGGGTGATGGTTCGAGCAGCGATTGAAATACTTCGCGGAATCGGGCGACATTCTCGAGATTGCCGATGATCAATCCGTATTCACTCCAGAACGGCTCGAACATCCAAAGTTCCGGGCCGATGAAGAACAACCGTTCCCACTTCTCCCAGAACTCACCGAAGTCGGCTTCGAGTATGAACGACTCGCCGTCGCTGTCTAAGTAAACGACTTGTTCGTACTCATCGAACGCCAGGTAATCTCCGTTCGCCATCGCTGCGAATGGAATGGACAACGTCCAACACATCCGTTCGTCGGCGTCCTCGACCACCCACGACTCCAACGCCCACCTAAGCATTTCGATCTTTGTGGAAATCAGCTCGTCTGGCGAGAAAAGTTGCGGTCCGCCAATTAGTTGATCACCGAGGAAACTGGCCCCAAACCGGTCCTGATCTTCCGGCTGTAGCGAACGGCAATACCGTCCGTGAATCCGTCCAGCGACATTGTGGTAGAATTCGATCAACTGCGTCGGTAGTGGAATCTCGGCGATGTGTGAGGGAACCTCGCGTAATGGTGGTTCGACCTCCAAATTCGTCACAAATCCTGACGACTGAAGAGCAGAGAACAGGTTTTCGATCGTTTCGATCATTGCTTGGCATCGGAAGCTTTGAGGAAATTCGGTTCGATGGGGTCAGCAAAATCGTGATTGGGGGTTGCGAATGACGCTGTGTCTGCGTTGAAGTCGACTAGTTCCTGAACCCGGTACATCACGGAAACCCGCTCTCACCCGAAGAATTGATCGAGTCGAATCCGGCAGGTTGTAACGATTCTGCGAGTTGGGCCTCTGGGGCGTCCCGTCTTTATCAATGTCGCCAACTCCGGTTCGGAAACCGGTGGACAGCCGGAATACACCGTTCCGATACACCCCGCAGATACGCACGATTCGACGTTGGCGTGGTCCGTGGCCGTGGTGCCTCGTGACCCCACCGTTCGACTCACTTTCCATAGTCTACACTAAATATGCGGGGTTACCGGATGTCATATCCATTGTTCCGGTTTGGACTGCTCCTCACGGTAGCAGCGTTTTCGATTAGTCCGATTCAGGCACAGGTCACACCGGGAACCGGCTTGCGGTTGGTCTACGATGACTTCGAAGACGAAAACTGGAGCTTCGTTCACAACTTCCCGAAAAGTAGCGAAGAACAAGATGGACAGCAACGATATCCCGCAGGCTATTCGACCAACGGCAAGTTCGGCGAAGGACTCAAACGTGGACAACCGGACTTGATCAAGCGTGTCACTACTCCGCCCGGTGGTCCGGCTGGGAGTCTTGGGTCGCTGATGTTGCGATCCCGCGATACTGGCATTCCGAATCGACCTGCATACAAAACGAACCAGGACGATTTCGTCTTCAATTCCAGTTCGCACGTCGGCACGATTCCGGTTTACCGATCACCGAGTTGTGTGGTTCGCGTTTACCTGCCGCCGTTCGATCAATGGGACAACAAGACCGGTACGACGTTTGGTTTCCGTGGCGATGTGCAGACCACGAAGGAAGAGCAAAAGGTCAAAAAGTTCTTGTTCTTCAAACGCAAAAAGACCGTCAAAGAGACGGAACTCTATTGGCCAGGCATGTTCATCCAGTTCAACAGCAAGACCGATCCGCAATACAACTTCGACTCTGCTGTCATCATCGTTCGTGGTGACGAAACCGGTGAAGACTTCGTCGGACCGCAGATCAAACAAGTGGGTTGGTGGACGCTCGGTATGTCGTTCACACCCGATGGCCGAGTCCATTACTACGCCAGCCCCGGGGTCGATCCGTTGCGACCTTCCGATCGCATCGCGTCGAAATACCCTTACGGCTACAAGTGCGAGCAGTTCAATACCTGCTTCTTCAACATTACGAGCCGAGACGACAATCGCACCTGGTCAACGCCGTGGATCATCGACGACGTTGCCGTCTACGCACTGCGACGTTAATCCAGTTCTCGAACATCGACGATTCACCGCCCCAACAAGGGGCGGTCGAATGTCTCCGTGCCCCCGGTTCTTCCCCTCATCCGGCGGCACGGAGCTTTTTTACGCGCCGAGCGTGGCTGACGAATTAAACCAGTTCCCGAATCGGCGGATGAAATCACTCCCGTCGCGAAGGGAACATTCGCTTTCGCGTCTCCCCATGCGACAAACATGCCGTCGTTCCATCACTTCTTACGACGTTGAAACCAATATTTGAGGACCGACGACAGGCCAGCGTAGCGAAAGTCATCGTCGATGTAATGCTCAATGACGTAAAACGCGAAATAGTAGGCCCGAGCAAAACACCACACGCACACTGCCAAGAGGGCGGCCGTCCTCCACTCTGGTGATTCCGCCAAGATCAGGCCTGCGGACATGACGCCACCGAGCACGAACAAAATCGCTTTGAGATACATCCAGCGTGGATTCGTGAGATCACCCATATTCGTCAACTTGATTGTCCCTGGTCGTTCGTCCGCAGCCGTGCTCAACATTGTACCGGAACCAGACGCCGGGATTCCTCCCCAAAACTCAGCCCCAACCGTCCAAACGCTCGGAATGGTCTCTGGATTCCACCGAAATCTCGATGAATCTCAGGGAGTGGTTAGTCGTTGCCAAGAGCAATTGACCTTCGGTTGTAGCAGGTCATGCCTTGTTGTGACCACGTCATGATTGCGTTAACGAATCCACTGTGTACACGAAGAACGGACGATCGGCTCGAAGTTTCGCATGCGTCTGACGACGCGAACGCATTGCCCCGTAACCCGTTTGTGCATTGTGAGTTGCAACAGATTCGCACTCACGCTACGCTTGACGCGGCGCTCGATGGGTCTACAGTTTTGAGTGACGGCGGACATGGATTGGAGGTCTCTATGACTCGGCTCCACTCGCTACGACCTGGCGAACGCGGGCTAATCGTTAGCATTCATGGCGACGATGCCATCGCGACGCGGTTGATCGAAATGGGACTCACCAGCGGTGAAGAAATCGCTGTGACCGGATACGCTCCAATTACCCAAGCGGTCGAGTGTCGTTACCGAGGCTACCGGCTCTCCATTCGAGTGACCGAGGCAAAACGCATCGAGGTCAAGATGATCCCGGCTACGGAATCGACGATCTCATTCCCAACAGGAGAAACCACGTGACCACGCCCGACCCGGAAGCATTGGATGGACTTCGTGATCATTGGCTCGACCACATTCGCGACGTGATCCGCTCTCGGCACTACACATGGTTGCCGGAGGGGCTTGGTGGCGAGCCGGTCGATGTTGCGATGACTTGTCTTCTCACCGACATTCTCCACGTCTGCAAACGTTGCGATGTCGATTTCAATGAGATTCTCGAGGCCAGCCGCAAACGATTCATCGAGGAAGAAGCCGAAGCGGAAGCCAGTTCCGAGTAACACAGCATTCGGAAAGAAGTGGCACAGTGAATGCCTGCTACTCGCGTCGCATGGCGGCCATTCCGCGAAGATGCTTGTCCTTCAAGTAGTTGCCAGGAATAAAGCTGACCTTGTTGAAGGGAACATCGATCATAATCTGAATCAAATCACCGGAACTGGTATTGGCGACCTGATTCGCAGGATCGGTGTTGCCAGGGGCGGGCGTCACTGTGATCGTAATGACCAGGTCGCCTGCCGCCACGTTTGCTGACTGCTGCATGAACGTTTCGATGGTGCTTCTGACATTGGCGTTGTTGGAACCATCAATAATGGCTTGCCGGGCCCCCTCACGAGCGGCATTCGTCACCAATTGACTGACCATCATCGCACGGCCGAACTCGACGATCCCGAGTGTGACCATCATGAAGATTGGCAGCACCAATGCCATTTCAACCAATGCCGTCCCTCGCCGGGATTCGTGTTCGTTCGTGCGAGGTGCGCTGGTGAGCTGTCGATTTGTCATTGCGGCTCGAGCTTTCATCGTCCGATGTCCTTCCCGCTAGACCAACTCATGTTCGAATGCGACGGCTGGCGCTAAGTGTCTGCTGAAAAATGCGAGTGTTTTGACGCGATTGTTAGGATGAACGCGTTCTCAACTCCATTGAATGGCGATCGTCGTGCAACTTCGTCGGTGTTGCGGAACGACGAAGGTCTTCCCGGTTCCGGCAAGAGCAGTTGCGTGTTTCGCCTGTTGTTGAGAGTACGTCATTGCAAACCTAGCTCATGGAATTGGGGTGTCTGAGAAAACTCACGAAAATTTCGAGTTCTCGGGGATTTTGCTCAAGTTCCGTCATCTGCCGGCAAAAAGTTCTCTTGATCGGGGAGTGATTCGGGGACTTGGTCACCAGACCTTCGTCGTTTGCCGGTAAACTCTGCCTAGCCTGTTGAGGTCTATTCAAACCTCCGGGATGGCTCAAGCTTCGCAACTTCCCAAGAATTCCTGAAGTCGTTGATTGGTAAACTCCGATAAGTCTATTAGTGTCGCATTAAGCTTATGTGTGACGACCCAAGGCTAGTATTTCCCAGTGGATACACAGCGTCGGTCGTTGCTCTCTCAACTAGACTTGATCTAGTGTCGCATCCAACTTGGATCGATGGTTTCCCCCCAAGTGAGTTCGCCACCACGCCCGCGGACTCAATCGGAAACCTCACCGATTCAAACTCGCTGGGCCGCAAATCGCGCGGATGTCTTTGACTTCGCATCACCGCCTTGGCTTCGACTTTCGTAGGCCAAGACAGACTTCCGTCGCACGCCACCCTACACCAACGCGTCGGTTTGCGTTCACTTGCCGGACCGCAAACTCCACAGCGATGAGATTGGCTCCACTCCGCCGCCATCGCCCGACTGCCCCCACCTGCATCCACGCACCGAAAGGATTTCGACCATGCCGACTCCCCGTACATGCCTCCGCCTGACACTTGGGATTTTGCTCGCCTTCGCCGGCTTGGCAGTTGCTGCCCATGCCGACGAGACACCGACCGCTGAATTTGCCGGTCCCGCAGTCGCGGAAAAAGCAATTCGACCGATCGAAGATGTGCAACTAACGAAGCCAGAAATCGCTAAACCAGAAATCGAAAATGTCTTGACCGCCGAGACCTCGACCGAAACCATCGTCACCGAATTGGAGATCATTCTTCCGACCGAAACAGATGTCGAAGTGATCGTGCCGGTCGGTCCTGCAATCGCTGAGAAACCTGTCCGCTTGGAAACGATTGACGAACCAACGATCGTCGAAGTTGTGGAGGCTCCCGTCGTTGTCGAGGACACGGAAGCAGTCGAAGAAACCACGGTGATCGAGGTCGTCGTCGAAGAAGACGTTGTCGTGGAGATTGTCGAAGAGGTTGTGATTCCCGGCCCGGCGATCGCCCAAAAACCTGTGCGAATCGTTGCAGAGCCAGGCCCTGCTATCGCCGAAAAACCGGTTCGATTGGAGTTGGTCGAAGAGGTGGAGATTGTGGTATCGACTCCCGCAATCCCCACCGGTCCAGCCGTTGCCGAAGCCGGCCCGCAACGTCACGCGGCGATTGCGACCGTCACGAAGGTGGAACAGAAACCGCAACACGTGATGGAAACCAACGATTGGGTATCGCTGATCGCACCGCAAATCTCACCACCGGCTTGGATCGTGTGCCAATGGCTTTTTGCTCGGTGAGAACATGCTCGACGGACGTTATCGCTCAAAGCGGTGACGGATCGAGAGTTGCTTTTCGCCGCTCAATGTTAGCATCTCCACATGATAGGCCCGCTTGCCCAGCAGTTGTCGCGGTTGCTCGAAGTACTCTTTCAGAACGTCATTCAAAGCCGCGTCAATTGCCGAATCCTCCCGCATCGTATGCCGAGACACCACGAGAAAATGATGAGGCTCTGACGATGGAACCGTGAGCGAGAACTTGCCTTCCGAGTCTGTCAACGCCGCCTGCCCGCCGATCAATTCGAGTGCGGCGGCGGCGACTTGGAAGTCCGAACTTTCGACCGGTTCCCACAACGATTCGCCCGGAATCATGACTTCTCCCAGCCGTGAAGTTGCCAATAAAATCACCAGAGATTGAGAGTCGGGGCGGGTCGTTGCATTTTCGGGGTCGTACGTAATCACACCACTTACGACCGTGACATTGGTTTCGTCAGAGTCTGGAACTGGTGTCGGAGGTGCTTGGTTGGGTTGCTCCTCCGCTTGACTTGAAGTTTCACCATCCCCCTTCGATTCGCCGGAATCTGAGTCGGAAAAAAAGTAGCCCATCCCCAAGCCCATCATGAGACCGAACGCCAGCACCAATCCACCAATGAGCGGAATCGACAGCTGCGAAGGTTGACCGACGGAACTCGAATGGCCGGCATGCTCGTCGGCTTCTCTCGCCAATTCTTCCAACTCGTTTCGCTGGCGTTCGGGAGTTTGTTCCGGCGGGAGTCCGGTTGGTTCCGATGTCGGTTGGTTTGTGGGGGCGGGAGCAATCTCCAACGCTGGAGGCGGTGCAACTTCCGGCTCGGAAAGCATGATTGGCATTGACTCAACGGCAGACTCCATTTCCGAGGAGCTTTCTCGGCTCGAGTCGGTTTTCGGTTTGGCAATATCGTCGCCGAGCAATTGGATTTCCCGCATTGCTTTCGCCACAGCGGGGTCTCGAAAGTTCATTTGCGGCCGGCGAGCATCTTTAGCTTGGCCATCGCGTTGAGGAACTTCGATGGACCGTCCACAAGTCGGACAGTCCACAACTTCGCCAGCTTTTGACCGGGAGATTCCCAGGTTCTGTTTGCAGTGTTGGCAGCGAAAGCGGATTGGCATCGAATCGGTGACCTTCAAAGGACGCTCACGAGTGGAACGCCACACTCGGACCATTGCGGATCAACCTGACTGCAGCGACCGAAAACAAGAACCGACTGCGTCTCTAGGGCCGAACCATGGTCTGAGAACCGCTACGGTTCGTGTCGGTCACTGTCCTTCGGTGAGTCTCCGTGCTCGGTTGAGTTTCCGTTCACCGACAGTAACTCCAACGCCAGCAGGACCACAAGTACGATTCCATTGACAATCCAGCAGCTGAGTAGCCCCAACGCGATTCCGCCCGCAACCCGTGAACCCACGGTGTCTCCCACCGCACGCAAACTCTGCCACAGGGCAGCGGCCACAATCACCCCGAAACTCAGGACGATCCCCGACCACAATACCCGCCGAATCCAAGTTTTCCAGCGCACAAGTGGCCAATCCTTGAACATTTGGAGATGCAATCCCGAAGCGAACTCCTATAACCCCTATCTTCCCTAACTGTCACCGAGTGTCAAGAGGTCCGAGGCATCTTCAACCGAATGACATGGAACCTGACACACAAGCGGTTCCAGTTTCACACCGAGAAACCGTTTCATCGGGGACGGACGCATGTTAAACTAGACAAATCTTCGATCGAACATAATCGGCAATCAGCATTTATGGACACAAAACAGTTTTTGGACCGGATCAGTCGCCGACAATTTCTCGGCTCGAGCGCGAAGAACGCCGCCGGGGTCGCTGCCGGTATGGTGGCGGTCGGGACAGCGGGAGCGAACGCTGCTGGCAACGATGGCGAACCGGTCCGCCTCGGCCTCATTGGATTGCGTGGCCACGGCGAACGATTGGGACTGGAGTTCCTTCGGCATACGAATTCCGTTGTCGTGTCTGTATGCGATGTCGATGAGACTGCGCTCTCACGGGTCGCGCGAACACTGGGTGAGCACCAAGGAGTGTATCCGCGGCGGGAATCGGATTTCCGTCATGTTCTGGATGATTCGCGTGTCGATGCCGTCGTCATTGCAACGCCCGATCACTGGCATGCCCACATGACGACTCTGGCTTGTGCTGCCGGGAAAGACGTCTACCTCGAACCGCCAATTGCTCACACGGTCGAAGAAATTGAGCAAGTCGTTCGATCAGCGGAGCGGGCGAAGCGTGTTGTTCAAGTTGGTTTGCAACAACGGAGTGGAGACCATTTTCGGTCGGCCGTCGATTTTGTCCGTAGCGGGCAGATTGGTGAAGTCTGGATCGCCAAAGCCTGGACGGTTCATCGGCGAAAAAGTGTCGGCCGACATCAACCGTCCGATCCGCCAGAAACTCTTGACTTCGATTTGTGGCGTGGACCGGCTCCCGCGAGTCCGTTCTATGCGAACCGCTCTCATCAGAATTGGCGATGGTTTTGGGACTATGGGGCTGGCGAGTTGGGCCATCTCGGTGTGCATCTGCTTGACGTCGCGCGTTGGGGGTTAGGTTTGGAAAGTCCGACGTCAATCGTTTCGGTTGGTAGTCAGCAAGCATTCGACGATGACCGCCAAACCCCGGACACACTGCACGTGAGTTATCGCTATCCCGATGCCGCTCGCACGATTGAATGGGAACATCGGTTGTGGACCAACCATGGCATTGAAGGCCGGAATGCCGCCGTCGCATTTTACGGTGAGCAAGGCACGCTTATTGTGGACCGTGGCGGTTGGAAAGTTTATGGCGTGAAGGACGCACCGTCGTCGGCCGCGAGCGACTGTCTCACGCCGCACCTGCGAAATTTCATCGAGTGTGTTCGCACACGACAGACGCCGTCCGCGAGTCTTTCCGCGACTGCTGCCAGCTCGATGCTGGTGCATCTGGGAAACATTGCCTATCGAGTCGGTCCGGAATTGCAATTTGACTCGAACGCGATGAATTTCGGCACGAACAAATCCGCAAATGCACTGCTCTCGCGGGAGTACCATGCCGACTGGCCTCTGCCGATCACGTAAGACCATTTGGCGGGGGCACAATGGTTTCGGTGTGAGTTGTGGGCGCTGGAACCAATCACGTTGCTCTGGATCGCGAAAAATCGAGTTCGATCAATGTACGATTGCGTGATCATCGGCGGCGGACACAACGGTTTGGTGTGTGCAGCTGATTTGGCGAAAGCCGGTTGGAGCGTGTGTGTCCTCGAGCGGCGTGATGTTCTCGGCGGAGCCTGCGTCACCGAAGAAACTTGGCCCGGTTTTCGAGTTTCGACGGCGGCCTACGTCGTGAGTTTATTGCCGTCGGAGATTGAAAACGATCTGGATTTGCGGCGACATGGGTATCGTGTGCTCGCTAGAAATCCGTCCTCGTTCACGCCACTCGAAGACGGTCGCTACTTGATGCTCGGTCGCGATCATGTCGCGAATCAGCAGGAAATCGCCAAATTCTCAACAAAGGACGCCGAACGCTATCCGCGATACGAACGCCTGTTGGAACGAATTGCGGAATGTCTGGAACCAACACTCAGCCAGACGCCGCCGAATTTGCTGCCGCTACCCGAGGATTGGCGTAGACGTTCGCTCTGGCAGCGATTCAAAGACCTTCGTCAGGGCAAATCTTTGTACTCGGCAATGGCGAAACTGGGCAACGATTTGCCCGAGGCGATCGAAATTCTCACGGGGTCGGCCCGCACGATTCTCGATCGCTGGTTTGAATCCGATGTTCTTAAAGCGACGCTCGCCACCGATGCCATCATCGGCACTTTTGAACCGATATCCGCTCCGGGTACCGCGTATGTGTTGCTGCATCACGTGATGGGGGCAGCCGGCGGTGCCCGTGGTGTGTGGGGTTACGTTGAAGGTGGTATGGGAAGTCTCTCGAATGCCATCGCCGCAGCGGCTCGGGAACGAGGAGTCGAAATCCGAACGGATGCCGCCGTCGATCGAATCCTGACCGACCGCGGACGTACGATGGGCGTGCGTTTGCAATCCGGGGAAGTGATTCATGCTCGGCGTGTCGCTTCCAACGTGGACTGTCATCAGACGTTCGAGAAAATGCTTTCGCATAACGAGCTTCCCCCGGAGTTTTCGCAAGCGGTTTCTCGAATCGACTATCGCAGCGCAAGTTTGAAGGTCAATTTGGCTGTCAGCGAGTTGCCGAACTTCACGTGCCTGCCGTCGCCAGCGGATGGTTCACCGGGGCCGCAACATCGTGGGACGATCCACATCGGTGCCACGCTCAACCATCTGGAACGAGCGTACGACGATGCGAAATACGGTTTGCCCTCGTCACGCCCCATTGTGGAGATGACCATTCCAACTTCTGTGGATCGTACGATTGCCCCTGAGGGCTGTCACATCCTCTCGCTCTTCACGCAGTACGCACCCTACGAGCTAAGCCAAGGATCTTGGGAGACCGTGCGGGAAGAGTACGCCGATCGGTGCATCGCCGAAATTGCTCGTTTCGCACCGAATGTGCCAGACTCAATTCTGCATCGTCAGATTCTCACCCCGGTCGATTTGGAACAGACCTTCGGTCTAACGGGTGGCAACATTTTTCAAGGGGCAATGTCGTTGCATCAGCTGCACAGCATGCGACCGGTTGCCGGTTGGGGGGACTATCGGACTCCGATCGCCGGTCTCTATCTTTGCGGCAGCGCTGCTCATCCTGGTGGTGGGGTGATGGGAATTTGCGGACGCAATGCGGCTCGAGAAATGATTCGCGACGGGCGTTCTTGAATCAGCTCTCAGAGTCTGAGTCTTCGAGGAATTCACGAACCTTGGGCAAGATTCGTTCGTGAGCGTCATCGAACACATAGTGACCAGCGTCCGGGAATGAAAGCGTCTCCGCATTTGGGAAACGTAGCTGCCATTCCTTGAGGAAATTGGTTGTGAAGCAGAAATCCTGTTCCCCCCAAACGAGCAACATCGGGTGGGATTGAAACTGCTTCAGACCGGACTCAACTTCCGTCAGCGTTTCGTAGCTCGGATGTGATTTCTTGAGCGGGATGTCTGCCACGAATCGATGCACCGCGATCCGATTCGCCCAATTATCATACGGAGCCAAATAGCCCCGCCGAACGGCTTTCGTTATTCGTTCCGGCTTGGAGACGGCCATCCGCAATGCGGCCCGCGAAAATCCATTGAGTCCGCGTAGCATCACACTGCCGAGAATTGGTGTCCGACAAACAGCGATCCGCAACGGAATCTCCAACGATCGAAATGCCGCCGTGTTGAACAGCACGAATTTGCGAAACCGATCCGGCAACCGACTCGCCGCCCCCATGCCGATCGCTCCACCCCAATCATGCGCGAACAAGGTGATTTCGCTGAGGCCGAGTTCGGTGATGAAGGCTGTCAAATTCTGAATATGGTTCGCGAGCCGGTAATCGTAGTCCTGCGGTTTATCGGAGAACCCACAACCTAGATGATCGATGGCGAGCACACGGTAGTCCTGCGACAAGTCTTTGACGAGGTTCCGCCAGGCGAAACTCCAGGTCGGGTTCCCATGCACCATGAGCAGCGTGGGGCCGGAACCTTCGTCGATGTAATGGATTCGATGGCCATCGATTTCCAAAAACCGTGATTCAAATGGATATTCCTCGGCGAACCCGACACGCGAATGATGAGGAGAGGTGGAGAGAGTTTCGGTCATGACACACGCTCGGCCCTGGCCGATTTCGAAGAGAGTCGATGTGAATTTGTACGAGCTGTCTGCCGGACTTCACACAGGCAATTGCAGAAACCGTTGATGTCTTCGTCAGTGTGATCGGCGTGAACGGCAATTCGAAGCCGTGAGGTTCC
The DNA here is from genome assembly GCF_011634775.1 of Thalassoroseus pseudoceratinae. Lineage (NCBI taxonomy): Bacteria > Pseudomonadati > Planctomycetota > Planctomycetia > Planctomycetales > Planctomycetaceae > Thalassoroseus > Thalassoroseus pseudoceratinae. Next base: position 301,747 of record NZ_JAALXT010000003.1, read on the forward strand.
AACAGGCACGGTTGGCGGTCGAATCGCACCGACGAGGAAACCACGACGTTTCAGTTCGGCCGCCCATTGCATGGTCGTGTCGGGATCACCAATCACGACGGGCACGATTGCACTCACGCCACCGGATGGGATTGAGAAGCCAGCATTCGTGAGTTGAGACCGCAACGAATTCGCGAGGCTCAAAACACGATGACGACGTTCCGGTTCGGCTTGCACGATGTGTACAGCTTCGGTTGCCGCCGCACAAACTGACGGCGGTAGCGCGGTCGAAAACATCTGCGACCGCGCGGAATTCCAGAGCCAATCGGTTAGCGATTCGGTTCCGGTTACGAATCCGCCGAGAGTGCCAATGGCCTTGCTCAAAGTGCCAATTCGGACCGCCACACGATCCGTAACGCCTTGCAACTCAGCCACTCCGCGACCATTTTCCCCAAGCAAACCTGTCGCGTGGGCTTCATCGACGATAACCTCGGCATCGGTTCGTTCCGCGATCTTGCAAAGAGTTCGCAAGTCCGCCGCGTGTCCGTCCATGCTGAAAATCGAATCCGTGACAATGTACCGCCGTCGATGGCCGGTCGCACGCTTCAATCGCTGCTCTAAGCGATCCAGCTGATCATGCCGATAGACCTGAAAACTGGCCCGCGAAAGACGGCACCCGTCGATCAAACTCGCGTGATTCAGGCGATCGCAGAAAACGATGTCTTCGGAATCGATCAGAGCCGCCAACGTGCCGACATTCGCCGCGTAACCGCTGGGGAATAGAATCGCCGATTCTTCGCGTTCAAATTTGGCGAGGGTGGTTTCCAAGTCGCGATGACAATCCGTGTAACCCGTGACCAGTGCGCTCGCTCCGGCACCGACGCCCAATCGATTGATTGCGTCGTGTGCGGCAGCGATCACACGCGGATGGCGTGACAGCCCGAGATAATCGTTCGATGCAAAGGAAACGATCGACGAATCTATCGTCGACCGTTTGCGTTTCAAACCGTCGGCCTGGAGTTGCTCGAGTTCGGCGTCGAGCCATGGAAGCGAACGGGACATAATTCCCCGTCCACTAGGTGAGGGCAATGAGGTGGTTGTTCAATTTCTCGGCACCACCATCGAGGATGAGATAGTTATTCTCGATCCGGACACCGCCGATGCCTTCGATGTACAACCCCGGTTCGATCGTGACGACGTCTCCTGCAATGAGACTGTCGGTGCTTTCCGGAACAAGGATCGGTGCTTCGGGGTGGCCGAGACCAAGACCGTGACCCGCGTGGTGGGTCAACGGACCGTAACCGGCCTCGTCAAATGGTTTCGTCGTGGCTGCGAACACGTCCTTTGCCGCGACTCCGGCTCGAAGCGACGCTTCACCCGCTGCCAATGCCGCTTCGCAAAGACGGAAGATCATTTCCTGCTCGTCGGAAGGTTTACCGACGGCGTAGGTGTTTGTGAAGTCGCTGCGGTATCCATCGATCATCACGGAGTAATCCAAGATGAACATGTCACCGTCTTCCAATGTTTTGTTGGCAGGTAGACCACCGGCTTTGAACGTTTTTGCGTTCGTTGCGCGGAAATCTCCATAGACGATCGCCGGTCGCCCGGCAGCTGCAATCGCGGCCGACTGAACTTCGCGGTACACATCGAGATCGGTAACGCCCGGTTCAATGAATTCACGTGCACGGGCGTGGCCGGCGTCACCGGCTTGCATGCACTGCTTCAACAATGCGATTTCATCGGCTTCTTTTTGCCGTCGAAGCTCTCGCAATGTCGTTCCCAGATCGACCGACAAACCCGGGCGTTTGTTGGGTTCTGCCGAAACGGAATGTTGCTCGTGATCGAGCCCCAACACTTCGTACGCTCCGACGGGCAACCATTCAGCCTCGACGGCACCGTTGTATCCGTAAAGCCGTTCGGAAACGGATTTCAACGCCGCGATCAGGGCATGATCGCGGTTATCGACTGAGTTCCGATGGTCGTACCAAGTTTGATCGACTTCGCGATCAACAAACGGTGTTGATGCGGCGGAGCGTAGTGAGAAATTGTCGGCCAACAACGTCGAGCCGTGTTCACGTTCGAGCAACAGCAGCCCACGCTCGCCATGCGAGAAACTAATGGGATTCACCCAAAAATTGCAGAGGTATTGCACATGCCGAGGGTCGGCAATCAACACCCATTCCACACTTTCAGGGAGCGCGTTCCAAAGCCGCGATTGACGGCTTCGGCATCCAGATTCGGTCAACATCAATGATTCTTTCAGGCTAAACCGTGTTCTTCTAAGTAATGTTGGGCATCAAGAGCGGCCATGCAACCAGTTCCGGCTGCGGTGACGGCTTGGCGATAATGGTCGTCGGCGACATCACCACCAGCGAACACGCCCTCAACGCTTGTGTGTGTGCGGAATGGGGTCTTCCAGACGATGTAACCCGATTCGTTGAGTTCGACCTGATCCTTCAGGAATGCCGTATTCGGCGTATGGCCGATTGCGACGAACATTCCGCTGGCTTCGATGTCCTTCGTTTCGCCGGGAGTCTTGGTGCTCTTCAGGCGGACCCCGGTGACGCCGTTTTCGTCATTGCCGAAAACTTCATCGACTTCGGAGTTCCATTCGAACGTGATTTTCGGGTTGTTTTTCGCGCGTTCCGCCATGATCGGGCTGGCCCGGAGTTCTTCACGACGGTGAACGAGATGGACTTGGCTCGCGAATTTCGTGAGGTACGTCGCCTCTTCCATCGCACTGTCGCCACCACCGATGACAACCAGCGGCTTGTTCCGGAACCGTGGCAATGCCCCATCACAAACGGCACATGCGGAAACGCCTTGGTTCTTGTACTTGTTTTCGCTTTCCAAATTCAGCCAGTTTGCACGAGCGCCAGTGGAAATAATCACCGCGTGCGCTTCGACGACATCACCCGATTTTGCCTTGAGTTTGAATGGCTTTTGCGAGAAATCAACTTCGACAATGTCGTCGGTCACGATCCGTGTGCCGAAGTTCTTGGCTTGTTGCCGCATGAGTTCCATCAACTCAGGACCGGTAACGGCACGATGCGATTCGGCTTTAGGATCGCGATAAGGGACGAGTTCTTCGGGCAACGCGGAATCGAGGTAACCACCCATGTCACCAGCTGCAAACCCAGGGTAGTTCTCGACTTCCGTTGTGAGGTTGAGCTGACCGAGAGGCATTGTTCCTTGGACGCGGTTTTCCTCGGTTTCGGCTCCCTCGAAGACGAGCGGTTCCAATTCCGCGCGGGCAGCGTAGATTGCGGAGGCCCATCCCGACGGTCCCGAACCAATAATCACTACTTTTTCTGCCACCGGGATGTCCCTTCAATAACCGACCACGCCGAACGATCGACGTTCACCCCCCGACGCAGTCAACAGGCGTGAACACCATAAGAATAATGTGAACCGAAGGCTCTTGCCGCACTTGCGTGGGCTGCCTCGGAGAACTTACGGTAGGAAACGATACGAAAGTTGCCAACGGCTGGCAACTCTTGCAGACCGGTGCCGATTCGAATTGCCGTGTTCCGTCATATTGGGAGACACCCTTGAAGCCGTTGGAAGAACCGCTGGACATTTTAGTGGTCGCTCCGCATCCCGATGACGCGGAAATCAGCGTTGGCGGTACGATTTCGAAATGCCGGTCCGAAGGTCTGCGTGTCGGAGTGGTCGAACTGACAAATGGCGAACCAACGCCGCATGGATCACCGGAAATCCGTCGGCGAGAAACAGCGGCGGCAACGAAGATTCTCGACCTCACTTGGCGATACGAACTCGGTTTAACCAACCGCAGTTTGGAGAACACGCTCGAAGCGAAACGTCAACTGGCACAAGTCTTTCGGTTGACCCGACCGCGCGTGCTGCTCGCACCTTATTGGCAGGACGCCCATCCCGATCACGTGGCTGCGAGTCAACTTGTCGATGATGCGCGATTCTGGGCGAAGCTGTCGAAAAGCGACATGCTTGGCGAGCCGTTTTGGCCTCCGAAAATCTACTATTTTTGGAGTATCCATCTGCGGATTCGACCACAACCGAAATTCGTCCTCGATATCAGCCACGAAATCGAAAAGAAAATGGCCGCCATTCGTTGCTACGAAAGTCAATTTCTCGTGGGGAAATCGCAGGAGTTTCCCGCACCCTTAGATGACATCCGTGATCGGGCTCGGTATTGGGGCTGGACAATTGGAACCGCGTATGCCGAGCCGTTTGCCAGCCGCGAAGAAATCGGAGTCGCCAGCTTTCAGGGATTGGTATGAGAATTCGAGTGGAATTCTTTGGCATCCCGCGACTCCGTGCCGGCGTTGCTGAGCATACGGTCCAAGTTCCCGATGAATCGACAATCGCCAGCGTGTACGAATCGCTTGCGAAGGAACTCCCTCCATTTGCCGCCGCGTGTTTGACGGGCGACGCTTTGCAGCCTGGCTACATCGCCAGCGTGAACGGCAACCGATTCGTGCAAGGTACCCAAGAAACCATCACCGAAGCAGACACGATTCAGATTCTTTCCGCTGATGTCGGCGGTTAGAAATCGAAAGTTGAACCGTCAGAATACCAAGTCAGAGTGACATTCACTTTTCACCAATGAGAATTCGCATGAAGAGCATTCCACTACAACGAGTCAGGCGAAAAGCGTTTACATTAATCGAGTTGTTGGTGGTTATTGCGATCATCGCCATTTTGATCGCGTTGTTACTTCCGGCGGTTCAGCAAGCTCGTGAGGCAGCTCGCCGAACGCAGTGCAAGAACAATCTGAAGCAAATTGGAATCGCGATTCACAATTACATTTCGACGAGCAACGTGCTCCCACCGAGTGCGATTGTCGATTTGAGTGTTTCCTCGACGGGCAACAATGGTTCTTGGGGGGTACACGGTCGAATTTTGCCGCATCTTGAACAAGGCAATCTGTTTGACCAAGTCGATCTCGTGGCCGCTTGGGATTCGCAGTCCGCCATTGATGGCATCAAGATTCCTCCGTTCTCGTGCCCAAGTGATCCCCGTTCTGACGAAGCCCGGACTTTCACCGACGGGCGACCGACTCTGTACCCGACCAACTACGGATTCAACTTCGGTCCTTGGTTTGTGTACGATCCGGCCACCAATCGTGGGGGGAATGGGGCGTTTTATCCCAACGCGAAACTCCGATTGGCCGCGTTCACTGACGGCACCACCAACACGCTTCTCGCAGCCGAGGTGAAAGCTTGGCAGTTCTACACCCGCAACGGCGGACCGGCGAGCACCACCATTCCGGCTACCGCAGCGGACGTTGCAACTCAAGTTGCATCCGGTCCCGATGAGAAGTACACCGGTCACACGGAATGGCCCGACGGGCGAGTTCATCACACGGGGATCACCACAACACTCACACCAAACACGTTCGTCCCGTATAATCAGGGAGGAACTGAGATCGACGCCGATTACAATTCCTGGCAGGAGGGACGGAACGGCAACGCGGGGAGCCCAACCTATGCGGCAATCACCTCGCGAAGTTACCATTCAGGAATCGTCAACGCTGTGTTGATGGATGGATCGGTCCGGTCAGTCAGCGAGTCCATCGACCTTGTCGTTTGGCGTGGACTTGGCACGAGGAGTGGCGGCGAAGTCGTTCCGTCCGATTATTAATCTCCGCTATCGATTCGCACTTTCAGCAGGAGCAGCATATGCACCCAGTTCGGAAAATTGCACTACTCACGACATTGGCATTGTGGACTTCAGTCGCCACCGCCGCAGACTCCGCGAACTTGTCGGAGGCTCGGCAAGAGGCAGTCGACAAAGGTGTCGAGTTTCTGAAAGTCACGCAGAACGAAGAAGGCTACTGGACAACCGACAAATCCCCCGGCATCACCGCGCTCTGTCTGAACGCATTGGTCCAAAGTGGCGTTCCGGAGAGTGATGAGACGGTTCAGAACGCGATCAAGTATCTGCAAAAGCACATTCAAAAAGACGGCGGGATTTATCATCCCAAGAGCAATCATCGGAATTACGAGACAGCAATCTCAATGCTGGCACTCAGCAATACTGACGCCAAGAAATACGACGATGTCATCAAAGACGGTGCGAAGTTTCTGCGTGGTTTGCAGTGGGACGAAGGCGAAGGAATCGAAAGTTCCGACACCTTCTACGGTGGGGCCGGTTATGGTGGGCACTCGCGTCCCGACCTGTCCAACACTCAGTACTTGTTAGAAGCGTTGAAAGCCTCCGGTGCGGGACCCGACGACCCAGCAATCAAGAAAGCGTTGATCTTTGTTTCTCGCACACAGAACCTGGAAACCGAACACAACACAACCCAATTTGCCTCGAAGGTTGAAGACGGTGGTTTCTATTACACCCCGGCAGCCGGGGGAACGTCACAAGCCGGCGAAACGGAAAACGGTGGTCTGCGGTCTTACGGTTCCATGACCTACGCCGGTCTCAAGAGCATGATCTATGCCGGGCTCACGCAAAAAGATCCGCGTGTAAAAGCGGCATTCTCGTGGATTCAAAAAAACTACACCTTGAACGAAAATCCCGGACTCGGTCAGCAAGGGCGGTACTACTATTACCACACGTTCGCAAAAACTCTTTCCACATTGGGACAACCAAAACTTGAGGACGCCGATGGGAAAACCCACGATTGGAAAGCCGACTTGACGACCATGCTCGTCGAACTGCAAAAAGAGAATGGTAGTTGGGTCAACACGGCACCCCGTTGGTATGAAGGCGATCCGAACCTCGCCACAGCCTACGCGTTGATGTCACTGAGCTTCTGCGACGAAGAGTAAGCTTGATCAACGCCAAAACAGTTTCACTCAGACTCGAAAAGCCCACCAATTGCGATTGGTGGGCTTTTTCACTGGGATGCGTAGGCTGCAACGTCGCCCAGCCGCTGTTATGATGGGGCCGTGTTGGCTTCGTCTTTCATTCTCATCAGGGATGGCGTTTGATGATTGCTCAAAACCGCTTTCGGCGAGCTGGTTGGTTGTGGATGACCGTGTGTGTTTTGGCTTCACGGGCTCTTTTGGCACAGAACGCTGCGACCACGTCAGCGGATGTCCAGGCCATTGTCGAGCAACTCAACGATTCCAACCCCATCAATCGTTACGCGGCGGCACGGTCTCTGTTCCAACTCGGTGCCGAAGCGAAATCTGCGGTCCCCAGTTTGATCAAGCATTTGGACGATTCTGATGAACCGACTCGGGCTGCATGTGTGGAGGCTCTTGCGGAGATCGGGCCCATCCAAAAAGAAATTGTTCCCGCGTTGGTCACGAAACTCGACGACAAAAGTGCGTTCGTTCGGCATACCGCTGCGGTTTCGCTCGGTCGGTTTGGTGCGGCTGCGAAGCCCGCTGTCCCGGAATTGATTCGAGTCTTCGAGCGATCCGACGCAGAACGGCAGGCGGTGATTGCTCGGACTTTCGGCCAGATCGGACCGGCGGCCGCGGACTCGGAAGACGTTCTCACAAAGGCAATGAATGCGAAAACACCGGACGTCCAACTGGCCGCAGCGCTCGGGTTAGCCCAAGTAAAGCCCGATGCCAAGGCGGCTGTCGAGAAGCTTGCTTCGTTGCTGTCACACTCGGAGACGGTGATTCGTTCATCCGCAGCGGATGCGTTGGCCGAATTGGGGCCATCTGCCGAACCCGCCGCCAAAGCATTGGCGGAAGCCACTCGTGATGAGAGCCCCCGTGTCCGTCGACAATCCGTTCGCGCACTTGGTCGAATCGGAGCATCGGCAGCCGATCAACTGGAGAGTTTGATTGCAAGCGTCCAAGACGATGACGAATATGTTCGCCAAGTGGCCGTGCTTTCGGTCGCGCGAGTGGCACCGAAGTCGCGGGACACGGCGGACGCATTGGCAGAAGCATTGAAGGACGAGAATTCCCAAGTTCGTGAGAACGCCGCGATCGCGTTTCGGTCGCTCGATGGAACCGTTTCGTCTCACGTTCCAGCTCTCGTGGCGGCATTGGCAACTTCGGACACCGATGTCGTGGCTGCAATCTCCGAAACCCTCACGAAAGCCCCACAGGAATCGCTGTCGGAACTCGCGAAAGCCGCCGTGGCGGAATCGAGCGAACTTCGTCGAGGAACTGCCATCGCGCTGGGCCGTTTGATCAATCACAAAGCGGATCTTGCCGAACGTGCGTTGCCGGTGTTACTCAGTTTGCTAAACGATGAGGAATGGCAAGTTCGCCGGGCGGCGGCCCGTGGTTTGGGAGCCGCGGGTAGATCGGCAGCAACTGCACTGCCGGAACTGACCGCAGCCATGCGTGAACGCAACAAGTTCGTTCGTCGCGCTGCGGCGGCCGCTATTCAGTCGATTTCGGAAGATGAAGCCAACGATTGACACTTGTATTGACGTGAAGACTCCCTTGAACCGCTTGCGCTCCTGAGACACTCCACTTCCAGACTGACACCCGATGACCAACCACCGATATCCGCTCTTCGTTAAAGGCGATTTGGACGGTTTTTTTGGCCTGTTTATCGACAACCTTGTTCAACTGCTCCTGATTGTCGCACTCTGTAACATTTGCGGCATTCCGGCCGACTCGCCGTTGCTGCTCGAAGCAATTTTTCCCGGTGTGGCAGTCAGTTTGCTGTTGGGGAATGTCTTCTACGCGTGGCAAGCTCGACGTTTGGCCAAACGCACAAACCAAAACGACATCACCGCCTTGCCCTATGGCATCAACACGCCGTCGCTGTTGGTTTACGTTTACTTTGTCATGTTGCCGGCGTTTGGCAAAGCGTCGGAAGCGGGGCTAGAAGATCCGGCTCGATTCGCGTGGCAGATGGGTTTGATCGCCTGCCTAGGGAGCGGTGTGATTGAATTCGGCGGTGCATTTATTGCCGGATATATTCGACGACGCACACCCAGAGCGGCATTGCTCTCGACGCTCGCGGGAATCGCGATCGGCTTTATCTCGATGAAGTTCACGTTGGACATGTTCCAACGGCCGTTGGTTTCCATGCTCGCATTAGCAGTCGTCTTGTTGACTTACTTCTCGCGAGTCGGCTTTCCACTGAGTCTGCCGGGCGGATTTGTCGCGGTCTTACTGGGAGCCGGCGTCGGTTGGTTCGCTCCATTTGTCTTGCCAGAATCGCTGACTGGTCCCGCAATGAGTTGGAGCGGATTCACCAAATCGACGGAAACCGCGGGGTTTTATCTGCCGCAATTTGCCGGAGATGCAATCTGGGAAGTTCTGAGTGATTCGGAAGTTTGGCTGGGGTATCTCTCGGTGATTGTGCCGATGGGGCTGTTCAATCTGGTCGGAAGTTTGCAGAACATCGAGTCGGCGGCGGCTTCTGGGGATGAGTTCGACACCCGCAGTTCATTGGCCGCTAACGGTGTGGGCACGATCGCTGCGGCATTCTTTGGAAGTTGCTTTCCGACGACGATTTACATCGGGCACCCCGGATGGAAAGGAATGGGCGCACGGGCTGGGTACTCCACATTGAACGGACTGGTCGTCACGATCATTTGCCTCACCGGCACCGTGACGGCCATCAGCAATCTCATTCCGCTCGAAGCCGGGATCGGGATTTTATTGTGGATTGGCGTGATCATCACATCTCAGAGTTTTCAGGAAACACCCCGAGAGCACGCACCAGCGGTGGCGATTGGCTTGTTCCCTGCGATCGCAGCGTGGGGAGCCACGATTGCCCAGGGAGCGTTTATCGCTGTGGCATTGGCTGGGGAAGGCGGAATCTCGTTGGAGCAATTCTTGGCGAATGATCCGCAAGGTTTGCTCAACGGATTCTTGGCCCATGGATTGCTTGTGATGGAACGGGGTTACATCTTTACCGGCATGATTCTCGCTGCCATTTCTGCCAACTTGATCGACAAAAAATTCTTCACCGCTGCGGTTTGGTCGCTCGTGGCGTGTTTGTTCACGGTTCTTGGGCTCATGCACGCCTACCAGATTTCCGGCAACAGCTTAGATTTCCTGTTCATTTTCCAACCGACCCCGGACGCTGGCCGCGTATATCGGGCATTCGGTGTCGCCATTGGCTGGGGATTGTTCGCGGTCTTGTTCTTCGCATATGGATGGTGGTTCACGAGAGAAGCGAATGATCCCGCGAAGGTCAATGCTGAGACGCTTGCAACGGTCGATTGACGGAACATCTTGCCACGATTGGCGGGAAATGGTAAATCCCGCCTTCCATCAGTCCATTCAAAACCGTCAACAGTTCCGCTCACGGATGAGCCAAGCACCCAGCTATTTGATCGATACGGTCAAACGTCCCATTCCGATTCGGATGCGGTCGGACTTGTCGATTGAAACAATCGCCTATCAGGACTTTGAAGACTTCGTCGTCAAGGATCCGGTGTCGCTGGAGTACTACCGTCTTCGCAGCGAACAGTTTCGCGTGCTGGAATTGCTCGATGGCAAGCGAAGTCCCGAGGACATTCGGCGTGAGCTGCAAAAAGAGTTTCCGACGCTCCGTCCGACATTGCCCGACATACACCGTTTGGTTCACGACCTCCACAAAAAAGGATTGGTCGTTAGCGAGCGGCATGGGCAGGGGCAGACGTTGCGAGATTGGCAACGCGAGGAAACCAAACGCCGCTTTTTCTCGGCTTGTAAAAATGTCTTCTACATCAAAGTGCCCGGCTGGGACCCGCAAGGTTTGCTTTCGGTTCTCTATCCGTTCGTCAAATGGTTGTTCCACCCCGTTTGCTTGGTCGCAGTTGGGTTGGGCGTGGCGATCACTTGGGTTTTCCTGCTGATCAACTTCGGCGAGTTCGAGCGACGTCTGCCGGAATTCCAACAGTTCTTCAGTTGGCCGAACTTGGCTTACCTATGGTTAACGATCGGCTTCGCGAAGCTGTTCCACGAAATTGCTCACGGTTTGGCATGTCGACATGCCGGGCGGGAAAGTCATGAAATCGGCGTCGCGTTTCTGGTGTTTAGCCCGTGTCTGTACTGTGACGTCACCGACTCGTGGATTCTCCCCAGCAAATGGCAACGGATTGGAATTGCCGCTGCGGGGATGTTTGCCGAGGTTGCCGTCTCCGCGATTGCGATCATCATTTGGTGGCACACCGAACCCGGTTTGCTGCATTATCTGGCGTTGAATGTCTTTCTGGTGACAACAATCACCACCGTAATTTTCAACGCGAATCCGCTACTGAAATTCGATGGCTACTACATCCTCAGCGATTGGTTGGAAATTCCCAACCTGCGTGGCAAAGCCGATCGTTTGTTGCGGAATGCCTTGGCTCGGACATGCTTCGGAATTCATTTGCCGCGTGATCCGTTCCTTCCGGATCGCGGCCGCTGCCGATTCATTGCCTATTCGATTGCCGCTGCTGGATATCGCTGGTTCATCGCCTTCACGATTGTCTTCACGTTGTACCAATGGCTGAAGCCGTATGGTTTGCAGAATCTTGGTTTGCTGCTTGGCTTGCTATCGATTGTCGGAATCTTGGTTGGCCTTGTGATGTCTGTCGTTCGGATCGTAACCATGCCTCGAAAACAACGAATTCAACCCCTTCGCGTGTTTGCTACGTTGGCAGTGCTCGCAGGTGTGGGAGCGGCGGCGTGGTTTGTTCCGCTGCCAATTCGCGTCGAAGCTCCACTCACCTTGGAACCCGAACGTGTTCGCCATGTTTACACGTCGACACCGGGAACACTCACCGAAGTTCTTGTGGAACCGGGAGAACGGGTCGTGAGTGGGCAAGTCCTCGCGCGATGCCAGAATTTCGAGCAAGAACAACGGGTCCGGCATTTGGAGATGACGCTAGAGACACAGGAAGTCGAAGTGCGTATGCACGAGATTCTTCGGGATCATCCGTCGAAAGAACTCGCTGACGCCACTTTGCAAACGACCCGAGATCGGTTGGCCGAGGCGAAGCAGAAGCTCACTCGGTTGGAAATTGTCGCGCCGTGCGACGGTGTCGTCATTGCCCCGCCGACGGTTCGGCAGAATTCCGCCAACGAGGATTCGCTGCCAACTTGGGGAGGCTCGCCGTTGGCAGATGAGAATCGCGGGTGTTGGTTGCCATCCCGAACACATTTGCTGAGTTTAGCTCCCACCAAGGAAACCGAAGCCGTTTTGTTAATCGATCAATCCGACCGGAACCGCGTGATTCGTGGCGCGGCCGTGAAGATCCTTTTCGATGGCATGCCCGGTCAAACTGTTTCGACCGCAATCACGGAACTCGCCCCGGCGGATGTGAAGACGGTCCCACCAGCGTTATCGAACAAATTCGGTGGTCCACTCGCAACGATTTCCAACGAAAAGAATGACGAAGTGCTGACCCGCTCGGCGTATCGAGCCACACTCGCCATGCCAACACCGCCATTCGCGACACGACCAGGAATGCGGGGCCGCGCTCGCATCACCATCGCGGAGCAAACCGCAGCCGAATGGGTTTGGCGAAGTGTTCAAGAGACATTTCACTTCAAACTGTAAATCGAAACGCAATCTTCCGTGTCCGCGGTCGAGGCAATTCGATCGACGGATCAACATTGCCTTGAGACGAACACCAAGCATGAAACCAGCACACAGCGGATTCTCCCGTATCGAACGCTTGATTCTGATTCTTCGCCACTACGAAGAACTTACGTTCGAGGAGATCGCCAAGCTTCTTTCGCATCCACGAACCGAAATCGAATCGGTCCACACGAACATTCTCCGGCAACAATTTCGGCTGTGCTCGTAAGCAGCGACGACCACAAGTGATGTTCGGTCGGGCGATGCTGTGAGAATCGGTGCCCGCGATCACGGTTGGCGCGGTGGCAAGTCGATTGGCATTGGTACTGCGGCTTCTGTCCCGTTCAGTGGAACCTTGGGGCTTTCCACTTCCACGCGTTCCGGTCGGATGGCGATTTGCATGCTTGGTGGCTGTTGATCATCTTCGCCAGGACTTGTGCGATAGCGGGCATCGTCGTCAGTCCGCTCCGCGATCATCGTTTCCGCTGCCGGATTTGGGGCAGTCAGCGGGTGAGCCGGAGAGCCGTTTCTCGCGGCGATCCAAGCGGCCGAGGGATTCGGCTTGGGAATCATCGCCGCCACGCCCAGCATCAACAGACCAAGCGTGAGGGCATACTGAGCAATCCGCAAATTCGCCATCAGTGATTGTCCCCTGTCTTGGATGCCATTTCGAGAACCGCGGAAGTCTCTTGAGAACCCGCCCCGCTAGCAACGCGACGCCAAATCGGAGGAATCCAAAGCACGATTCCCACCAGCAACAGCGTCCAGCGAACTCGTCGTGAATCCAATACGCGATCCCGGAAGGCTTCGCCAGATTGGTGATTCATACCGATTGTCATGCGAACGCTCGCAATGAGGAAAAAAGGACTTCCCTGACAGAATCGGCAAAAACAGATTCGCTTCGCCAGCAGACTCCACCCAAACATGCGAGATTCGCGAAATTGGTTGGGAGGCGAAGGAAAAACGGTGCGGCAAGGTCCCCTCAAAGCTCCCAGCTTTCCTTGCCGCACCGAATCTAAGTTGTCTAGCGACCACAGCGTGTTGGTTATGTTGCTCACCAACGGCCGGTCAGCTGCGACAACGGAAAGATAGGTCGAGAAATCGGGTTGTCAAAAATTTGTCGATCGAATTTTCCTGGAACCCAAAATCTGGTTTGGTATGGTGAAAGCAAGAACAGTTCTCTGTGAGCGAATTTTCCTCAGACTGACCTCCTTTGTCGGTCACCAACTTCCAGGGAGTCCCCTTATGAAATTGCTGCGATTGCTGATCATGGTGTCCGTGTTTTCGTTCCTCACATCGTCACTGGGGACGGCAGCCGAGAAGGACGCGCCTGCACCCATGTTTGGTGTGCGAGACAGTACAAAAACGGAGCAGAAGATCCGAACCAAACTCCGTGAAATTTTTCCGGGCCCAGTAGTTTTTCAGGACAATAACGTCCGTGAATTGTTGCAATATCTCGCGGATGTCTCTGACATCAAGATCTATCCGGAATCGCTCGATGAGTTCGAAAATGACATTGACGGAACGCGGATCACGTTGGAGATGGGTGAAGGCAGGCTGGAAGATGTTCTTCGAATACTTTGCAAAACAGTCTCGGTTGATTTCATCGTCGAAGACAGCTTCCTAAAAATTGTTCCAGAGCAGGTCGCGGCAACTCGATTCGAAACCGTTGTTTATGATCTCAAGGCATTTGCCGACTTGGGGTATCCGATTGACGATATGTCATCAGTCCTGCGAAAAACTGTCGCTCCCGGCTCTTGGGCACTCCATGGTTCGACAGACATGCCGGGCCAGCGGGCCAATTTCGTGGCGAATCACCGATCACCGACGCAAGCTGCGACCAAGTCCCGTGAACTTCAGTTGAGCAAAGGGGCGATCGAGCCCGTTCCTGGCGGGGTTATCGTCTACCAATCAAAACCGATTCACCGCGAGATCGAGCAGACACTTCAGCAGCTATGGAAGTTGGCGAAACGGCGACAGGATGCAAAAGCGACGGAAGCTGCCCCGGTGACCGCTCGTGATCCGAAGCAAGATTCCTAAATCCCAAATTGCCTTTCTGTTTCAAGCTGTTTACACTTAAAGCGATCGGGGTTCGCCAATGCGATCATTGCGAGACCCGATCGCTGACTTTTTGGCCCTGCCATGACCCGCCCGCCGATCCGCCCGGACTTGCCTTCATGCCTGCAGATTCAACCGCAGCCGTCAATTCGACCGGACACGCCAGGAATTCCCGTCCGATTCCTGCTTCGGATCGAATCTCGAATTCCCTGACTTCCGAGTTAGAGAGTTTTGATTTCGACCCACGCACACGGGTCGTCTTCGGTTCCGGCACGCTGAACCGGCTGGGGGAGTTCACAAAGTCACTGGGTGATCGGGTGTTGGTCGTCACCGATGCAGGGTTACGGGACGCGGGACACGTCGAACGGGCCAAGAAGTGTCTTGATGACGCTGGCCTCGCGGTGACATTCTTTGATGAGGTTCATCCAAACCCGACCACCAAAGACGTGGCGGCGGCATTGGATGTCGCTAAACAGGCTGAGATCAATGTGATTGTCGGGCTCGGTGGCGGCAGCAGTATGGACTGTGCCAAAGGCGTGAACTTTCTGCTGACCAACGGCGGGAAGATGGAGGATTACTGGGGCGTCGGTAAGGCGACGAAACCCATGCTGCCCATGGTTGCCGTTCCCACGACCGCCGGGACCGGTAGCGAGGCTCAATCGTTCGCTTTGATCGCGCAAGCGGAATCCCACATGAAAATGGCGTGTGGCGATAAAAAAGCCGCCTGTCGAGTGGCAGTTCTCGATCCGGAACTCACGCTCAGTATGCCGGTCAAAATCACAGCAGCTACCGGTGTCGATGCCATCAGTCATGCCGTCGAGACCTACGTGACGAAGCCTCGCAATGGTGTCTCTAGCCTCTTTAGCCGAAAGTCGTGGCGGTTGCTTTCGACCGGATTTCCCCGAGTTCTCCACGATGGCCAGGATCTCGAAGCCCGTGGTGCGATGTTACTCGGAGCCCACTTCGCAGGAGCGGCGATCGAGAATTCCATGCTCGGTGCAACCCACGCTCTCGCGAACCCGTTGACGGCTCATTACGACTTGGCCCACGGTGTTGCCATCGGTGTAATGCTACCGCATGTCGTGCGGTTCAACGGGGTCGTTGTCGGAAACTTGTACGCGGACCTGGCGAAGGACGCCGGGCTGGACAACCGCAATCCCGCCGAATCACTCGCTGATTTTTTGACCGAAATTATCGCCTCATCCGGGCAACCGACAGACCTCAAAGCCTGTGGAGTGTCCGCCGATTTGATTCCAGTCATGGCCCGTGAAGCGGCTCAACAGTGGACGGGCAACTTCAATCCGCGTCCTGTCGATGCCACCAACCTCGAGGAGCTTTACCGATGCGCACTCGCACCCACTTGAAGCCGACTCGATCTCATTGCAAAGCCACCACCCTGCTGGTTGTTCTGGCGATGTGCGTGGGCACTTCGACAGTGGCGTTCGCGCAGGACAAGAACGCTGAAAAAGCCAACAACTGGGAAAGCTATCGCAACGGGTTCCAACTGCTCGGCACGACAAACGCGAGATTGCCAGAGAAATTGGAAGTTCTCTGGACGATTCCTACAGAGTTTGGGGTGACTTCGACGGCAGCAATCGTTGGCGATCGCGTCTACGTGCCCACACTCGGAGGTGAGGTCCTCTGCGTTGAATTGCGAACCGGCAAGACGCTATGGAAGACCCGCTCCATCGACGATCCCGATCCCGCCGCCTTCGCACCGGGTTTCAAATCGTCGCCGACCGTCTGGGAAGGCGTGATCTACTTGGGTGACGAAGATGGAATGTTTCACGCCATCGATGCTGAAACCGGCAAACGGAAATGGCAGTTCAAAACCAACGGGGAAATCATCAGTTCTGCCAGTATCGTGGGCGAGAAAGTCATCTTTGGTTCGTACGACAACAGCCTGTATTGTCTCAATCGCAAGACTGGAGAGAAGCTGTGGTCCTTTGAAACGGACGGCTACGTCAACTGTTCCCCTGCAATCTCCACAGAACACACCTTTGTGACCGGATGCGACGAGCATTTGCGGGTCATCAATCTCGAAACCGGGGAAGAAGAAATCGATATGCCTTTGGGCTCGTATCTGATTGCCTCCCCAGCCCTGCGTGATGGCATTCTTTATGTGGGAACCTATGCGAGCAGCGTGGTCGCAATCGACTGGAAAACGAAAAAGACGTTGTGGTCGTACAGGGATGAAGACAGAGAGTTCCCCTATCACTCGTCCGCTGCTGTGACCGATGATATGGTGATTATCGGAGGACGTGACAAACAGATTCACGCAATCGATCGTAAGACCGGACGCGGGATCTGGACGTTCGGCACACGGAAACGCGTCGATAGTTCGCCGGTTGTCGCGGGAGATCGAGTCTTCTGCGGTTCGAGCGACGGTTTTCTGTACGAACTCAACCGAAAAACGGGTCAGGAGCTTCAGCGATACAAAATCGGCCGGGAAGTCACCGCCTCTCCCGCGATTGGGCAGAATTGCCTCATCATTGCTGCGGAAGGATCGAACGAACCCATTATCTGTCTCGGCAAAAAGATGAAGCCTTGAGACAGAGTTTTACTCGCGATTCAGTAGATAGAAAATCCAACTTATGACAACCGACACCTCCGCCACGACTGAAGTGGGTAGCTACTTCATTTCCAACTACCCACCATTTTCGCAGTGGAAAAACGACTATGTGCCCAGTGCTCTGGAAGCATTGAACCAAGAACCAGATGCTAGCATTCCTCTTGGTTTGTATATGCACATTCCGTTTTGTCGTAAACGCTGCAAGTTCTGTTACTTCCGCGTCTACACGCAGCAAAACGCGAAAACGATCGAAAAGTATGTGCAGTCGTTGGAACGGGAATTTGCAATTCTCGCGGATAAACCCGGTGTCCGCGGTCGTGATTTGGACTTCGCCTACTTCGGTGGGGGAACGCCGTCGTACTTGAGTTCGAAACAGCTTCGATCCCTACGGGACCGGCTAACGGAACACCTCTCCTGGGAAACCGCACGAGAAGTCACTTTTGAGTGCGAACCGGGAACCTTGAATGAGGACAAGGTCAAAACACTCAAAGAGATTGGCGTCACGCGAGTTTCCCTCGGCGTCGAGAATTTCAACGACACCATTCTGGAAGCAAACGGGCGAGCCCACTTATCCCCCGAGGTTCTCAAAGCCTATGACTGGATTCAGAATGCCGGTTTTCCGCAGGTGAATATCGACCTGATCGCCGGCATGATTGGCGAAACCGATGAGAACTGGCGGGAATGTTATGAAAAAGCTGCCGAGATGCAGCCGGACAACATCACCATTTATCAGATGGAACTGCCGCACAACACAATCATCTCGCAAGAGATGAAGGAACTCGGTGTGACGTCCCCGATCGCCAATTGGGAAACGAAACGACGCTGGGTCGATGAGGCGATGAACTATCTCGCCGAATATGGGTATCACGCGTCGAGCGGAAACGAACTGATTCGCAACCCTGAAACCGATCGGTTCATCTACCGCGACAATCTCTTTCGAGGGTCGGATATCCTAGCCACCGGTGTCTCATCGTTCGGCCATTTCCAGGGCGTCCATTACCAGAACCTGGATAAGATCGATGAGTATATGGACACGATTGCAACCGGTGTCTTGCCAGTGAATCGGGCGCTTGTCCCGACGGATCATCAACGCCTCATCCGGGAATTTGTGCTACAAATGAAAGAAGGCAAAGTGTCTTTGCCGCCTTTGCAAGAAAAGTTTGGAGTCGATATTCGCGCGGAGTTTTCAGACGCTCTCTCGAACCAACAATCCGCAGGATATCTCAAGGTTGAAGATGATCGGGTCACCTTGACTCGCAAGGGGCTGCTGCAAGTTGACAGCCTCCTGACCGAGTATTTTGAACCGCAACACCGTTCGGTTCGCTACACCTGATCGAAATACCGTCCCCGCCAGATATGTTGGTTTTCTCTTTGACTCGCTTGAGGTGGCTTGGTGAATCCGCTTGATGAACTCAATCAACTTACGGCTCTATTCCCTAGCGAAGAACCATTGATCGCCAAAGCGGAGCACGTGGCGGGAGCATTGGTGCCAGAACCGTATCAGCAGTTGTTGGTGCACAATTCTCACATGACCGTCAGCATGGAGCGGCATCACCAATCGGAAGTTGATGTGAAGGTGTTGGAGCAACGCTTTATCGAAGACATCTACGTTCGCAAGATTTTGTTGTTGAAAACCGGGACGGACAAAGTCGTTCAGTTCGGAATCGTGCGATTCGATTTCCAATACGTCACTGACGCGGTGCGAGATGAGATTCTCTCTGGAGAGATACCGCTCGGACGAGCGTTGATCAATCATAACGTGCTCCGCCATATCGATTTAGGAGCCGTTCTCCGGATCACACCCGGACCCGAATTGGCGAGGTTGATGTCAACCTCTACGGATCAAATCACCTACGGACGGCTTGCAACGATCTTCTGCAATCAGCAGCCAGCCGTAGATTTGTTGGAAATTTCCGCACCGCTCGCCTAGAAATCATCGTTGTAGCATCTTGCCGTTAGACGCCCGCCCCCGACTCTCCAGCCAGACACAAAAATGATTCAAACCACACCCACGACGAAGACTCGTCCGCAGCCGAACTTGGAAAATTCCTACGACGTCGTGGTGATCGGTGGGGGCCCCGCCGGTTCTACCGTGGCCGCGTTGGTTGCCGAACAAGGCCGATCAGTGCTGCTATTGGAACGCACCGCGGTGCCGCGATTTCACGTCGGTGAGTCACTGATTCCCGAAACCTACTGGCCGTTGGAACGGTTGGGATTGCTGGATCGAATGCGGGAGAGTGCATTCCCCAAGAAGTTTAGTGTTCAGTTCGTCAGCGAAGGTCACAAGGAATCTGCCCCGTTCTATTTCGATGAGCACAATCCGCATGAGTCGTCGGTGACTTGGCAGGTCGAACGCGGAATCTTCGACGAAATGCTGATTGACAGAGCCGTTGAACTCGGCGCGAGTTGCCGGACCGACGCCCAGGTTTTGGATGTCATGTTCACCGAAGACCGCGCCAAAGGTGTGCGTGTGAAAACCGAGGATGGAACCCGCGACATCGCATGCCAAGTCGTGATTGACGCTTCGGGGCAGTCGGCGTTTCTGGCCTCCCGTTTGAACTTGCGAGTGCCCGATCCCAAGTTGCGAATGGCCACCATCTGGACCTACTACGAGAACGCGATCCGTGGCAAGGGGAAAGACGAGGGGGCCACGCTCATTTTGCAGACACCGGGCAAGAAATCTTGGTTCTGGTATATTCCCCTGCCCGACAACATTGTGAGCATTGGTTGCACGGGAACGTTGGATTACATGTTTGGCGACAAACTTCCTGCTGCCGATGTCTACGAGCGGGAACTCAAACGGTGTCCGGCATTGCAACGTCGACTGGAACCCGCTCAACGTGTCGCCGACCACTTCACCACCAAAGACTTTTCTTACACGACTAGCAAATCCGCGGGATCGGGGTGGTTGCTTGTCGGCGACGCTGGTGGTTTTATTGATCCTGTATATTCGTCGGGCGTTTTTCTGGCATTGAAGTCGGGGTGGATGGCCGCCGACGCGATCGCTGCAGCGTTTAAAACTAACGACTTCTCTGAGACGACATTAGGGAGCTGGGTCCCTGAGTATCGTGCGGGAGTCAGCCGTTTCCGGAAGTTGGTATACGCGTTCTACTCAACCGAATTTAGTTTCGGTTCCTTCCTGAAACAGCATCCGGAATATCACTCGGCGGTTGTGGACATTTTGATCGGAAATGTCTTCAAGCCCGAACTCGACGAGATGTTCGAAGCGATGGGAACTCCTTAGTCTTAAGCACCGTCTCTGCTACCGACTCAAGGCGTTCGCACCTGCGCGATGACAACACGCGATTTGCGATACGTGTCGAACTTGCGATCGCTAGTTGAGTGTGAGCTTCCGCGCTGTGAATGCTTCGGCGTAGTTGCTGACACATTCTAGCCCACGTAGTCGATGGACGGCGTCAAAGGTTTCCCGCGTAAACCAGTTCTTGCTCCGCTGCGTCGCGAAATGATGCATCAGAAGATCAACCTTCCGCTGGCAAACATCTGCTTCCAACGGAACATACATATTCGGATGCCCCAAGTCGCCTTCAAATTTGGGAATTTCGTACTCGAGAATGGCGTGGTTCCGAAAGGTGCACCACGTAAGGTCTGCTAGCACGCGATGATCTTGGTGCGCATCTTCCTTTCGATGGGTAAACACAACATCCGGCTGAATTACTTTCGACAACGAGTGAAAGAAATCCTTGATTGCTTCGCCTTCGTAGGGGAAGTAACTGTCGCGAAAGCCCTTCACGATCACTTCCCGTTCGTGACACCCTTCCAGGAAATCATTGGCCGAGGCAGTCGCTTCGTCGACGCGAGTTTGTTCGCCGCTAAACACCACCCAACAGACTTTGAGACCCGGGTTTTCCGCGATCAACTTCAGCAGCGTGCCACCGCAACCGATTTCGATGTCGTCGGAGTGTGCCCCGAGACATAAGACTGTCTTGAGGTTCCGAAGCTGCAACGGAATCATGAGTCCTCTCCCGTGTGAACTTGATCGTTGCTAGAACTGTGCACAGGCTCCGTCTGAGAACCCATGATTTCCCGGCTGATTCCCTCAACATCGGACATCAATCGACTCTCGACATCAATCGGCACCACTTGGTTTCCTGGGTTTGCTCCACGATCGGACCGCTTCCAGACTTCCCAAGGAGCTTCGCCGGATGCGTACATATCATCCAATTGCTGTTTCTCTTTGAATGTATCCATACAGCCAAAGAAACCTTCGTATTGTTTGGCGAATAGTTTTCGATCTGCGATCAGCCGTTGGAATGGCTCCGAGACGAGTTCCTCACCTTCATGGAGATAGTCGAAGATCTCGTGTTGTAGCACGAAGAATCCTGCGTTGATCCATGAATTTCCAGCCGTCATGCTTTCAATCGAAGTCACGCAGGAATCTTGCTGACATTGAATCGTGTGAAAGCTCTGCATCGGCTTGATCGCCAGGCATGTTGCCAACGCGTTCTGTTGGTGATGCAAGTCAATCAATTCAGGCAGGGGGGCATCGGAAAGGCCATCCGCGTAGTTGGCTAGGAACGTGTCTTCCCCATCAAGATAAGGACGAACCGCACGGAGTCGCTCACCAATGTTGGCCTGCGTTCCCGTATCGACAAAGGTGATTGTCCAGTCATGCGTGTCGCTCGCCAGCAGATCAACTTGGCCACCACCGGAGAGTACAAAGTCATTGGAAACGCACTCGTCATAGTTCAAGAAGTACTTCTTGATGACATCCGCTTTCCAACCCAAGCAAAGGATAAAATCCTTATGGCCGAAATGAGCATAGTATTTCATGATGTGCCACAGAATCGGACGATAACCGATCGGCACCATAGGCTTCGGCACAGACTCTGAGTACTCGCGAAGTCGCATTCCGAATCCGCCGCAAAACAATACGACTTTCATGAATATTCTCTCCGTTGTGAAACTAGGGGATAGTCGGTCGGTTCACCTCGGTCAACGAAAGTTTGAAGACCAAGTCCAGAGCGATTCTGTTCTGCCGACTACAAACGAGGTCTGATTGAAGCCGGCGAACCTTTGATGTCTGTACACTGCGGAATCCTGAGTCTAAAAGACTTCCAACTCAGGAATTGCCACAATGAACTTCGCTCCCCACTCTCGTGTATAATCGAGTTGAGAAGTGATTTCCGCTCGTAGGTTCCAAGGCAGAATGAAGATATAATCTGGTCGTGTCTGTTCGATTCGATCGATGTCAAAGATCGGAATGTGCGACCCTGGTAGAAATCGCCCATGCTTGTATGGGTTGCGATCGACCACGTAGTCCAAGAAGTCTTCCCGAATTCCGCAGTAGTTGAGGAGCGTGTTGCCTTTACCTGGCGCACCGTAGCCCGCGATCTGCTTGCCTTCACGTTTCAGGCGAATCAGAAGGTCCAAGAGATCATGCTTGGTTTTCTCGACCCGTTGCGAGTACGAGGTGTACGTCTTTAGGTCGGTAAAACCTCGTTCATCTTCGTATTGCAGCATTCGCTCAACAGCCGGTGAGATCGGCTTGGTACTATCCTCGGTGTGGCGAGCATAGATTCGAATCGAACCGCCGTGTGACGGAAGTTCTTCGACGTCGTACAATGCTAGTCCGTGATGGGCAAAAATCTTGCGGACGACATGAAACGACAAGTAGGAATAGTGTTCCTGATAGAATCCATCAAAGTGATTCTGTTCGATGATGTTTACCAGATGCGGAAACTCCATCGTAATCGTGCCACGTTCGCTGAGGATAATCTTCATACCGCCAACGAAGTCGTTGATATCCGGGACATGTGCTAGCACATTGTTCCCTAGAAGAAGATCGGGCCGGATTCCCTCCTTCGCAAACTGGCGAGCGACTTCAACACCGAAATACTCGACCCGTGTTGGAATTCCCCGTTCCTCGGCAACGGCCGCCACATTCGGAGCGGGTTCGATACCGAGACAAGGAATGTGTCGTTCGACGAAGTTCCGTAAGAGGTAACCATCGTTGCTGGCGAGTTCGACCACGAGACTATCCCGCGTCAACCCAAGTCGGGGGACAATCATATCCGTGTAGGCTGTGGCATGTTTGAGCCAGGAATCCGAATACGATGAGAAATAGGCATACTCTTGGCCAAAAATCTCTTCGCCGCTGACGTATGCTTCGACCTGGACCAACAGACATTTGTCACAGACGAATGCGTGCAACGGGTAGAATGATTCAGCGGCGTTAAGTTGGTCCGCGGTCAGAAACGTTTCGCAAAGAGGAGACATTCCTAGGTCGACAACAGATTGTGTCAGCGGGTGCCGACAGAATCGACAATGATGTGCCGGAGCCGCCGGTAGGTTCGCACATGCCGCGTCGTTGCTAGCGGAGTTCTTAACATCGTTCAGATTACAGACAGCTTGAATCATAGTATGCAAACCCAGGTTGGTGGCGAATTCGGATTTCTGAAATTGTGGTGCTGGAACGGACGTTCGGGATAGGTGGATAAACGACTGCTAGTTATACTTCCGGTACACAGACGCTGTCGGGCGATCGACATAGTTTTCAACGCCGTTTTCAAGAGCTTCGCGATAGATTGGGAGAGCCCCCTCGACGGCATCGATTGTTCGCTGAACGTCGGAATCGGAATGCGAGTAACTGATGATGAACGATGGCCCAAGAATCCCACGCTTGATGATCTCTTGCATAAATAATGCCCGGAACCATTGGCTAGGGCGTTGTTGCGAGTCCAGCGTGTGATAGACCAACGCACATGGTCGTCCATGAATTTGCACGTACTTGGATAGACCAAAGTCACGAATGACGTTGTCGAGTCCTTCCTTGAGCTTTCGACCTTGTTCGTACAACGTTTCAATAACAGGTTCCGTTCGGTAGGTCTGAATCGTTGCTAGTGCAGCGGCTAAGGCGTGCGTTTCCGCTCCATGAGTGGTCGACAACAAGAAAACTCGCTCTCGATCATGATGCAATCCGCCCAGTTCCATGAGCTCGCGTTTCCCAGTCAAGGCTGATACTGAGAATCCATTCGCTAACGCTTTGCCCCAACAACTAAGATCAGGAATGATCTGATACTCTCGCTGACCACCGCCGATGTTCCAGCGGAACCCGGTGATCATCTCATCAAGAATGAACACTGTTCCATTTTCCACACAGAGTTCCTGAACCTGATGAAGAAACGCATCCTGGGGATCTTCGTACTTCGCTGGCTCAAGGATAACAGCAGCGATCTGGTCTTGGTGGTTCGCGAAGAGTTGCCGAACGCTTTCAAGATCGTTGTACCGAAAACTTAACGACAACTCCTGGTGCTCTGCGGGGATGCCGGCATCCATCGGTGTTTGGCCGATGAACCAATCGTTTGTCGCAAAGAACGGATGGTCGGAACAATAGGCGATGTGACTTCGCCCGGTGTGGGCTCTAGCGAGTTTCAGGGCCGCGGACGTGACATCCGATCCGTCCTTCGCGAACTTCACCATGTCTGCGCCCGTGATGACGCTTAACAATTCCTCAGCCACCTCGAATTCGAGAGGTGACGGTCGACTGAAGTTGCACCCGCGTTCGAGTTCGGCACGTGCAGCATCGACGACCTTCGGAAACGCATGCCCCAAGGTGACCGCTCGACATCCCATGCCATATTCGATGTATTCGTTGCCATCGAGGTCAAAGACATGACAGCCTTGGCCATGCGAGATGAATCCCGGTGATAGCGTGGGGAACTGATCGTCACCTTTTGCGTAGGTGTGAGCGCCACCAGGCACTAGCTGGTGACTTCTCTGTTGCAATTGCTTCGAAAGCTCAAAATTCGTTCGAAGTGATTGGTCTTGAAGTTGTGACACAGCAATGTTCCTAGTACTCAAGGTCGACTAGCGCTTTTCAAACTCATGCCCGAGGGGATCGACATCTGATCGCATGGTTCGTAACTTAAATCGTAGCCTTTGCATCTACGAGTGGGGTGCTATCGTGCTGCTTTCGGGCCTTGATGCCACGTTCTTCGAGCAGCCGTCCTTGGGATGCGACAAACGCTTGCTCGTATTCTTCGATTTGCGCGAGGCTAACGTCTCGCATGCTGGATGGACCTTCGAACCAAGCTTTGTACCACTGTGCGGTTTTCTGCAAAGTTTCCTGGACGGTCCAACATGGTTTCCACGGCAAACGCCACATCGCTTTGTCGATTGCAAGGTGTAGCAAGGTCGCCTCTCGCAATTGATCAGGATGACTCACGTCACGCCAAGAGCCGGTTCCCCATTCTTCCAGAAATGTTTCAACAACACCGCGGACGCTCAACTCATTTCCAGGAAGTGGGCCGATGTTCCAGCCGTCGCATAGAGTTGTGTCGTTTGTTTGGAGCAGTCGCTGGACCAGCGTCAAATAGCCGCTCAAGGCTTGCAGCACATGTTGCCAGGGGCGATATGCATGCGGATTGCGAAGCTCGACAGGTTGTGAGTTTTCCAGAGACTTCACGAGGTCAACAATTAGTGCATCACTTGTCCAATCGCCACCGCCGATCACGTTGCCGGCACGAGCGGAAGCGAGCTTGACGCCGTGTTGATTCAAGCGTTCGGGAGCAAAGAATGAGTGACGATACGATCGCACCACAATTTCAGCGGCTCCTTTGCTGCCACCGTAGGGATCGTGGTCTCCGAAGGCGTCGGTCTCACGATACCCCCAGAGCTGCTCCACATTCTCGTAGCATTTGTCACTCGTAATGCAGAGAGCAACACATGGACGCTTTAGCTCTCGCACCGCATCGAGAACACTTGCGGTACCAACTGCATTGATATCGAAAGTCTCACGTGGAATCCGATAGCTTTCGCGAACTACGGTTTGAGCCGCAAGATGCAACACAATGTCTGGTTGCGTTTCCTGCATCGCATTGTTGAGCGTTTCAAAATCGCGAATGTCGGCTTCGTAGTTCTTGACGAGCACATCATACACATTGGCTACATGGTAGTGACTTGGATTCGTTGGAGGGGCGAGCGCGTATCCAACAACTTCGGCCCCGAGTCGATTCAACCACAGACAGAGCCATGATCCTTTGAATCCGGTGTGACCTGTCACGAAGACTTTACGACCGTTGAATACGCCGTCGAATGGCATTTCCATGAGATTTCATCCCAGTGAATCAATGCGTGGTTTGTTGCGAAGGGGAACTAGAAAAACATAGGTTACGAATGGTCGGCAGCTGTATGTATATTCTGAGAAACATCGAGATTTCTAAAAAACCACTGCGGCATTGAACGCGTTTCGACTACGGAACACTCGCGGTGGCTCGAGTTCATTGAGCGACAGGCTGATGTGGAGTTAACTTTGATAGTCACGAAAAGAACCAGTGTTTAGACGTGTTCCGAAGCACGCAAACCTCCGCGGGAGCAGATCGCAGTTGCGAAATTGCTTATCGGCTGTGGCCGAAGATTGGTGTCTTCATCGACGGAGTGTAACGCGATGCTGATCTCACGATTTTCCGCGTTAGTTTGCGGAGTTGGAAGACGTACCGCATGAGGTGACCATAGCAACGCAATCGGTCCGTTCGACTGAGATCGGCTCTCTGAATCGCCTCGTGATAACCGCGGAGAATCGCAAATGACGTAGAGTGAGGAGCACTGCCATCGACACCAAAAGTGAACTCGTCGCGGTCGTTGCCCGACGCCATCGAGCCCGAAGCGTCCGGATGGATGCGTTGAAAGAACATGACTTCGGGAATTTCGATGAACTGACCGCGAATGGCCAACTCCGACATTAAGACCTTTTCTGCCCCGTAGAAAGGACCTTCCAAGGCCGTTTCCGCGAGGACATCACTTCGGATTAATCCGAACGAGTCTGAACACCACGTCGTTCCCAACAGTACCGCCGCGAATCGGCTGGGAGCAGAGGCAGAGCAAACGTCGTTGATGGAAAGTCGTGAACCCGTTGCAACCAAGCTATGAGCGTTTTGAGAGTACGGCTCGTTGGAGTGGTGTGCCTCGTCCAGCTTGTTTCCGGCTTCGTCAATGTGAACAGTGAGGGAGTGACACCAGACGCAATCCGGGTGAGTCTCAAGTGTCTCTGTCATCCGGTCCAAATATGTCGGCGAACAAAGATCATCGACCGCAGCCCACTTGAAGTATTCCCCACGACTCAAGTGAAAGACTTGGTTGAAATTCCAATTGGCTCCTCGATTGACCTTTTGTTGATGGTAGTGGATTCGCTCGTCAAGACTTGCATAGTGTTGGCAGATCGACTGAGTTTTGTCCGTCGATGCGTTGTCGGAAATGACAATCTCGAAGTCGCGAAATGTTTGATTGAGGAGGCAATCTAGGCACTCACGGAGGTACCGCTCACCATTGTAGACGGGTAAACCGATGCTAACTTTGGGGAGGCTAACGCTCATCGCTTTGATTCCAATCTAGCAATGCCGAGTGTTTTAGGCTTATTGCTTTCTTGCACGTTGACGAAGGACTCTCGGAATGTTGGCTAGGGACAACGCTAGCTTTGCCAGGTATTGTGTGTTCGTAACCAAGTAACGTCGCCAAAGCCGCTTAGGTTCCTTGACAAGTCGAAACAACCACTCGAGACCAAGCTTCTGCATCCAAGACGGTGCGGTCTCCTTCACACCTGCGTGAAAGTCGAACGCTGCCCCGACACAGACTTGCACTGCGTTGAGATGCTTGCGAATCCGATGTGCGAAAATATCCTGCTTCGGACAGCCGAGTCCGATAAACACTAGACCCGCCTTTGACGCGTTGATACGCTCGGCAACGTCTTCTAGTTCTGCGTCGGTAAGCTCACGGTAAGGCGGGGACTCGTATCCGGCGATTTCAAGCTCGGGGAACAAAGCCTTCAATCGCTCAGGAAGCTTAGCGGCCACGTCCGGACTTCCACCATATAGGTAAACGAGGACTTTGTGTTCGGCAGCCGCTTCGCAAAGTCGCAAAGTGAGCTCGGGGCCATAGACACGATCTTTCAGCCCGGCTCCGTGCAGAAGGTTTAGTGCCCACCGAACTGGCTGTCCGTCCGGTGTGATCATATCGAACGAATTCGCAATTTCGCGAAGTTCCGGATCGTTCGAGAATGTCATTAAAGCGTGAACGGCATGACATGACACAACCGATGGGATATGGTGTTGGGCTGCATGGATCGTGGCTCGCACAGCGTCATCGTAGGTGGTTTCGGAAATCTGGACCCCGAAGATCGTTCGTTTTTCTGGCCAACAGGCTTTAAACTGTGATCCAGAGTTGAGACTTTGCGAGGCAGTGCTGGGCGATTCTTCGATTAGCGTGACCATAACGTTTCCCCTAAGCTGTAAGAACTGTCGTGTTCGATGCGTTCCGTTGTAACCGACTCGTAGGTGAGTGTAGCCGGTCCAAATCAGTCTTCGAGTCGACGGGATTCCGGTCGGACGAGGTCGCATTACCAATCGCAATACCGAGCATGACGAAGAAGAAGACGGACTCTGGTTGAACTGGCCCCATGATTGATTCGTTCATCGTTGACCAACCGAGGTACCACATTCCAATAAGTCCTAAGAAGTCGCCCAGCCGCCGATAGTTTGGTTTGTGGCGAAGTTGATAAGTCGCCTTCAAATATGATCGAACGAGTCCAAGGAGGAATAACGTCAATCCAACTACGCCGGTTGTGACTGCGACCTGTAGGACGAGGTTGTGTGCAGTGTAGTTGGCCCAGTTGTACCAAACGTACATTTGCCCTTCTTTGGAGGTGACGAAGTACCCGTGTCCGATGACTGGTGACTCTAGGAACGACTTCCATTGGGCCGTCCACATTTCTTCGCGACCGGACAATGCCGAGAGCTGAGAAACGTCCTGGCCCCGGCTTGCATAACTAACGACATTGCTGCCGAGAGATTCAAAGAGTGAGAAGTATGGATCAATCAGAAGATATGAGGTACCTAGGATACACAGCGTCGCAAGTGAGATTGATGTGAGAAGCCGACTACCATAGAAGTAAAAGACTGTTAACAAAGTGATCGCATTGACGAGGAAACACAGCCGGTTGGCAGAAAGGACTAGCACCATGGTGTGCGGTACGACCATCCAAATCAGCCACCGTGTCCAACTGAAACCCCATATTAGCCAGATTGATACTAGGCTAACCAAACCCAACGACGCCGTGGCAGCGGTATTTGTTGCATGAAAAAGTCCGGTGCCTTCTCTCGTCATACTTCCGACACTCGGTGTCAAGAAGTAACAAAACAGGATGAGGCAGGTCACGGCCGAAAGTATCAACGAAAGTTGCTTCAAAAGGAATTCGGTCACTCCCTGTCGTTGACACAAATGTGCAGCGAGTACCGACACTAGCATTAGCGTTCCCAGACTTGAGGCCTGGGCAAATGAAACCGATCTTAAAGGCGACCATGCAACTGATAGTACCGCCCAGACGAGAAACAGGATGGGCGGAAGGAGGCGCGCTCGGATGTCTGAGAACCCGCTGTCTCCGACGATCCGTTTGATTCGCCACATTAGTATCATGGTGACGAACCCGCGAATTGCCAGTTTCAACAGTCCAATGCTATCAAGGCCACCAGCAGCCAAGTGGTCTTCGCGTTCAGGCAACGAGAACGTTGCGGTCGTCAACAACCAGCACGCGATTGCAAGGACATAAAGGTCCGTACGGCTGCTCTTTTCTTCGCTGTGGGAGACTTTGGTCAGTTTCATCCTGATTGGTCCACGGCGATGCTTTTCTGAAACGAAAGTTAGTACAGATGTCTAAGTTGATGGCAACGCAGACCTTGATGCTAAACGCAACCCTATGGAGATCCATTTGGTCTCAGTGATCGGCTAGGAATGACCTCGCGATTCTCTATCGTCCTGGAGGACAAGACGATATGCCATCCAAATGTAGCTCACGGATAGCAGAGTGCCAAGTAGTAATCCAAGAGCGGCACCGACGACACCCCAAGCTTGAATCATTGTAACGGCCGCCAGGCCTGTAGTGGCCAAACCGATGCAGGCGGCTCGGAACGTGACTTGCGGTTTCTCTAATGCCAGCAATGCCCATTCGGGCGCAATTCCAAATGCTCCGATC
Source organism: Thalassoroseus pseudoceratinae (assembly GCF_011634775.1). Classification (NCBI taxonomy): domain Bacteria; kingdom Pseudomonadati; phylum Planctomycetota; class Planctomycetia; order Planctomycetales; family Planctomycetaceae; genus Thalassoroseus; species Thalassoroseus pseudoceratinae. The sequence continues at coordinate 331,752 of NZ_JAALXT010000003.1, forward strand.
GTTGCGTTGGCAGCTAGCAACGCAATCACAATACGATGCGTGTTGTTGGAATCGATTTGAAAGAGGATTTGAAGGATCATGGGACCCATGAGAATAGCTACCGCCGAGAACGACAGCATGATGGTCCCTAGAACAAGTGTCGCTCTCAAGACGACACGCGTCATTGCCTGAAGACCGTCGTTGCATAGTGTGCGTGAGATCATTGGCATGATGAAGTTGCTAATCCCCATGACGAGAGGATTGGCGAACAGCAATACTGTCGCACACGCGGCGTAGACACCGGTTTCTTGCACACCCACTGACCATGCCAAGCACCAATGCATGAGGTACAGTTGGCTTGTCATGAAAACGTTGCTGGCCAAGTCCCATCGTCCGATCGACCAGTTCTGCTTTAGGTCTGACCAGAACTCACTGTAACGCAGGTTAATTGAGCCACGCCTGTGCAATAGCCACACTGCGGATGTGAGCGAGTACACCGAAATGATCGCCCACCAGGCGCCAATTGGTGACAGTCGGTTCGTTGTGGTCAGAATGAGCAGCGCAATGACTTGAAGGAACGCCGTTACCGAGTCAAATAGCAAGGCTGTTTTGAACTGCGAGTTTGCAAAAGTGAGCTGCCTTGCGAATTCACGCAACAACAATGCAGGAACACCGAGTGCTAAAACAGCAAATAGTTTGGTATATGTGCTATCTGCGTGGAGATGAGGGATCGTAGCAGAGGTAGTTAGAAATAGCGTTCCGATGACGCAGGCTAGAGTGAGCCATGCGATCAACATGCTGCCAGCATAGCTTGATCGTTCCCGTTGGCTACTACGTTTGTGGAGGTACACCGTATACGGGGCCGTGATTAACGAATGCTGAGCGGCAAGCGTAATCATTGCGACGGAGATTCCAAGCGAATAGAGACCAAGGCCCTCGACTCCGCAGGCACGTCCGACGAGAATCGTGGAAATGAATCGCCCGGCGCTGGTAACCGCTTGATCCATGATCGCACAGGCCCCCTTCGAAATTGACTCGGAGGAGACAAGTTTTCGAATGGCTGTGCGGAAATATGCGATGCTGAGCTTGTTTGGTGTCTGCGCTGTTGAGCCCGAGACAGTTGTCATCCTAGACACTCCGGCGGCCAAGGACGACACCAAAGGTTCGCCAGACATGTTTCAGGTCCGTGAGAATGGAACGCTCCTGGATGTATTGGACGTCCATTCGTGTCCAGTCGTCAAATGTAATTTGATTTCGTTGCGGTTGAGTTTGCCAACCACATGTCAAACCGGGCGTGACATCAAGCCTGCGTCGCAACCACCCATGACATGATTCGGTCTCGTTACAGGGAAGCGGACGAGGACCAACCAGCGACATGTCTCCCTTAAGCACGTTCCAAAGTTGCGGCAGTTCGTCGATGCTGGTTGCCCGTATAATTCGGCCAACCGTTGTTACCCGGGGGTCACTTGCAATTTTGAATGCCGGACCGTCTTGCTCGTTCAACGCCATCAGGTCTTTTTTTCGTGCTTCGGCGTCTGTGACCATACTCCGCAATTTGTAGATCTTGAAACGTCGTCCGGCTAAACCGGTCCGGTACTGACTAAAGATCGCAGGTCCCGGTGAAGTCGCCCGAATAGCAATCATCGACGCCAACAAGATTGGCGATGTTAGAACCAATCCGATTGAAGCTCCAACAATGTCCAGGCTCCGCTTCCAGATAGGCATTGGTTTGAGAAATAGTCGGTCCATCGAGTGAATTGTGCAGTCTCGCTCTTCCGTCTCTTCGTCGGCGACCATTGCCTTAGTTTGTTCTGAGGATTGGCAAGACTTATCGATTTCTTCGCTCAGTATCTTCTGTAATTCGTCGCAGTCGGCGAGAATCTTCTGTCCAATGTCGGAGTCATTGGGTTTGGTAGTATCCTGATCTTCCATCTCCGTGTCAGAGAGTGGGTACGAGAAGATCTCGAAGTCTGGTACTGGTTTTGAACTCTTGCGAAGACTTTCACAGATTTCCTTGGCTACTCGAATCGCATCATGACTTTTCGTGATTGGCATGAGGACGCCAAGCGTGTCTCGGTCGAGCCAGCCAACTTTGTCGAGGATTCTTAGACGTTCTTTTGATTTGATTTGCAGATCGAAAAGTGACTTCGACGGGGAGTCATGCGTTTTGGACTTAAATGCTAGTAGACAGAACCCGATCTTCGTGCGTTCTGTTCTTACGCGTTCTTCGCTGAGTGCTTGCTTGAACTCGGTGGTTGATAGGATACCGGGAACGGTACAGATGTCTGTTTGCCGACGATTGAAAAATCGTTGCCAACTGGAAGTCAACATGAGAGTGTTCCGAGTTTTTAATTTGCGATTAGTATGTAGCAAAGCGGTTTTAAAAGAGTTCGTAGAGCCAATTTGGGAGATGTTGATGTCGCCGATTGAGGACCACTCCAAGAAGACGCGATCCAGTGCATTCGAGCTGCGATTTTAGGCGGCCGACGACTTCTCTCCTAGTTCGCTCGGACTCGACGACAATAAGTAAACCGTCGAGATAACGTCCGATTCGCAAGACCGAACTTACTTCGCCTGCGGGTGGCAGATCTGCAATGACGAGATCATAATTTGATTTCAATTCCCCGATGAATTGGGGGAGATATCGTGTATCAATTGCATCGTTAGATTGGTTATGTGTACTGCCTGGTGGCATGAATGAGAGACCTTGGACATTGGTTTCGGTCACAGCGTCATGCCACGGTGTCTCGTCGACTAACACATCCGCAACACCGAGTGCGGAAGCCGGTTCTCCTTGGGCAGGTGAACCAGAATTCTCAATATTGAAATCGACTTGCAGGATTTTGCGTTCGCCCGAAGCGGCCGCATTTAACGCAAGTTCGTTGGCAATTGTGGTCACACCCTCGCCCAAATGACAACTTGTTAGCCCAATGGTCGTCACTGGGTTTTGCGAGTCGTTCCCTTTCCAAGGCAGTCGTCGAAGGAGTGTCCGGCAGGATTCCGCGAGGGGGTCGGCTTTAACGATGCGACCGGGTTCTCGTGGAAGATCAACTTGCCGTTGCTTGGATGCTTGCCGCACTGGGGCGATCATCGTCGTTCTCCTGACTCACGTTTTGTTTCTTCAGTACTTCTGACTGGCGATTTATTGCCGTCAAGTTTTATGAGGCGACCTGCAAGTGATAGCATCTTGAGTTCGATGCCGTTCTTCTCTTACCAAGCGATGCGTCGCGAGTCGCGTTCGGGATGCTTGAGTTCCGGAACCGACGTGAGTACGGGAAGCCCAAGATGTTTCTCGACGTCATCATTAGTTTTGAGTGAGTGGTCGAGATACTCCGCAGCAACCGCGAGTGCAATTCCTCCAACAAACCCGAACAGCAGACCAAGAACGAGGTTGATCAACGTTCGCGGCTTCACATGCTTGATCTGCGTGAGTGCTGGTTGGACAATACTGAGATTCGAAATTTGCTCATCTTGAAGTGCCTGGTCCACGCGAGCTTGTTCGAGCCCTTCCGTGTACTTCCGGTAGGATTGTTCGAGTAATGCAACTTGCCGGCGTTGTTGTTTGATGTCGGCTGAGCGATCATGAATCGTCTTTTGCTCTGCTTGAAGCTGGGCCAATTGTTTAGTCATTTCCGTTGACTGAACCTGTAGCGATGCCAACAGAGGCCGTTTGGTTGTCAAGGCAATTTGAGCTTCTTCATAGGTTCGTTGTGGCCACAAATTCGTGCGTTGTTTTTTTGTCTCGTTCTCTAAGAGTTCGGTCGTCTGGCGGATTTGATCTCGAACTTGCCGAACGAGAACATAGTCCGCGTCGTACACCGTCAGCAGTTGTTTCTCACGGGCTTGCAGTTTGTAGAGTTGCTTGCGGCTATCATCGAGTGCATCGTTTGCGATGCCTTGTGATGCTGCGGCCAGCGACTGGTCTGGTCCACGTTCAAACAAACTTTGGAGTTGTTCGATTTCTGCTTGGACAGCCACCTGTTGAGTTTTGACACGTTGCAGGTCAGCCTTGAGGGTCGCGATTTGCTCGACCAAAAGCCGTTCCCGGATCTCTGGCGAAATGAGGCCGGCGTTGTTTTCAAACTGGCGGAGCTTGTCCTCGGCTTGAAGAAGTTTGTCTCGCGTGGCCTTCATCTGTTCATCGAGAAACGTCTGCGATTTGGGAGTTCGGTTGAGGCGAACATGCTCGCGGATGAAAACATCCATGACCGTGTCGACGACGAGTCGGGAAAATTCCCGATCCTCATGGTCGAATGTCACGTCAAGCACATTGGAATTTCTGGCGGAACCGATTCCGAGATCATCCTGAAGTAAGAGCACTGCGCGTTCGTGCGGGCTTCGTGAACTTGTGGACGTCTCATGCTTGAGAATTTTCTCGGGGGTGAGAGTCTTGACCACACCTTCAATGACGGCGCGGCTTCGAAGGATCTCGACAAGTGAGTTGATCTCGTCTTCACGGCTGAGTGGCGGGGAGACGGTGTTTGACTGACCGAGCGTGACCGTGGGATCGATGCCGACGTTTTCCCGTCCCAATTTGACAAGGAGTTTGCCTTGCGAGCGGTACACCTTCGGTGTCAGCAGGGTTACGAGCGTCACAAGCGTGACGACGGTCACGAAGAATGCCAGCACCTTCTTCTTGTGCCGGAAGAGAATTCGCCCGGCATCACGCAAGTTTGTCGATCGTTCTTGATCTGTCATCCGTTTGTGCCGCTTGGTGAGTAGTGACTCATTCGAGGGAGCAGGAACCGCGTAAAAGGTTCAATGTATAGAACATAGGTTACGAACAACGCCTACGCGGTCTGCGCAGCCGTTTTCTTCCGGAAACTGCGAGAAGTTCGCCTGCCAACCGGGCAAATACTGTGAAGGTCTACCGATCAAATGGTTTGGGGCAAATGAAGTGGATGGGGTGATGCAGGCGGTTGTGCGGTTTCAACGGAGGAATTGCCGCTCTGGTCGTGACGGTTGCAACGTATCGATCAAAGACGAGGAGCATGAAGACGATACAGATGAGGATGGATATTCCAAGGGGTTCGGTTGCTGCGATCTTTCTCTGAACCCTGCCGAACGAATCAACCGTCGAAAGTCCGGACACGCATGAAGAGTACGATTTTGCAATCATGCATCATAATGGTCAGTTGTCTGCCTTCAGTCACTTTGGCTGAACATGGCTTTGATCGGTTGGGAGCGACGGCGCGTGTCCCATTGCGGCAGGCCGAGCAGCATCTCAATCGCGGTATGGATTTGGCAGACCGCGGTGCGGTTCATTCAGCTGCGTCGGAGTTTCGTCAAGCACTTCACCTTGTTGCATCGGCCGCTGATGTTCGGACTCGCAGTCAGCGACATATCACGGCCTTGACCGAAGGATTGGAAGCACTGAGCGAGGCCGATGAGTTTCTCATGCTGAGTGGCGGTGCAAATGTCGCTCAAACGATGAGACGGATTGTCGCCGGGCATCAGACTCCCGTGTTCACTTCAGCAAGTGATTTGAGCACAATCAATCCATTGACGGCGATGCAGGAATACTATTTCTATGCACGTGACCGTCTCTCGGTTGCTGGGGCGAATGAGCCTGTGGCCTCCTATGCCATTTACGGTCTAGGTCGTTTGCAACCATTCTTAGGAGCCGAGGATCGCGCGGCGAATCCGATTCTCGATGCAAAAATGTTGGCCTACTATCGGGCTGCAATCCGTGTTTGGCAGCAAAACAATCGGGCGGCGAATGAAATCGGGGTCTTGCTGGCCCGTCTTGGCGACTTGAATGCCGCGGAGCAAGCTTTCCGTCAAAGCTATGCGATCACGCCTCAGCCAGAGGTTTTGCGAAACCTTCAGAAGACTCAACAGCTTCGACTGCAACCACACAATCGACGCGATATGACAATGTCTTCCTCGCCGGTTCCCACAGAGATGGCCGTTCAATCGGCGATTCGGTGGGTCGAACCATCGGCATTCCGCCAACGGAATCAACCGCTCACAGTGCAGAATGCGACTCGTCTGCAGACGGCACCGAGACAGACGGAATGACCAATGACTAGCCCTTTCCATCTGCGTGCAAGCCAAACAGTGTCTGTTAGTCGATCAGAATTCGTGAGGAAGCGTCGACGATGAATAACAACACAGCGATCAAGCCATCTCGACTGACGAAGCCACTAGTGCCGACCATCGGTTTAATGATGATGGTTTGCGTGGGGTGTGCGTCGAATTTTTCACCGAGCTACCGTTCCGATCGAAACCATGATAATGGTCGGATTGCCTTGGCTGCGGCGGGCCAAACTTCGTATCGGTACGATTCGGCGTACGCGGTTTCGCCCACTCCCGTCCAGACCCCAATTGCAGCACCTGCACCCGTGCAATCGTACCCAACCAGGCAAGATGTTTCCGGGGGGCAACTACACAACGCGCCGTATCATAACCCACCGACGAATTTTGTCGGCAATGTCACGCCACAGACATCGTCTTCGCAGTTTGCTCCAAGTGCTGCCGCTTGCGAACCCACACAATTTCGCTGCGGCGTGCAATGTGAGAATGGTTGCTGCCAAATGGATTGGAGTCGCGCTCATCTCATCCCGTGGGAGACTTATGGGCCAGGCGAATACGTCGGACCAGCGAGAACGGCGCACGTCCCAGAGTATCGGCTTCGGGTCGATGACACCCTGGAATTCGTTTATCGTTTGACCGGCGAGACGATGTCACAGCCATACCGTTTCAACCGAGGCGACTTATTGCGGATTGAATCGTTGACGGCGTCGGAGTTTGATCGAGAGTTAATCGTCCAACCCGATGGAACCATCACTGTTCCACAATTCGGTCAGATTAGTGCCGCTGGTCGTACGGTTGAAGAACTCCGCAACGATCTGAATACACGGTTTCGACTCGGTGGTGTGCTCAATCCTGGTATCACCGTCACGCCGACCAAAGTGAATACCACTCTGGAAGAACTTCGCAATACCGTTGACAGTCGTTCTGGTAGCGGCGGCCAAAGTCGCCAAGTCACCGTCACTCCCGAAGGCACGATCCAACTGCCGGCGATTGGTTCCGTTTTTGTGCAAGGCTTGAATCTCACAGAAGTGAAACAGGAAATCGAGCAGCGGTATGCAGCATTGGTCCAGGGAATCGAACTCACGCCGATTTTGGTTCAACGGGCTCCGCGTTATGTGTATGTGGTCGGGGAAGTTCGCACGCCTGGTCGCTATGAGTTGGTCGGCCCAACCACAGCCATGCAGGGAATTACGCTTGCTGGCGGTTGGAATCCGGGGGCGAAACTTGAAGAAGTCGTCATTCTCCGTCGAGATGAAAATTGGAAGATTCTCGCGACCCGACTCAATCTTCATGATGCATTCTTCGGTCGGCAACCGTGCCCACCGGGCGAAGTCTGGTTGCGTGATGGGGACGTTGTGATTCTTCCCAAGACGCACATCCAATGGACAGGCGACCTGATTCAACAGTACTTCACCCGTGGTTTCTATGGCTTGTTGCCGGTGTCCGGTTCAGTGGGAATTGGGAGCTTCACGGCCTTCTAACAAGATTCGCAAGCCGTCAGGGAAAAGTGGCGACAGAGGGGGATGATTGATTCCCGCTTGCGAGCCACTAAAATGACGGGCATCGACTGCACTTCTTACTCTTTGAAACCGCGTGAATCATGGCCCGCCTGACGCAAGCTGATTTGAACGACCTGAACACCACCTTCGAGGAACGAACGCCTCAGGAGTTGATCCGCTGGGCTGCGGATATCTTTGGTGATCGGCTTGCGGCCCTATCTTCGATGCAACGCAACGGTAGTGTTGTCTGTCATATGATTAAGGAGTTGCAACTGCCAATTCCGGTTCTGTTCGTCGATACAGGTGTGCTATTCCAAGAAACACTGCAAACCCGTGATCGGTTCATCAAGGAATATGGCTTGGATGTCGTGACGCTCGAGCCAGATCGGACAATGGAAGAACAGACGGATCAATTGGGGGTGCTGTACCTCACTCCCGAAGGGCAAGCTCAGTGCTGCCATATGCGGAAGACCGAACCGCTTTTGAAAGCCAAGGGACGATACGACGCCCTAGTCGGCAGTTTGCGGCGGAGTGACGGCGGTCAGCGGGAACGCACACCGATCTTGGCGATTGATACAGAGATGAACTGTCTCCGGGTCAATGTCCTCGTGAATTTCAGCAATCATCAAGTCGAAAAGTATATCGCAGAGCACGCGGTGATCATCAACCCGCTCCACTTCCAAGGGTATTCGACCATCGGTTGCAATCGCTGCACAACACCTGTCTTAGACAACGAACCCAAACGTGCTGGACGTTGGCGGCATCTCGGGCCATGGGCTGTCTATTGTGGAATTAATCCCACCGATCGCGCCGGCGGACCCAATGCACCAGCAATTGATCTCCCCCAAGACACGATTGATCGAGTTCTCGGGCGAGAAACCGACTACATGATTTGATCTTACCGTGATGGTGAGGTGTTGATCGACATTCGCTTGGGACGAATGTCGATCAAGGGGAGTCAATAAATCATTATCGAGGACGTCGCCGTTGACGACGACTCGACTTCGGTTTCCGCGCGAAGTCGGCGATGGCTTCATCCCGAGTTTTCTGCTGGGTACGTCGACTGACCACGGCTCCCAATGCCATCACGCCTGCCGAGGCGGCGATCTCTTTCGAGGTGTCGTTGGATTGATTTCCGATTTTCTGCGTTAGTTTCCGCCCTGTCGAGGTCGGTCGCCAATCCACCCACGAGTCATCCGGTGAACCGATTGTCTCGAATTGAACGGCCGATTCACCATCCGTCGGTTGGTCGGTCGGCATGGAATCATCATTTGCAGCGGCGGCACCGTCTTCCGCACCCTCACCGACAGACGGTTCCTGCGTCTCCTCGTTTTCATCGGCGACTTGTGGGCGTCCGGTGTCTTCTGGGGTCCGTTCCCGTTCTTGAACCACTCGCCCTTGCTTGAGTGTGACATCCCGATAAACGATCTCACTTTCACCTTCAACCACGACAACTTGGTATCGTCCATCCGCTTCGGAGAAGCGTTGCCAAAGTGCTGTTAAGTTGTTGATCTCTTCGGTGGTCAATTGGAATTCCGCTAGGACTTCACCACGCGGCGAGAGCACTCGCAGCAAATACTTCTTCTCTTCTGAACCCGACTGATCCTGCGAATTCCCGGTGAAACTTTGGTTTTGACTCTGTTGAACCGGTGTTGTGTTGTCCAACGCGACGAGATCGTTGGCATCGCCGTCTTCGCTGAACAGAGGCGGCGGAGTCACCGACAAATCGAAGACCACCGTCCCGAACCCGGTTCCCGGGTTGATGAAACTGGGAACAACCGTGTTGACGCTGACGCTGCGTGGAGCGAATTGCACACTTCCGTTCGTCGCGAACTCATTGAACAGATCACCGCGGACCAACGCCGCCAGCGTTTCGTTGAATGTCGGCAGAGCATCTGGTCCGCCTTCTGCGGTCGCATCAACTCCAGCGGCCAAATTGTTCGACGTCGGATCGAGCGGCCCAGAAACGTTTCCGACGAAATTGATGTTCGGATCATTGAGGGCCACCAACAACACTCGAATGGGCGCTGACGGATTGTTCGGATCAGGAGCGGTTGTGTAGGTATGCGTTGCAACTTGCTCACCCGCATTCACCTGGGTCGTTGGACCGACCTCACGGGCTCGAACGATCTCGTCGTTGATGCCGTCTGCAGGCCGCTCAAAAATCTGGTTGAGTTGACTGCCACCAATCCCCTCAATACTGATCGTGCCATCACCCCAGTCGATGATGTAGGTGAAGTTGAGTTCGTCGCCCGTTCCAATGTTGAATGTGACCGAGACTTCACCCAACGAGCTGACGTCTGAAACACGAATGTCGGAAATGTTCGGTTCGATTTCACGGACACGTCCCGCGACCGCACCGCTGCCAGCTTCTTGGAAGCGAACAACTGTCGCGTTTCGAATTTCCGAGGTTCCGCCCGCCGTTCCATTGACTTGGCCATCTCCAACAACCGTGATGTTGCCAGAGACAAGGATGTTGCCACCCGCTCCAATGATAATGTTGCCGCCCGTTAAGGCATTCATGGGGCCGGTATTGTCAAAGTTGACGGCGGCTTCAAATCGCATGTTCCCGAGGGAGTCGAACGCGGCGGCCACCAGAATGTTGGAAACGTGAGAAACCGAATTAATGTTTCCGCGTGCGAACACGTTGCCACTGAATGAAGAGGCGGCGTTCGACTCCAATGTGATATTGTCAGCAGTTAGTTGACCACTCGCGGTGGTGACTAACGTGCTCGTTACCGCGTCGATTTGGAGATTTCCACCGGCGTTCATGGTCCCGTTGACGAGAACCGAAGTTTGCGCGGTTACTGCGATGTTGTTGGCCGCTTGGAAGGCTGCATTGGTTGTGGTGGAGGTCGCGGATGTCGACGTGATGGAGCCACTTCGTGAGCTCACGCTGGCATTGAATTCGGAGCTACTGGTTTCAGAATTCAATCCCACATTGTTGCCGGCAACAATCGAGCCGTCGCCATTCGTTTGCAACGCTCCACCGGCATCAACCGTGGCAGTTCCAATGGCCACGTCCACGAGGGCGTTAATCGTGATATCGCCCGTCGTACCCGGTAGACGGATTAACGATACATTTCCAGCACCTGTATTGGACACGGTTTCGCTGACAACGAGACCAACCACTTCGACCGTGATATCACCGTCGTTGATTCCCGAATTACCGTTACCGACCGTAAGTCCGACATTCCGCCCCTGGGCATCGGTTAAGTTGCTGTCCGGTACGTCACCGATCGTCAATGTTGAGGCAAAGCTATCAAGACTGATTCCGCCGGTTGCGGTCAACGCTTCTAAGTTTGGTACATTGACGTCGATGTCAGCTTCGTTTCCAGCGACGACAGTTCGCGATCCTGCCCGGGCCATCGTGCCGTCGCCAATTCCGATTCCACTGCCCGCGATCATCGTGATCGGACCGCCTAAGACATTGACACGGCTTGGGCCACTCACGGCACCATCGCCGGCACGATTATCGGTGATTTGGCCAAGACCATCGGGAGTAACCGCCGCCGACCGTATCGTGGACAGATCAGGGTTGCCGTCAAAAGTCATCCGGGCCGCATTTGTGGAAGCGAATCCATGATCAGCAAGGAAATAGCCGACACCGTTTGTTGTGTTGCCATCACTATTCATGTTGATGACACCCAAGTGAATATCGTCGGCTGCCGTGATCGTAACGGTCCCGTTCGCGGTGCGGATTTGTCCGCCATTGTCGGGGACCGCATTTGTGGATTCGGCGTTCTCGAGTCGGACGTCTGTGTTGACCCCGACCACGTTGATTCGACCGTTTTCGGATTGCAGTATCGTTCCAGGACCGTCGATGAGGACGTTGTCATCGTTTGTGGCCGCGGCACCAGCGCCGTCGTCTTCACCGATGATCGTCACCTTGCCCATGCTGCCGACGGAAACGAGGGCGGAATTACTCAACTCGACACCAGCATTCCCATTCGCGACGCTATGACCGACGCTGTTCGCATTGCTACTCCCTTGGATGAGCAAGTCGCTTGTAAGTGTCGAAACTTCCGTGTTGTTGCCGGTCACAATAACGCCTTCGGCGTCCGACCCGCCGGTGCCAAGACCGGTTATTGTGACCGAACCGGAACCCAATGACCGAAGTCTTGCGGCATTTTCGATCCGTACACCTTCGTTGTCCAAGCCCCCGAGTCCATTCGAACTTGCATCGCCGGTGATTTGGACGTTCCCGTTCTGGGAGACGATGTCACCGTCGTCCATTCGAACACCACGGTTGCGGTCGTTCCCCGCCCCGCCAGTTCCGGTAATCGTGATGTTGCCGTTCTGCGTGGCATCGCCGATTTGTGCGTTGGAATCAATCGCTACACCGTCGTTGTCGGTACTACCAGCGGTGCCGTTGGAACCACCGTTCCCGGTCACGGCCAGCGATCCACTGCCCGTCGCTACCAGAGTCCCGCTGCCTTGGAATCGTACACCTCGGTTGTCGCGTTGGCCGTTCCCTGCGGTCCCGTTAATTGTGAGGTCTCCACTGTTCGACCGAATTTGCACATTCCCGATTGCCGCCATCGCTGTGCTGGCAAGTGTGCCACCGACGTCAACACCCTCGTTGCGATCGCCGCTTCCGAAGCTGACACCATCAATGGCGAGATTACCGGAATTGGTTTGCACCGCTGTGCCTGCTCCGGTGATCAAAATCCCTTCATTGTCATTGACGCCTCGACGATTGAGCGTTCCAGCGGTTCCGTTGATAGCAAACGCAGCTGTGGTCGTCCCCATCAATTGGGCACCGTTTGAGATTTCAACACCCTCGTTGTTGTCGCCGTTGCCAAACGATCGACCATCGATGGCAACGTTTCCAGCTCCTGTGGAAATGATTGACGCCGATGAGGTGACGCGAACGCCCTCACTTTCGTTCGTTGGTGTGGAGCCGGTCTCTGCTCCGGCGAAACCTTGCACCGTGATCGTGCCGGACGCAAGGGATTCTAGCCGGGCGGAATTGGAGAGGTCCACGCCTTGGTTATTGTCCCCAGTGGCGAACGACCGCCCAATGATCGAAACGTTCCCAGTCGCCTCGGTCACGATCTGTGCAGAGGACGTGATCAGCACGCCTTCGCTCTCGTTGGTAGGCGTCGAACCGGTGGATTGGCCAGCAGTGCCGGTGACAGTTACGTTCGCGGAGCCTTCCGATTGAACGCGAGCGGAACTGGAAATCTCGACACCTTCATTGTTGTCGCCGGTCCCGAAACTCGAGCCGTTCACGTTAATATCGCCATTGACGGAGGAAATGAGGGAGGCGGCTCCGGTCACTCGCACGCCCTGATTGCCATTGTTCGCGGTTGGTCCATTCGCACGTCCGGCAATTCCAACGATGCTAATGGTTCCCGCATCAGCGATGGTTCCATTCGATCGGACAATGGAGTTTGTCATCACGACCCCATCATTGTCGTCACCGGTATCGCCACCTTGACCGTCGAGAACGATATCTCCACCACGAATGTTGGCGGCACCGGTTCGAATTTCGCCGTCAGTCACCGTGATACCCGTGAACGTACCGCCGGTTGGGACAGCCATCGCTGTGCTCTGTTCCGGATCGTTGGCGAGCAAGCGAATTTCACCATTAACCGTCTCAATCAACACCGAGTTCGTGCCGGTGAGTTCAATCGAACGTTCGGCAGAGTAGAAGACGTCACCATCGAGAACCATTTGGTTGGCCACATCGCGGTCATCGGCAATCGAACCAGTCTGCACTAAGCCGTTCATCTGGATGATGTCGCGTCCCGCAAAGACCTCGAAGTGCCCGCCACCATTGGCCACAAGGTTCACGTTGGCTTCGATCCGCACGTCGTCCATGGACGCCGCATTGTTCGACACGTCACGAGTTCGCAGTTGGAGCAGTTCGGTTGCAAACGTGTTGGTTGCGGTGAAGTTGCCCGCGAATGTGATGGTTCCCGTGGTATCCCCGTTGAACGGTTGCGGAAGCGTGTTGATGTCACGCATGGCGGCACCGTCCAGCGTCGCATTCATGCCAACGACGTTCGAGGTCGGACTCGTTTGGCTGACGAGGATTTCTTCCATGCTGTTGCGTACGATCGGAGCGTTTCCGATGCGAACGACCTCGGCTTGAAGCGTGTTGAGTTCGCTTTCAATTAGCTCAAGGGAGTTCGCATCGCTTGCCGTATCAGCGGCACCACCCAAATTGATATTCACCGTGCCCGTGTCGGGAGCGATAAGAATGAAGCGGTCATCACCACCGGCCGTGATCCGTCCTCGCAAACTGGCACGGTCCGCAGAGATGATGATGTTTTGGTTCACAGTCTCTAGGGCGGTGCCCGCTTCCATTGTGAATCGGCCCGACGGATCACCGTTCGGTTGCAACATCGGATCGACTGGCGTGAGGACCGCGTCAATCGTGATTTGCCCATTCTCGGTTCTTACGACAGGGGCAGGATCAAATGCACCTGGGGTGACGGTCACACCCTGGCCTGCCAACGCAATTTGCGAAACGCTGTCGCCAGTTGCGGTCTGGATTTGAACATCTGCGGAAATCGTCAGTTGATCGGGTTCGGTTCCGATTTGATCGTCGAAGGCCACCAAGGTGATCGCTCCCCCGTTTTGATTGATGACCGGTCGCAGAACCGTCATCGCACCTTGGTTGGAGAGAATGATCTCGTCGAGAGCATCATCACTGCCGATCATGTCCTGAATGTTGATGCCCGTCACTTGCGATGGCGGAGCCATAGCGGACATCAGGTCGCCGAAGCTGAACGAGAGTTGCCTAACGGTGAGATCAGCTTCGTTGTCGACGTGGAAGTCACCGCTATCGGTGAAACCGGCCAACTCGCTGACGTTCGTGTTGAGATTGACGATTGCGTTCAGAGTGCTTGGCGATTGACCACGATCGCGTGGATTCGTCGGGGCATCGACCCCAATTCCATCACCAGCACCCAACACGAGCGAATCGGCGATGACGTTCGGATCCTCGGATTGCAAATGATCGACAATCCGACCGATGCCGTCTTGTCGCAATCCACCAGGATTCGCATCGGCGAAGATGGCAACATTTCCGTTGTTGCCCGGTGTGCCGGCATCAATACGAGTCACGTACACATCGCGCGGAGCCCGCAAACCGATATTGCCGCCAACCGACTGAACCAGACTCTGTGAAACACCATCCTCAAACATCGTGATGTCGGCATCGGTTGTGCCAACCGCTACCGGGCCATTGTTGGAACCTGAGTCGGACCCGTTTGCGTTATTCAAACCATTGTAGTTCGTTCCCGCAGTGATGAGGATCTCACCGCCGTCGGTGGAAACCGTGACAGCTTGCGATTGCCCCAGAGCAATTGAATCACCTGCGACCAATTGAATCGGACCGCCGGTTGAGGTGACGTTGGCGTTGACGATCAAATCGTCGTCGCCGGTGGTTCCTTCAGCCGCCAGCACAATGGCACCGGCATCGTTGTTCACGACACTGGAAGCAACCGTGAGCATTCCGTTCGCACCACGTGTTGCCCGGATTTCGATGCGATCGTTGGTGGAATTGTCGTTCGCAGAGTCGGTAATCGTGACGCCGCTCAGCGTGGTGATGTCGATGGAATCGGCCGGATTGACACAATTCAATGCGAACGAATCGCCGTTCACCGTGCCAATGGTCAAACCGCTCCCGCCGTTCACATTCTGAAGAATGATGTCTCCCGAGTCGGTGACTGCGGCGAGTTGATTGACCATCAGGTCCAGATCATCGACTTCCGTTCCGATGCCATCACCGGCACGGAGTAAGGTGTTGCTCGCGATGATGTTCGCGTTCCCATCCGCCTGGGCGTCGGTGATGGCACCGATCCCATTGCCTGTCGCGGCGAGCATATCGCCGTCTGCAACGATATAGGCGTCCGCACTGTCGACGTTCACTTGGCTCAATGCGATGTTTCTACGAGCGATCAACACGGCGTCATTGGTTGCGTTTCCATTGGTAACGACTTGCGTACCGGTTGCCATCACGATGTCGGCACCCGCCGCCGGCGAGTCGACGGTTCCGCTATTGGTCAGGTTTCCAACGAACGGCAGCGTGAAGCCGGCAGCGATCGCAATGTCACCATTTGTGCCGGACGAAACCACAGGATTCGACCCCGCCATGGTGTTATTGATGAGCACGTCCTGTTCGCTGATCAATCGAATGTTGCCGTCAGTCGTGCGAACCCGCCCGTCACGATCGACACCGGTCCCGTTCAACACAAGAGCCTCGGTTCCGGCAGCATTCGTACCGAAGGCTGCTAATGTGATGTTTCCACCTTCCATATTGGTCTGGGCGGCGACGTTCTCGACGAGCGCTTCGACAACGAAGTCTCCACCACTCATCGAATCTGCGGTATTGAGACGACCTTCACGGACGTAAAGTTCTTGATCGGGACCGTCCGCTGTAATCGTCAGCCCAACTACGTCGTCGGCATCCGTGACACCTTGCACACCCAGGGCTGAAATCGTGAGCTGGCTTCGGTCGGAGATGAAGATGTCACCGGTTCGTGTCGTCGCAGCAAGATGATCGACGTCAATATCAATGTCGCGAGTTTCGATCGGAGCGTTGCAGTCGTAATTCCCAATGCCGCTGCCCGCCCGCAGCCCCAGGGTTCCCGCGATCACATTGAAGGCATCGCGAGTCACGTTCATCGCATCGTCGTAGGTCTCGTCGGCATCGGCATCGGTGATTTCGCCGGCGACATCAATGACCACCAGTCGTCCACGGTTCTCGATTCCCGCCTGATCCATTCCGCCCTGGCTGTCGGTCCCGTCAAGTGGTTGGCCCAGTGCGAGTTCATCGACGTCGAAAATCTGGATGTTGCCGGTCGTGATATTTTCAGCGTATAGCACATCGGCATCGAGATCGACGTCACCAAGATCCCCGAAGAGACCAAGGTTGGAGCCAATTCCCGATTCTGCGGTGAGTGAGATTGTTGCAGCGGTCACGTTGACATTTTGATTACCGGTGAATGCTCCGAAAGTCGTAATGTCAACACTGTCATTTGCGTTCGCTTCGCCCGGTGAATTATCGACGATTCCACCTTGCGTTGTCAGCGTGATCGAACCTGCGCCGGCACCGGTACTAATGAAACCGATGTCCGGTGTCGTGCCACCGTCATCGATGACCAAATCGAGACTCGCGTCATTGCCGCCAGCGTTCGTATTACCGGTTGTGATCGTGATGTCCGCACCTTGGGCGGTGACACCAACAACATCGCTGACGAAGCAGTCGTCCGCGTCGATGAAGTCGACGATCACTCCATCGCTGTCAGTGTAGTTGATTTGGCCGCCTTCAGTTCGCATCGCAATGATGTCGACATCGTTGCCAGCGTTCGTCAGCAGAATGTCACCACTTGCTACGGTACGAGCACCGAGTCGTGTGGAACGGATGGCTGCCGTCTGCGTGATGTTTCCATTGAACGCGAGCAGTCGAACCGCGTCGGTCGCCGTGATCACTTCATCGACGTTCACCTCGTCAGCACAGATGTTGACAACGGTGGTCGTGACGCCGATGACATCTTGGTTGAAGCAACCCAGGGCCGTGACAGTCCCGGTGCTGACCTCGTCAATGTCGTTGAAGAAGAAATTCGTGGGCACGTTGGCGGCAAGTACGTCGACATCGTTGCCGAGGTTCAAGTTGACATCGCGGTCAGCGATAATCCCCAGATTGACAGCTTCCAGAGTTGCCGTTTGCGTGATTGTCCCGGCAGAGCGAATCCGGAGCGTTCCCTCCATCCCGCCCATGCCTGACGGCGGTGGACCAACCGAGATCGCTTCCGAAATGATTAAACCTTCGAATGTCATCGAATCTTCGCCGACGCAGAGCAGCGCATCGACATCGGTCCGAAGTCCTGACAAACTCATGAAGTTGTCGCGAGTTCCAACCGTTCCAATGGTCAACTCGTCGGTGTCGGAATATTGCAGCGACCCGCCGATAAACATCATGCCACCAAGGTCGCGTTGTGTGACTTCCGCAGCGAAGATATCCACATCGTTGATTGCTGATCCCATCCCTCCGTTGGGATCGAAGAGAACATCACCGCCGGTCAATCGAATTCCCAAACTTCCTGCGATGATCGCGCCCGTTCCCGCCATGCCACCGACTTGCGTCAGGCTGTTCTGCGTTGCATCGTTCGCCATCCCCAAGCCGATCAGACGGACGGTTCCCGGACCTGCGTTCAAGCCGTTCGTGGCGTTGTACAACATTGGGGTGTCAAAAGCGGTGTCGTTCAGCATTGCAACTTCATTGAGGCGGAACCCATCCGCATCGCGGAAGCCGATGTCGCCACCACCGGTCGCAGCCGAGAGATTATCGACGTCGTTAACCGCAGTAAGCAAGTTGATTTCGCCGGTCGTCGATTGCACGCCGAGAGCGTTGGCCGTTATCGCTGCTGTCGCACTTTGAGTGACATCGGTGTTCGCCCCGATACGGACCGTTCCGGACGGATTGTTACCGTTGTCCAAGAAATTGCCACTACCGAGCGTTCGTTCCGAGGTGACACTTGCGTTCAAAGTCACCGCACCACTGAGGGCGTTCAGGGTGATATTGCCGACGTCCAGGTTCGCGATGGTGTCGTTGACGATGAGCGAATCTGCTTGTACGCGGATTTCATCGAGTCCGCTGTTGTCATCGGCGGAATCGGAAATGGTCAGACCAGAGAGGTCGGCCACATCGCCTCCGTTGGTTTCCCCGTAACTCCCGACGGTGAGATCCACGGAGAACATGTTGCCAGTCACAGTGCCGATTGTCAGTGCATCGACATCGTCCAGCCGGATGGAACCACGATCGCTAATCGCTGCGATTGTCGTCACGGCGGTGTCGATCGCGTTTTCGGTACCGCCGGACGTGGATGATCCAATCCCGTCACCCGCACGCAACGATGCAGCGTTGGCGATGATATTCTCGCGGCCGCTCCCTTCACCATCACGGGTGTCAAGAATTGCACCGTTTCCGCTGAAATCGGAATCGGCCACGACATAAACCGTCTGACCAACGGCATTGACGACGCTTAGGGACACGTCGTCCGTCGCTGTGAGAATCGCATCGCCACCACCGGTGACGAGGCTGGTTTCGTTCATCGTTCCGGCCGAAGCCATGGTAATGTCGCCGTCGGCATTTCCCATGCTCAGCGATTGAGCGAAGTTGAAAATGCGACCGGCGTGAACTTCGATGTCATCCCCATTGGAAGCGACGGTTGCTGTGCCTGTGAAATTGACATCCTCATTCGCGATCAAACGGATATGACCGCCGGATGCGGTTGTCGTGGTGATGTCGGCATCGATGTTCAAGTCGCCACCCGCAAGCGGACCACTGATCCCCGCAGCAAGCGTGAGCGTTCCAGTCCCGTTGTTCGTCACCGTGTCGTCAACGTTGAGGTTTCCGTCTTCGGTGCGAATCAGCAAGTCACCGGAACCACCGTCGATTCGGACGGCCTCAGTCAGTCCGCCGAACGGTCCCAGCACTGAGTCCATTACGTCGAGGGTCAGGTTGTCGACATCAGTGATAAACACGTCGCCACTATTCACAAAGGCGGACAGTGTGTTGACGTTGACATCAATATCGTTGCCTTCCGTCGCAGCCATTCCGTAATCGAAGTTCCCAATACCCGTTCCGGCCCGCAGAGCTGCTGCTGCCGCTGTGATGTTCGAAGTCGCATCGACGACGGGATCGACATCGCTGATGGCACCGGTGACGTCTAGGACGACAATTCGATCGGTATTGACGACCGTGTTCAAATCCAGATCATCGACCTCAAAAATCTGGATTGAACCACTGACGGTATTGCTCGCAGTCAGCACTGTGACGTTGATGTCGAGGTCGTCAGGATCGCCGAATTCAGGGATCGTATTGGCGTCGGCACCAGCGGTATTATCGCTCCCGATACCGGTGGCTGCGGTCAGCGTGACCATGTTTCCAATCACGTTTGTGTCGGCGGAATTGATGTTCGCCGTCGCTTCGCCGACGGAACCGTCGATGATTGCACCCACGCCATCGTTAGCGGCCCCACCGATGATTGTGAAATCGGCGTCAGCAGTTAGCGAAACGTTCCCAGTGGCGGCATCGACGTTTGCAACGGTTGCGGTCGTGCTTCCACCATCGTCGATTGTCAGGTCGCCCCCGGTTTGGAGATCGATCGTTCCTCCGTTCGACGTCACCCCAACGACGGCCGACATTGTACATCCGCCGAGCCCTGTGACATCCACGATGAAGCCGTCGGCTTCGTTGAAGGAAATCGATCCGCCATCGGTCGTCGCTGCGAAGGCATCGACGTTGTTCGTCGCACTTGCAAGAGCAATGTTGCCACCTACGCTTCGGGCCGCCAATCGACTCACCTGAATGCCTGCAACCGGCGCGACGGCCTGCGTGACCCCAAGTGAACCACTGATGAGATCGAGCGTTCGATCGCTGCCAGTCGTTAGGTCAATGTTGCCAAGGATCGAGATGCTCCCGGTGCCGCTGGTGAACAATTCGAGTTCAGTCGTGGCAAATGCAGCATCTGCGGTGAAGTTGCCTCCGAAAACAATATTGCCCGTTGTCACGCCACCGAAGGGATTATCGGTTTCCGGTCCCGCGGTGGTGGCTGGCGGGTCGATATGCGGGAACAACCCGTCTGGGCTATCGAAGGGTTGGCCACCAAACAGGTCGCTAGGAGTATTGGAGTTGACGCCGATGACAATTGTTGGCGCGGAGAGCAAATTCAACTCTGCTTCGTCAATTGCCAACCCGATCGCGGCTCCGCTTCCAAGGGTGATTTGACGATTTGTGGTGTCCGGTGCAATGACGATTTTGCCGTTGGTCGTCGAGATCTCGCCTAACCATTCCGCGGTATCCGCAGAGATGTAGACGTTCCCCGACGTCGTTGAAACATTGGCTGCCGCTGCAGTCGTCAGTGTGTTTATGCCCGCATCGATCGCGATGTCGCCCGTTTCAGTGGTGACGCTACCAGCCGAAAGACTGATACCTTCGCCATCCAAGAAGATCCGACCAGTACCGCCGGTTCCCATGTCTGTTCGTGTGATGACATCCCGGTTGATAGTCAGCAGATCAACACCCACGGAACCACGCGCAACGAGCGTGATGTTTCCGTCATCATCATTGAGGATGTCTCCATCCACGGTGAAAGTACCGGAGGTCACCAAGGTAATGTTGTCGTCGGTGCTGTCCTGGTCATCCATTTTCAAGGATGCATCGTCGAGGATTTGCACACCGAGCGTCGTGTCGACAAACGTGGTGTTCGGAGACGCTGACAGTGTCACACCCTGACTGAGTGCAATCGTCAAGTTACCTTGGTTTTTGACGTGAATATCTCCCGAGTCCGTTTCCGCGACGAGATTGCTAACGGCGGTGTCGATGTCCTCCGTGTCGTCTCCGATGCCAGACCCAGCTTGCAGTTGCAGGGTTTGCGTGACGATATTTTCGTTGCCTGCCCCCTCGCCGGTCAGGTTATCCGAGATTGTTCCGACGCCGTTGAGATCAAAATCTTGATCGTTCACCGTCATTCGTGAGTCGGCGGACACGGTAACCGTACTACCGGAAACGCGGCTCAGCTGAATGTCGCGAGCGGCAACGAGCCCGACCACGCCGTCAGCCGATTGGATCGACGAGCCATCGGACATGATGATATCACCGGTGTCGGAACCAGCGTTTGCGATTGGCCCGGCGTTGAAGCGATCCGATCCGGCGAATAGATAGATTCGTCCGTCGCTCTCGGTCGAGATAACTCGCCCCGTTCCACCGTTCAGCGAAATTGTATCGCCCGCGAAGAGACGGATGTTGCCGCCGGTTGTGTTATCGACAGTGGCAGCCGATGTTCCCAAAGCTGCAATGTCGCCATTGATGATCAAGTCGGATGCGGCGGACGTGCCTTCCGCTGAAAGTGTGATGTTTCCGGCATCGGCATTAACGACAGTTTGACTATGGACTGACGTGCCGTTTCGCACAACACCGGTATCGTTCACCGTGAGTGAGCCCGTCGCTCGCACGTCGATTGCGAATGCTCCCGTGTTGGCGTCGGCGGCATCGTCCAAAATCGCCACACCGGAAGAACCTGCCACCCCAATGCCGATAAATCCGTTCGCCGCGATGTTCACTGTGGGGACCGATCCGATGATAAGGTCCGTTGTGTTTTGGACATGCACATTGCCGGTGCTCGTGATGGCCGCCAGAGTTCCAACGGTGGTGTCAATATCGGTGTCTGACGGAGCGACTCCAGTCCCAATTCCATCACCGGACCGAAGTTGCAAATTCGCGGCGATGATGTTGGAGGCTTCGCCCGCTTGGTTGTCGGTGATTGCACCGTCACGGTCATTGTTGGTGTCGGCCCGAACCGCCACATTGCCGGTGCCAGCATCGAACAGAGAAACGGCAATATTGTGCTGGGATGCGACGACTACGTCGCCATCGCTTGTGCCGTTCGTTGTAATCGAAGTGCCACTCGCCATCGTAACATCAGCCAGAGCATCACCAGTATTGATGAAGCTGCCCGAGTAATTGAACGCGACTCCGGCGAGGACGATCGCACCACCGCCATTGGTGTCCACCGTCGCTGTGCCGGTCAGATCGACATCGGTTTCGCTATACAACCGCACGTCGCCGCCAGTGCTGGTCACATTGGCGTTGATCGTCAAACCACTGACATTCGCGGCCAAGTCCACTCCTCGACGATCCTCGTCGAAGGCAGCGAGAGTCACATGCCCTTGCCCGGCGTTTGTAATTTCGGCGTCGACCGTGAATTCGTCGGGAGCGTTATCGACCGATCCTTCACGAATCAAAATGTCGTTGTTGATACCGCCGGTGGTGATTGACACACCGATCAGCATTTCAACCACGTTTGAACCGTCCGCGTCGTTTTCTCGCTCCGTCGCGACGCCGGTGGAATTGATCGTGAGTGTCGCAAGATCGGAAACGAATATGTCTCCAGAAACCGTACGAGCCGCGAGATTCGTGACTTCGATATCGATGTCGTTGTCTTCATCCGCGAGAGTCGAGGCGACGAAGTTGCCGATGCCGCTGCCTGCTCGCAAGGAGAGGTTCTCGGCGGTCACGTTAATATCGGTTGCGGTTTCACCGGCCAAGTTGTCGATGATCTCACCGCTTCCACTACCGCCATTTTCAACGAGATTGTCGTAGTCGGCGGTGACAATCGCAGATCGATTCGTGCCTCCAACGACAACCATCGACAGCAAGACATCATCGTTCGCCAGCAGCACGATATCACCATCTGTTGTGGTGATCTGCGTGCCGGAGTTCATGGTGATATCCTCACCTTGATCTCGCGTACCGGCTTGAGCGTCTACCGTGCGGCCCGTGGCAGCGATTCGGATGCTGTCGCCATCGCCGTCGTTGGTTATGCCGGTTGACGTGATATTCGCGGCCAGCGTTGCGGCACCACCTTGGAAGGTGAAATCGGAGTTGACGACGATGTCACTGTTCACGAACAGCCGACCGGAATCCGCAACGGGTCCGCCGGTTGCCGTAATGCTGACATCTCGAAGGTTGCTACCGCCGGTGGCGTTGAATACGCCGAGTTGGATCTCTCCCGCATTGAAGTTTGGCGAACTACCGTTGTCGGTGATGCTGGTGTCAATCGTCAAATCAACGCCGGCAACCGTCGCAGAGATGATTGCATCGACGAGGTTCACTCCCCCAGCTGAGAAATCGTCTTGCGTGCCGTTGTTCGGTTGGTTGGTGTCGATTGTCGTCATCTCCACCAATCGCCAGTTGCCTTCGATTCGGACATCACCGGAATCGGTTGCTCCGTCATCATCGGTGAAGATAACCGTTTCGTCGGGCGTGGCTGAAAGGGGATCGGAGTCAACGATGATGATCCCATCGGTTCCTGAGACTGAGTTGGAATTCAGCGTCAGGTCGTTGACAAAACTTCCATTTGCAACTGTGCTACCGAAGAGCACACGCGGCGTGGTGTTATCCACGTTGCCGAAGGAAATATCTCCGGCCGCTGCGGTGGCCAGGTTACTTCGGGTGTCCACCGTGAAGTCAAAACCGGGGGCGTCTGCGGAAATCGTGGCATGTCCAAAATCGACTTCACCACCTGCGTTATTGCTTTGGGCAGTATCAATTGTCGACGAAGAACTGAGCAGCACAGCGGTCCCGTCAAACGAGAACAGTGAGGCCACCCCGCCACCATCTGCATCCAACGAGACATCGCCGTTAAGAATGAGTGCGCCATCGTCGGTGCGGGCGCCTGCATTGCTGCCGAGGGCAGTGACGATCAAGTTATGCAGGAACTCGGCGACTCCGCCATCATTGTCGAACAGACCAAGGAACACATCCCCCGCGTCGGCAGCGGTGGAACTGACATTGAGCGTCAGATCGTCACCAGCATTTGTTGCGAAGACGGTGGCAGCCGAGAGATCAATATCACCGGCGTCCCCGGCGGCAAGACCATTTGTGGTTAGTACACGCGAGCCGTTCACATCGACCCGGCCTTCCAGCACAATCCCGCCTTCGGCAGCCGAGAGATTTGTGACTCCGACGGCGTCTTGGTCGTTCAATGTGTGATCGGTCGTGATATCCGCATCGAGGTTGATCTGTCCCGTGCCATTGGTACGGGCGATGAATGCTCCGAGGAAGTTGCCACCCAGCATGCCAACTGGACTAAGGATATCAATGATGCCGCCATCGTCCGCACCAGTTCCGCGCACGTCGAGTTCGAGGATTAGATTCGGCGAATCTGCACTGAGCGCAGCCGCCGCTGGGAAGAGAATGTCTCCGGCCTGTGTTCCGTCTTCGGTAAAGTCGGTGTCGAGCTTGGTATCGTTTTGGAACACGATATTCGTTGTGCCCGGCGTACTGAAATCGATGTTCCCGCCATCCGTTTGCAAGGTGGCGAGGTTGTTCAGTGTCGCTATGACATTGGAACCGGTCGGATTGATCGTGACGTTCGCTTCCGGGGCATTTAGGTTGACCGTGGCCGCATTAGTGACGATGTCTCCAGTGTTGCCGATGACGGCTACGTGCGCATTCACGGTGATGGTGTTGCCGACGGCATTGAGGTTAATATTGCCGCCATCGAGGTTCGCAACGGGAGCACCCGCTTCGATGACGATCGGGGCATTGGTGGACGTCAATGTGAAGTTGTCATTCCCGCTGTCGGGATTGGCATCGGTGCCGTCCATCGTCGTTATGGACGCGGCATCTGTGATGGTGACTCCCGAGATATCGAACGAGGAAAAACCCGTCACGCTAAAACCGGTGACTTCACCGATCGTGAACGGATCGGTGGCAGCCGCTCCCGTATGCGTGACATTGATGTCACCATTCTGTGTGAAGGCGGCGAAACGACCGCCGGAACCCAACTGAATGTTCAGGTCATCGGTGTCGGAACCAACACCACTCCCAGCACCGAATCGAATGTTGCCCGCTGTGACATCGATGGTGGCATCGCTGGAAAGGTCGTCGATTGCCCCGTTGTTCGAGTTAAAACCGGCATCAAGAATGACCGTGCCCATTCCCGCATTAATCTCTGAAAGGTCAATATCGCGGCGGGCGTGAATGTAGACGTTCCCATCATCTGACAGAATCGAGTACGCCGTATCGCCAATCAGAGAGCCGTCAGAATCGCCGCTGACGCTGCTATTGAATGACGACGTCCGCCCCGCGTAGACTTCGATCTGTCCACCGTTCGAGTCGACGGTCACGCCATTGGCAAGTTCGACATCGTCGTGAGCGAACAGGCGAATCAACCCGCCGGTGGCGCTGGAGTTCGTGATGTTCGCGTTGACGAGCAAATCGTCGTCCGTGGCATCACCGGCGGAGGAAATCGTGATGTCCCCCGTTCCGGCGTTGGTGACGAGCGAATTGATCGTCAGGTCTTCACCAGAATTCTGAGCATTCCCTGAGAGCGGTCCGCCTTCGCGGATGAAGATGTCGTCGTTCGCGCCACCGGTGCCGATCTCAATCGCGTTCGTCAGTCCACCTGCTGCGGCGAGTGTGAGATTGGAGATGTCTTGAATGGCGATGTCGCCGGTGTCGGTGAATGCGGCAAGGGTGGTGACATCGATATCAATATCGGCTCGATCGATGGCCGCATCACCGATGCCCGTGCTGGTCCGCAGAACGGCGGTCGTGGCGGTGATGTTGGTGTTGTCGTCGGTTCCTGGCTGGAAGTCCGTAATCGCGCCGTCCGCATCAATAACGACATTCGTACCGTTGGAGATGGTGTCAGTCGCACCGCCGTCGCGAAGGGCGACATTGTCGACTTCGAAGATTTGCACATTGCCAGTGCCGGTGTTCACCGCTGTGAGTGAGACGGCATTGATGTCGATGTCCTCATCTTCGCCAAGCACCCCGGTGCCACTTCCGATACCGGAGGCCGCAAAGAGGGAGACGGTCCCCGCGATGATGTTTTCGTTGGTGTTGCCTTCGCCGGTCAAGATATCAGTGATTTCACCGGTGCCGTCCGAGAGGCCGAAGTCGTTGTCGTCGGCGGACACAATCGCGTCGCCTCCGGTTCGCACCCGGCTGAGGTTCACGTGGCGGGTAGCTTCGATTTCGACCAGACCGGTGCCGGTGGCGTCGATCAACACGCCGTCGGTCATGACGACATCGGCGGCTGCGTTGCCAGCTTGGTTCATGCCGTCGTTGAAGTCTTCACCGGCGGATAGATTGATGGCCCCGGTGCCGACGGTCGAGATGGGACCGGTCGTCTGAATGATGTCACCACCGGCAAACAGGCTGATGTTGCCGTTTCCACCGGTCGCCGTGATTTGATTATTGATCTGAATGTCGTCATCGGCGACGGAGAATGCACCAACGGTGCCGTTCACATTCCCTTGTGCCGCAAGCAGAATGTCACCGCCATCGTTGTTGACGATGTCATCATTGACGATCAACGGGCTCGCCGCGATGAGGGTGATATTATCCGCCTCGGAGTTGTCATCGGCGGTGTCGGTGATCGTTACACCAGACAATCCGTTGACAGTATCGATGATGAAACTGCCAAGGTTTCGGACATTGATATCACCGGAGTCAGTGACCGCTGCCAGCATGAAGGTACCACTCGTGCCGACTGCGGTATTGATTTCTTCGGCATCGGTACCGATCCCCGTTGTCGCATCAAGCATCGCGAAACCCGCGACGATGTCGTTGTCGTCGTTGGCGGACCCGTCAACAATGGCTCCCGCAGCGGTAATGAGAACGGTCCCGTCGGTTCCATTGATGCCGCCTCCGCCACCTCCAACACCTGCGGTGGACGAAATAGTGCCGCGAATCGTGACATCGCCGGTGCCGCCGGATTGAATCGTGATCGTTCCCGCATCGCCACCGTCTGTGGCGTCATCTCCGTTACCGGCATTCGCAAAAATATTCGTCACCGAAACGGCACCGTTAGTGCTGTTGATCGTCACGGTTCCACCGTCACCACCGTCGAGTGTTGCTGTAAAAATGGTAGCCGATGATGTTCCGCTCACGTTGATGTCGCCGAGATCGATTGCGCCGCCAGCATCAATAGTCACAATCCCACCGTCGGCCGAAGTATTGGGACCGCCATTGGCCGATATTGTTCCGATCGTGACCGTGTCCGCCGCATCGACATCGACCGTACCTCCCGTTCCCGCTGGTGCGGTAACAGCTGCACTTCGATCGCCGGTTGTAAAGATAGAACCGACCTGGACATTGCCTCCCGTTGTCGTTGCGGAAAGCGTGACATCACCGCCGGGATTTCCAAGACCCTGTACTGGTGCAGCAGCCGCATCAATCGTTCCTGCGATATCAATCCCGTCTGGCAATGCCCCGACACGATCGTTAACGGAACCGTTGTTCGCGGTAATGGTCACGGACCCGGGATCAATACTGGCCGAGATTCGTCGGGTGTCGATCACGGTCCCTACCAAGGTACTCGTAACATCGTCACCGGCGGTAATCACGACGTCACCACCTTGAGTCGAGATATCGTCTTCCAGTTCAACGTCGCTAGCTGCGCCGTTCGCGGTCAGGGTGACCGTTCCGTCCTGAGCGACGATTCCGCCACCGGCCGATGTCAGCGTGATCGTACCGCCCGCCGTCAGCGAAACCGCACCGCTAGATGATTGTGTGATAGCCCCGATGGAAACGCCGTCTGTCTCATCGATCAAGATATCGTTCTGGCCGGAGTTTGTGGCCGAAAGCAAGTCGACATTGATCCGCAGAGCGTTGTCGGGCGACGTATTGCCGTCGGCTTCGTTCACCGCCGGGGTGGCATCGGCATCGGGAGTTGCGTCGCCGATCCCGTCGAACGCGGAAAGCGTGAGATTCGCGGCAACGATCGTGACGTCCGTGCCCGACTGCGTGATCGAACCACGATCGTTGTTCACTCCGTTGTCGCCTTCGGTATCGGCGGTGATGACGACAGCGTGACTGGTGTTGTTCGATGTTTCGATTCTTGGATCGGCGTCTGAAACAAGGATGACATCGTCACCTGCGAGAAACGTGATTGTGGATGCGTCGGCATCGACGAGGCTGACCGTCGCGGTATCTGCAATCGTCAGGTCATCGTTAATGTTCGTCGAACCGGCCGCTTCGAACGTCATGTCCGCGGCGGTCGCGTCACTGACGGCATTTCCAACGGTGACATCGTGCGCGATCGTCAACGGGCTACTCGCCACGATCGAACCGCCAGTACCCGCCGAAGATGCGGTCAGTGTGTTCACGGTGTTAATGCTGAGCGCTCCGTCATTCGTGACGAAGATTCCCCCGCCGGTCGCGAACGCGAGGGTGTCGGTGTCGAGTTCCAGAGTGGTTCCGGGACCGCCGATGCCAACGTTCTGTCCTGATAGCAAAGAGACACTGGCAGCCGTAATGTCCGCTGCGGCGTCATTACCAAATTCCCGAATGTTGCCATTCATTGCGCTGAGGGCATTCAGCGTCACCCGGTCGGTCGCCTGAACGTTCCCGGCCTGGATATTGAAGGTCGTGCTGGCAATCTCGACCACTCCGCCCGTGCCCAATGCCGTGACATTGGCGAGGTCGATTCCGGTACTTTCCAGAATTGCAATGACGCCCGCCGTTGCGGTGACATTCGAGAGTTGTGAGAGCTCGGTCTCGAGTTCTTCCCCCGCGCCAAGCCCACCGATCGACGTCGCTGCGGATAGATTTGCCGAGGCGGAATCCGCGACGAGATCCACATCCGTATCTCCGCCGTCGAGAATCGCCCCGCTTCCGCTTGTGATATTGATTTGATTCAAGCCAGCGAGCGTCGTCTGCACGCTGGCGAGGGTGATGTCTTCGTCGGCATCGATTGTGACGACACCACCAGAGGCAACCACCGCGCCGTCTGTTTGTGTGAAGGCACCGCCTGCGCCGTTCGCGTCTCCGTCCGCGTCCGCAGTGAATGTGAACGCGCCAGTTCCCGCAGTTGCCGTGACGGAACCAGCTGCGCCAAATACGATGTCGTCGTCCGCCAAGACGGAGACGATCCCTTCCGTTGTCACGGCGGCGTCGATCGCGACATCGTCGGCCGCGTTCACATCAACATTGCCTGTCACTGCCAGCGTGCCGGAGGCGAATGTGACGGCGTTTGCGGTGATATCTAGATTGCCACCGATCGTGCCGCCGTTCAACGTGGTCGTGCCGGTGCCGTCGTCCTGAGTGAGATTACCGGCGAGCGTAACTGTGCTGTTGAAACTCACATTCCCGACGACTTGAGACACGCCGTCGTCGTTGACGTCATCAATCGTGAGATTGTTCACCCGTTGGCTGTTATCACCAATGGCTCCGTCGAACGTGATGTTGTTCGCAGTGAGGACGAGGGAATCTTCTCCATCGACAGTACTACGAAGCGTGTCACCGAAGATGATACCATTGCCATCGGAGTCCAGCCGAACTGTCCCTGCGGACCCCGACCCATCAGGGTTGATTTCCACCGCAGTGCCGTAGTTTTGGACGTTCGTGGAATGAATCAGTGTCGTGTTCAGGAACGTCGTGCCAGCACCAATGGTACTGACGGACGCGATCCGATTGGTTTCACCGACATTGGCATTGAACTCAATCGATGTGCCTGCATTCAGGATGAATGCCCCGGCGCCATCGACTTGTCCTTCGACAATTCCATTGAAGATGATGGTGTCGGCTCGGAACGCTTTATTGCCAACCGCAGTGTATTCGTCATCGAATTGCAACGTGCCCGTAACATCGATTGCACGGTCGCTGCTGCTGCCTGACGCGTAGTTCGAGATCGTTGTACCGCCGCCGTTGCTCGTCAGGTTGACGAGTCGAGCTATTGCCGAACCATCGTGCCCAACTTGGCTCGTGAAAGTCGTCGTGCCAGACGCTGTGATGGTGAGATCGCCCTGCCCATCTGTTGCTGCCGTTGGGTCTCCACCGGCGACTCGATCGCTGAACGTCACGTTGGTTCCTGTCAGGACGGTCGTGCCCGTGATGCCAACCAGGTTGCCATAGGTTTGGTCGCCCGTTGTCGAAACATCACCGTCAATCCGTGTGGTGCCGCCAGCGTCGGTGGTCAAACTCGATAGACTCGATGTCGTTCCCACATTGCCGCTCAGGACGACATTGCCAGTGCCGGCCGTGAGCGAAAGCGAACGTGGCGTGCCGTCGGAGTCCACGGTACCGCCGAATGTCACGTTGCCGTTCGATCCGCCGCCGGTCGTGTCGAGGGTCACGTTTTGGCCGAGTGTCGTTTCTTCCGTGTTGAAAACGATATCACCGGTGGAAGTAGCGGAGCCCACAGTGAGATTCGCGTTAAGTTGAATTTCGTCGGCACCCGCGTCGCCGTTGATCGTGAGGGCAGCCGTCAAGTTGTCGAGGTCGGTATCGCCGTTGATCGTGTCCTCGAGGATGATAATGTCGTTGCCGGTCCCCGCATTGATGGTCAGAGTGTTGGTCGGATCGTTGAACGTGACGGATTCACCAAGCGTGGAATCAATCTGTAATTCCCCGGCATTGGTCGTGTCGGTCAGCGTGATCGTCTCGGCTCCCCCGTTGAACGTGAAGACCCGATTGGCGGCGTCCAGGTTGTCGGTAATCGGTTCCAGACCGGTGTAGGAAATGTTTGCTACGGAACCGACAGACGGCGTGATTGCGATCTCCCCATCATTGGCATTCGTGAAGGAGTGTGTCACCGTGTCGATTGCGGTCGCAGTCTCGGTGATGATCAACGAATCGCCAGTCGTTTGGCCTTCGCCGTCAAACACAATCGCTGCGGAACCGGGGAGCACGAAATAGCCGTTTGTCGTGTTACCACCAGCCGTGGCGGTGCCACTCGTGTAGTCGACCGTCAACGTGTCATCATCGTCACCACCTCGGATTGTGAGTAAGTCGACGTCGGAAAGCAGTTGATCGAAGACAACAGTTGTTGTGCCGCCGGTCGTGCGTTCCACGATCAAGCGGTCGTCTGCCGTGTCGGCTGTATTGTCGGTGCCATCGACTCGAAAAACGCGAAAATCATCCGCATTCGCGGTTCCGAAGACAATCGCGGGTGCGGAAAGAACCGTCAACGTCAGGTCATTCCCACTTCCGCCGGCGTAAGAGGCTTGGTAAGTGATGGAGTTGTTGGTGAATGTGTCACCTTCATCGAGTGTGCCGTCCTGTAAGTCCGTGTCCGTGAGCGCGACGCCACCAAAAGTTACGTTGGCGATTGTCCCGGAAATGGGGTCAGCACTGTCGTTGTTGATGAGGACATACACATCGCCCGTTTGAATCGCGGTGGAGCCAAGATCGCTCAACGCCAGTGTGACGTTGTTCCCAATGGTGACGGACCCCGTTACGTCTGCCTGGTCGTAGTCGGTGCCGGGTGTCGGTACGCCTGCGGTATCGTCATCGAGTTCAACTTCAAACGTCGAACCATCGTCGAGATTCAGGTCATTGGTGCTCAATACTCCAGGACTATTCCCCGGGGCGAGCGTTCCGCCGGACTGCACGGTGACCGCCCCGACAGTGCCCGTTCCATCCAACGTCCCACCGGTGACAGTCGTGTCACTAACGATCGAACCATTGACGCGAAGCGTTCCGCTCGTGACGGTCGTCGTGCCGGTGTATGTGTTATTGCCTTGGAGGTTGAACGATGCGGCTGCTCCCGCAGCAACGACCAAGTTGCCACTCCCACTGATGACACCCCCATAGTCGCCGTTGCCGCCGGTCAGTGCGACGGTCAAAGTCCCACTGCCGAGAGTCGTCGAACCGCTACCGCTGAGCAATCCAATCGTTTCGTTCGAGTCATCAAGATCGAACGTACCGCTGCTTCCGACAGACACCGTCGCATTATCCGCAATGGCCGCGTCTCCCTGAACTCGCACGACACCCTCAGAGACAACAGTCGTTCCCGTCGACGTGTTGGTTCCGGAGAGCGTCAACGTGCCGGTGCCAACCTTGATGAATTGGGCAAGCGAATTGGTGCCAGTGATCGTTCCCGCGAATTCCGAGTTGGCGGATCCGCCGGTTGTCAACGCATTGTCTCCATTCAAATCGATCGTCGTGCCGGCAACTCCACTGATGACACCGATGGTCTCGTCTGCCCCCAATCGCAGCGTTGCACCGGATGCCGCGAGGCTGACATCGCTCGTGTCAGCAATCGCCGACCCACCAGACACCGTCAGTGTCCCGTCGGAAACCACGGTTGCCCCGGAGTAGGTATTAGTTTGCGAAAATGCGAGTGTCCCAGCACCGGCTTTGGTCAAATCGCTCGCACCGCTGATGCTGGTCCCAGGTTGCTGCGTCGAGGTTCCTGAGCCAAGGACCAAGTCGAGGCCGTTTTGAGTTGTGACATTCCCGAGTGACAGGGAATTGTTTTCGATCACAAACGCACTGTTCGCCGTAATTCCCAATCCACCGAAATTGTTGTTGGAGTCGGTCAGAAAGAGATCGGTTGTTCCAACGTTGATGGTCAAATTATGTCCGGCGGCGGAGATGGGACCAGAGACGCTCAAGAAACCGTCTGCTACGTTCCCGCCGCTGTCGGCGGTGGTATCGATTTCGATTGTCGTCAAGACATTGATCGTCGATGCGTTCAGAAATACATCACCCGCGGTATCCACCAACGATTCTTCACGGGCGCGGGTTCGGATGTTGCTTGCGAGATTCAGCGTACCTGCGGTGATGTCGAGGTCATGGATTTCACCTCCTGGAAATCCCAGGCTTCCGCTTGTGGAAACCGTGCCAGTGCCTGCATTCAGAGTAAAATCACGACCACTCCCTTGCACACTGTTGACGCTGATGTTTCCGTCGCCGGCGGATGTATCAATGACGACATCGTTTCCACCAACTTGCAGTTGCGTGAACACGGATGCGATCGACACCGAGTTCCCGGCGGACGTACTACTGGTTGTGATACTCCCGCGCAAGTCAAGCGTGTTGCCGCTTGTGCTCAGGGAGAGAACCTCATCCGCACTGCCGACGTTTCCTAGTCGAATGATTCCAGCGTTGATGGAAATGGTTTCATCACTTGTGCCGCGGATCCCGCCACCGATCAAGACGTTTCCAGTCCCAGCATCGATATCGAGATTGGAACCATCCGCAAGTCGGATCGCCGGTTCACCTGCGTCCAAACTAAAATTGGCGACCGCCGTTGTGCCAATGGAGACGTCACTCCCTGCGTTGAAAAGGTACTCCTGTCCCGCAGCCACACGATAGAATTGGCTCCCCGTGCTTTGGTACTCCGTTCCGGTAAATGTGAGACTCGACAGTGAAGTATTTCCGATCGTAATGTTGCCGGAAACCCCGACCGCTGAAGACGTACCGATATCGTCCACACTGACGGCCCCTGTTTGCGTCACGTTATTCAGCGTAAGTGACGACAACGCGGAATTCGTTCCCAAGTCGCCCGCGACCGTTAGTGCTTGATCGCCTGATGATGCAGTGAGCCCGACACCGTCAATCGCCCCGTTGAGCGTAATCGTGCCGCCGGTGGTCACGGAATCCGTCTCCAACGTCACCAGCCCCGATCCGTTCAAAATACCCTCGAACTGAATCGTGTTCGCATCGACATTGAAGGTCGATACGGTCAACGTTTCCAAGGGTGTGAGGGTGACGTTGCCGACACCGTCCAACTCCAAATCGCCGTCCAAATCGCTGAAATCGGCGCTGTTGAATGTCACATCCGGATCAATGCCGGCTCCCACGATGGTGTCGTCAATCAAGATGCTTTCGAGAGTCGGTGTCGCCCCTTGGAACAACGATCGTTCGACCGAAAGTGTGTTCGTACCTTCCCCGCTGATCTCCGTGCCGGCAAAGGCATTGGCCGGATCTTCAGCCCAGAGACCTTCCGAGAGGATGAACTCGAACGTTCCGGCTCCGGTGTTCTCTTGGATCGTGAGATTTTCGTCGGCGGTTTCGGTGAAATCGTTGATCACCAACTCGGTACCAACGACGCCGAAGTCTGCGTTGAGCACGCGACGATCTTCGAGCCGGCTCATGAAGAGCTGGACGTACTCGTCTTCGGGTTGGCGAGTCTTGGCAGGTTTCTGGCCAAGGAGATTTTGAATCCAGTGGGTCAGGCCCATGGTTTGTCCTTCGTTGCGTCAAACAATGTCAGGCGGTGGAAACAGCATTCGCAACCGCGCAGCCAAAAAACGCAACTGTCCGGCAGACAGTTTGCGTCGAATGACAATGAAAAGGTTTCGAATGCGGGCATCGTGGTGGGGAAGGCCCCAACAAGTTGAGAGACTCGGTTCGTCAACCATCCGCTTGAACTCACAAGCAACCGTTGTACCACTGAGCAATAATGCAGCGGTTTCACGACTTTGCCTGCAAATTCGGTATTCACTTCCTATCGCGATGAAATGTACATAGGCCCGCGTTGCGTTTTCACCACGTCCGTGTTGTCAATTAGCCACATAATCAGACGGCTTCCGATTCGTTCTCAGTCACGAACGGAGACCGTCTGACGGGCTGTACATTATCGATCTTCGTCAAAGTTTCTGTCAATCATGTTTCCTGCGCGCTGTAATGATTTTTCGGTTTCGGCAAGGTCGGCTCATTGGGTAATCCAGTGAAGTTCGTGTCAATCATGTCTTGCTGTTTCTCATGAAATCACCGGTTATTCCGTCCGGAGAATCGTTAAAACAGGGGCTTTCGTCCTTGCTGGCGGCGAAGGATGGCCCATTGACCCGAGTGCATCATCCAGTGAGCAGGAATCATTGCAATAACATAGCCCACGGTCGGACCGAAGAACTGCCAATCTTCGGGAGTTGCTCGATCGAGTTCCGCATCGGTCGCTTGTTCCAAGGCTGCGAACAACGCGGATCGCTGTTCCTCGGCGACGCGGAGCAACTCGATCTTGCTATCGAAGGCGGTTCCATCGTCAACAGACGCCGTTTCTTTGGTGTAGCGGTCTGCGAACCCGTCCGGTAAATCCGGAATCTGCCCCGGAAAAGCCACTGAACCCATCCGGTGATCCGAGCAAATCAGGTGGCCGATTTGCCATTTGATATGGTTGGCACCTTCACACGGGCGGAGCATCATTTCTTCTTCGGTGAGGTCCTCCAGATACATCTTCCAGGCGATGTCCGGCGTGTGAAATCCAGCTTTTAAAGCTTTCGCGGCGTTCATCAGTTCTTTCCATTCTTCAGTTTGGTGTTCACCGACGAATGCATTTTCGTCAATGAACTGAAACGAAATTCGATCGGTCGTTTTGTAATGAGGGTCGGGGCCACATAGACGAAGTTAGTCTCCCCGAGTTCAAACGTTGGATTCCGGAAGGTGTACTCCAAGACCACACCGCCGTCAGTTGCCAGTTCTGTCGAGAACCCCGACTCCCGGTGTTGTTTCTGGCTGTCCGGACCTTCGAGAAACGCTTGATTGTGAAAAATCCAAGTCCGATGCGACTCAAATGCCGGACCGCCGGTTTCGTAGGCGACGGCCAATCGGGTCTTGAAGACTCGATCGTTCCCGGCTCGCAACTCGGAAATCTCACGTAATGTCACCGTCACACCGCCACGCCGTCGAGAGGCCCCTTGCGATTTCGCGAGGTTCCGGAACCGTATTTCCTCTGTGCCGGCGGCAAGCGTGAGCTGGAGTTTCCCTTGAAACAAGCACTTCTCGAGATCGACGGAGTCGTCTTGAGCGATGAAATCGGCATCGAACGCCACCTCGCCGGAATCGCCCAAGGCGAGTTCGTATTGCGCCTGAGGATTGAACGAAGGCAACGCGGTCCCGGTAGCGTCACGAAGTTGAAGGTTCCGCGCGGACATTTGCAGGAACAGCGGTCGCAATCGCGGTTCAACGGCAAGGCGACACCGCAGACGCACCAACCGTCGGGACGGATCAGAACCGATCTCCTTTGTTTTGACTGGTTCAAGTGTCAACTGTGCGGACCCGAGTACCTGAGCCGTGGCGATGGACTCATCGTTGCCATCATGCAATTCGAGGTGTCGAGCGAATTCCGTCCGTCGCCAATGGAACTCGAATTGATCCGCCAGCGAATTCATCACTTCCCAAAATGGGGCGGAGTCAAAACCCGTCTCAACCGATTCTGTCAGCCGTTCGGAAGGCAATCGCTCCCAATCCAATTGGTTGCCAGTTTGCGAGACAATTGAACGCAACGCATCTTCCAGCCGTGTGGTGGACGGCAACGTCACTAAACTCGGTTGTAGAGACTGTTTAGCGGCACGACGCTCCAACTCGATCCGAATCCGTCGCAACTGTTCTCGTCCAGCGAGATCGCGAACGGACTCAATCGAAGGGAGCCACGGCAGAACCCCTGGACCGGCTTCAAGCAGCGATCGTTGGGCACTGACACGTTCGGCGCGGGAACCGTCGGTGAGTTGTTCCACCCACTCTTCCACACTGACGCGATTCACGACTTCATCGTCGGCAATAACATCGGTTTGTGAGACCGTTACGAACCCAATCACCAAGCTCAGTGCTAGTATCCGCATCACCGCTCCTTGAGAAACTTGGCTCGACAGCACATCCCTGAGTTTACGGGGATTGATGACGGCTAGGAAGTGGCGGTCCGGGGAATTCTCGCGAAAACCCGCAGTGCGGAAGCAATTGGAAGCTAAAGTTGAGCAGAATCGATTGCGACACCTTCGAGATCACGCTTTCCAATCGAGCCCATGAATTTCTGCCTCAAACTCCTGATTGTTCTTGGAATCCTCAGCCAGACGAGCGACGTGTTTGCTGGGGAACCGATGCTCTTGCGTTTGCA